>JBEHYF010000199.1:0-8603 GCA_048498315.1 Actinomycetota bacterium
GAGTGAACACAGCCTCGCCATGCGCGGCGTACCCACACCGCCGCTCGCGCGCCCGGCGGTCAAGCGCCGGGCGTGACGCGGGCGGCTCGCCCGCGGGGGTGGGCGTTGCGACCGCTCGATGGCACGATCCGGCCGGGCGGCTCCGAACCGGGCCTTCTCGGGCTAGCGTCCGAGGGGACGACACGCGGGGGCGGGGGTGCCCGCCGAGCGGGGGGAGTGGTGCCATGGGCACGCGGCCGGTCCGGCGCGGAGGTGACGTTGCGGGCGAGCGCGGTACCGGGGTCCGGGGCGATCCCCAGGCCGGTGACATCGACCTGAGCAGCCTGGAGTTCTGGGCACGCCCGCCGGCGGAGCGGCTGGCCGCCTTCGCCCGGCTGCGGGCGCGCGGCCGGCCCCCGTTCTTCCCCGAGCGGCGGGTGCCGTTCGCCCGGTCCGGGCGGGGCTTCTACGCGCTGGTGCGGCACGCCGACGTCTTATCGGCCAGCCGAGACGCGAAGGTCTTCAGCAGCGAGCCCGCCGCGACCTCGCCGGAGCCGCCGCGGTGGGTGGTGCTGCTGTTCGGCCGGTCGATGGTCAATATGGACGACCCGCGGCACGCGCGGCTGCGGCGGGTGGTGTCGCGCGCGTTCACGCCGCGCACGCTGGATCGGATCGACGGTCACATCGCCCGCACCGCCGCCGCCATCGTCGACGACATCGTGGCGACCGGCGGCACCGGCGACTTCGTCGCGGACGTCGCCGCTCGCCTGCCCATCAAGGTGATCTGCGCGATGATGGGCGTGCCGGAGCGGGACCACTCGACCGTCGCCGCCTGCGTGGACGTGATGACCGCCTACTCCGGCGTGCGCGGCGACCTGCTGCGCCCGCGCACCCTGCGGCTGCTGGCCGGCAACCTGCGGGCCATCGTGACGCTGCACCGGCTGATGGCGCGGCTCGGGCGCGAACGCCGCCGCGCGCCCGGCGACGATCTCGTCTCCGCGCTGGTCAACGCCGACGTCGACGGGGAGCGGCTGTCGATGCGCGAGCTGGGCGCGTTCTTCGACCTGCTGCTGGTGGCCGGCAACGAGACGACGCGTAACGCGATCGCGCACGGGCTGAAGCTGTTCACCGACCATCCCGACCAGCGGGCGCTGCTGATGGCCGACTTCGACGGCCGCATCGCCGGCGCGGTCGAGGAGGTCGTACGGTACGCCTCGCCGATCATCCAGTTCCGGCGCCGGCTGACCCGCGACCACGAGATGAACGGGCACCGCTTCCGCAAGGGCGACCGGGTCGTGTTGTTCTACCCGGCGGCCAACCGCGACGAGGATGTGTTCGCCGATCCGGACGCCTTCGACATCACCCGCGACCCGAACCCGCACGTCGGATTCGGCGCGCCGGGGGCGCACCGATGCCTCGGCGCGAATCTCGCCCGCCGCGAACTCACGGCGATCTTCCGGGAATTGTTCACCCGCCTTCCAGGAATCCGCGCGACCGGCGAACCGGAGTGGCTGCTGTCATCATTCGACAACGGGATCAGGCGATTGCCCTATGCGATCTGAATGAAATATCGCGGCCCTTCCATTAATGCCGATTCGTGGGTTACGGTGCCGTGGTGAGCGACCGACGGGGGCGGCCCGTGAACCACGGCTTACGGCGTTCTCCGGTCCTGGTCGCCTGCCTCGCGGTGCTGTGCGTGCTGGCCGTCACGGCCGGATTCGCGTTACGGAGGGCCGTGACCGGCGGCGACGACCGGCGGGAACGAACGATCGGCGTCGTTGCGGCGCCAGGCCCTGACCCGTGGCCCGTGTGGGGCTTCACGCACACCGACTACAGCGCCGACGTGGGGCCGGCCAGCGGTGTCGCCGCGCGGAACATCGCGCGTCAGACCGTGCTTCAGAACCAGCACATCATGGGCTGGGGTGCCGGTAATCCAGAGCCTTATCCCGGCGTTTTCGACTTCCGCTCCCTCGACCGGCGGATCGACTACATCCGGCGGACGCACGGCGTGCCGGTCATCACGTTGTGCTGCGCGCCCGACTGGATGAAGGGCGGGCCGCCCGGAACGACCGCCTGGAACCGCCTGGAGGTCGCACCGACCCCCGATCACTACGATGACTTCGCCGAACTCGCCGCCGCCGTCGTACGGCGCTATCCGGACGTGCACTACTTCGCGGTGTGGAACGAGCTGAAGGGGTTCTTCGACCAGAAGGCCGGCCGCTGGGAGTACAAGGCGTACACCGACTTCTACAACAAGGTCTACGACGCGGTGAAGGCGACGAATCCGAACGCGCGGGTCGGCGGGCCGTACATTCCGATGTACAGCTTCGTGCGCGGGCACGCGTCGGCGATCCGCGGCCCGTGGGGGAGCGTGGACCAGCGGGTGGTGGACGCCGTGGACTACTGGCTGGCGCACAAGCACGGCGCCGACTTCGTCGCCGTGGACGGGCCGACCGCCAGCGACGACCGCGACGTCTACCCCGACCCGGTGACCGCGCTGGGCAAGCTGGGCGCGATCGACGAGTGGCTGCGCTCGAAGACGAGCCTGCCGATCTGGTGGGACGAGTACTACGTCGAGCCGGAGAGCCTGCCCTGGACGGAAAAGGAGCGCATCGCCATCAACGCCGCCGCGCTGATAGAGCTGGCGCGGACGGGCGTGAGCACGGTGCTGTACTGGAACAACGAGGCGCAGGACGCGCGCTGCCAGGGCTGTCTGTGGATCAGCACGCTGGTGCCCGGCGGCGGCGCGCCCGGTGGGATGCTCACGCTGTTGCAGGATTTCGCCCGCTGGTTCCCCGCCGGCACCGAGCTGGTCGACCTGCCCTCCGGCGATCCGCGCGTCCGCGTGCTCGCGCAGGCGCACGAGGCCGTGGCGGTCAACGTCGCCGGCACCCGGATCCGTACGCGGCTGGGCGGCAGGATGCTCAGCATGGGCCCGTACGAGGTGCGCTGGCTGGCGCGCTAGCGCGACCCCGCACGGGCCCTCTCCTGCCGGGCGCGGACGTCCTTGCCGTCGCCCTCGCCGCCGTCAGTGGAAGGCGGCGAAGCCGTCGAAGCCGTCCCAGCCGCGGAAGCGGTCGAAGCCGCCGCCGCGCGCGATCGCGATGTTGTTGTTCTGGTTGGCCACGATGGCGCCGGTGGAGATCCGGTTCAGGTTCACATTGGCGTTACGGTTCGCCACGGTCGTCCGGCTGAACCCCATCATGTACCCGCCGTACCGGCCGTGCCGGTAATGCCGGTAGTAGGGCCGACGGTGCCGGAAGTGCCGCCGATGACGTCTGAAGTGGCGGTAGTGCCGGAAGTGACGGCGGCGGTGCCGATAGTGCCGATAGTGCCGGTAATGGCGATAGTGCCGGTAATGACGGTAATGTCGGCGGTGGTGATCGCTCGTGATCACCGTCGTCGTCACCGGAGCGGCCTGGACCGCGCTCGCCGAGGCGGCACCGGCCGCGGTCGGCTGTGCGCTCGCGGGCGCGCCGGTGAACAGGATACCTGCCGCCGTGGCGGTCACCACCCCGGCGAAAACGCGCTTCTTCGTCAGCACGTGTCTACCTCCTTTTCTCAATACACCGGGCGCCGGAGTAGGACACTCCGGCGCCCGATCCGACCGGACGGCCCACGCGGCTCCGCCGGACGAAGAGACCGACTGATTCGTTGACAAAGCCGCTGACACGACGTCGCTGGCGTGCCGGCCGTCCTCCATGGATGGCTAGCCGGCGTGCGCGAAGACGTCGCCGCCGCGGATGATGGCGGTCACGCCGTCGTCGAAGAAGCGGCGGCGGCCGAAGCCGTCGAAACCGAAGCGGCGGCGGCAGCAGCCGTCACCCCAGAATCCGCCGGGACCCCAGAAACCGTCGAAGCGCCGGAAGCGGAAGCCGCGGTTGCGCGCGACCGCGATGTTGTTGTTCCGGTTGGCGACGCGGACCCGTACGATGACGCGGTTCCGGTTGACGTTGAGGTTGTGGTTGACGATCCGGATGTGGTGGCGATGGTGCCACATCGGGACCTGCGCGGACGCGGGCGCGCTGGTGAGCATGATGCCTGCGGCGCTGGCCGCGATCGCCAGCCCGCCGAGGGCGCTAGTCTTCTTAAGCACGTCATCTCCTTGTTGCCGGATATGGCCGATTGGCCATCGGTGCCCGTTTTGGGCGCCATAGCCGTACTTTCCCGACTACTCTCCGGATACGGCAATCGCCGGGTAAGTTCGCCATAAAAGGCGCAGAGACGACAAAGCCCCGGGGCTGGAGTTCGCGACTCCAGCCCCGAGGCTGTGGCGTGTCAGCGGCCCGAAGGCGCTGACGAAATCATTGACTTATCGGCTTGACCGGCCCCGGGCGCCGGGCCCGCCGGATCACTGTGCGCCCGTCCCCGACGGCGACGCGGAGGTGTTCGCCGGGTTGTGGCGGACGACGCCGGGCTCGT
Organism: Actinomycetota bacterium; assembly: GCA_048498315.1. GTDB lineage: Bacteria > Actinomycetota > Actinomycetes > Streptosporangiales > Streptosporangiaceae > Actinoallomurus. The sequence continues at coordinate 4,402 of JBEHYF010000199.1, forward strand.
TGTGGCTCACGGCCTGGCTGTCGGCCGGCTGCTGCGCCTGCGGCACAGCAGACCGGTCGCGCACGATCGTCGGACGCTCGAACCGGCCGGTCCAGGACGACCGCACGGTGGCGATGCGGGGGGCTCGCGGAACGAGCACGGACCCGGGCGTGGCGGCGGGCGTTCCGGGAGCGCTGATGCCGCCGGGAGCACCGACGCCGCCGGGAGCGCCGTTGCCGCCGGGAGCGCCGATGCGTTCCTGCTGGGCGTCGACGGCACCCGGGTCGAACAAGCTCTGGCGCTGGTGCTCGCGCTGCTGCTCGCGCTGCCGCTGGCCGGCGAGGGCGACGTTGTTGTTGCGGTTGTAGATGTAGATCCGGATGAAGATGCGCGGCCGGTTGCGGTTCAGGTTCGCGCTCGCGTGCCTGTGGTAGAAGCGGAAACGGTGGTGGTGCCAGCCCTGCGCGAGGTCGGCCTGCGCATAGGCCGGGGCACCCGAGAACAGGGCGCCGGCGGCCGTTGCGCCCGCCAGGCCGATCGCGGCGCATTTGTTTTTCAGCACTTCGGTCTCCTTCTGCCGAATGCGGCCCGGAAGCGCCTCCCGAGGTGACGCCCCGAAGAGCGCCCGTGTGGTTGCCGATGGGCTCCGGACCAACTGCGTGAAGATTTTTCGGGCATCCCGTCCGGGACGCCTGTCGGGCATGTGAGAGAGGGACGCCGGAGCGCTGGCTCCGGCGCCCTCCCGATTCGGGCGGCTCAGCGACTCGACGGCTCGATCGGCCGCCTGATGGCGTCAGTCGCTGATGCGGCTAGGACACCGGCCTCCGACGCCGTATCAGAAGATGTCGGTGTTGTCCTGGGTCTGGAACTCCCGCTCACGCTGCCGCTGCCGCTGGTTGTTGATGGCGACGTTGTTGTTGCGGTTGCGGATCCGGATGCGGATCCGGTTGAAGAGCGCGTTTTCGTTCCCGTTGAAGCTGCGGTGTGCGTGCCAGAACCGCAACGAGTGGTGGCTCCACCCGCCCCAGCCCCAGGCCGGGACCGTCGCGTTCGCGGATGAGGTCGTGGTCAGGGCACCGGCAGCCGTGGCGACGACCAGGCCGCCGATGGCGCACATCTTCTTCAGCACGTCGGTCTCCTTTTTTGTCGGAATGGCGCAATGGCCCTCACGAACCGGCGCTCCTGTACTTTTGGAAGGACGCCGTGGTTTGTAACATTCCCGCGCACTTCCTTGGCAAGATAAGTCCCGAGTAAGATGACAATAAAGAGCGAATTAAAAAAACCGGACTTATCGGGTTCTTTTCCGACCAGTGCCTCACCGGACATCAGAATGGACGGCCAAATCCTCTTGGCCAAGTCGGCGAACGTTTTCGCCTCGGCCGCCCATGGCGTGTCGTCGCTGCTCCGTCGCCGGTGCGGCGCTAGATTCGACGGCGGCGAGCGGCGCGACCGCCGGTCGCGCCACCGCGCGGGAGGGTGCCGGTGGAATGTCGCGTCAGGTCGTGGTCAGTCCCGGAATATCCATGACTCGTCGCCGTCCCGGCCGGTGCCCGGCGTGGCGGCGCCACTCGCACCCGCCGACCGGCGCCGTACGGCTGCCGCGAGCGCCGCGAGGGCCAGCGAAACGGCCCCCACGGCGACGATCCCGCCGCGCGGCGACCAGCGCGAGGTGGCGAGCATCGTCTCCGCGACGGCGGTGTCGACGACCAGTGCCGCGGCCCCCGCGACGACGACCCGGGCCGGCCGGTCCAGTCCCCGGAACAGCAGCGCGGCACCGGCCGCCGGCGCGGACAGCAGGAACAGCAGCGTGAGCGCTCCGGTGACCGGCGACCGTACCCCCGCGAGGGTCAACGCCGCTCCGGCCGTTCCCGCGGCCACGACCGCGCCGACGGCGACATCGCTGGACGGCTGCATTCGGCGCATCAGCCCCCCAATACGAGAAAGCGCTCGGTTATCACGAAACCAGTTACGAGGAGCAGGAAGACGGCCGTGTAGGTCAGCGGCCGCAGGCGCCGCTCCTCGCCGCGCGCCAGGCGCAGCCGGACGATCTCCCTGGCCGCCAGCACCACGATCAGCAGCGGCAGGCAGACCAGCCCGACCGGCGTCCAGCTCGTCGAGCCGAACGAGAAACCCCGCGCCTTCGGCGGGGGCGGCGCCGTGCCCACCGGCCGCCGCAGCGTGTACACGACCGCGTCGCCGTCGCCGAAGACCGGCCGCAGCAGTGGCGAGGCGGCCAGCGCCGCCCGCATCCGCGACGCGTACCCGGCCGGAAGCCCGTAGTTGTAGCGGTTGTAGGCCTCGTTGCCGCGCGTCGTGACGAAATAGGCGCCCGGCCGGTCCTGCAACGCGGCGATGATGCCGGAGATGTCGGACGGGTTCGCAGGCGCCCGGACGGCCGTGTAGTCGAAGTGCTCCGTCTCCCGCGCGCCCCACGGCATCATCGGGAAGTAGCCCGCGTCGTCGTGCGGGTCCGCGAGCCAGACCACGTCGATCACCTGGGCCGGGCTGTCCCGCAACATCGCCCCGAACGCCCGCACGTCCCCGGGCCGCACCTGCTCGAACGACTCGTTGCCGAACCGCACGAACACGAAGCCGCCCGCGATCGCCAGCGCCGCCACGCTCGCCGCGCACACTGCGAGGGTCCGCCGCGGCGCGGCGAACGTCGCCGGGAAGAACAGGTACGCCGCGAGCAGGCAGGCACCCGGCAGGACGAAGAAGTACACCCGCAGCGCGATCTCGCCGCCGTAGTTCTGCAGGCCCGCGGCCAGGAACGGCGCGGCCAGCAGCACCAGCGCCACCCGGTCGTCGATGCGCCGCCGGCGCCGCCGCACCGCGCCCAGCACCGCCAGCACCAGCACGGTGGCGGCGATGACGATCCGGCCGGTCTGGATCGTGGCGAGGCTCTCGCTGCCCGTGGTGACCCGGCCGGCGACTCCGCCGGTCAGGTTGGCCAGCAGCGCGCCCGCGCCGGAGAACAGGTCGTCGATGTGGCCCGCCCAGTAGGCGGTCGTCATGAAGCCGACCCAGCCGGCCGCGATCACCCCGAGCAGCACCGGCAGGCCGCGCGCCGTGCAGCGGCCCACCAGCACCAGCCCGGCGCAGACGAACAGGATCAGGAACGGCGTGAGCTGGTGGCTCGCCGCCGTCACCGCGTACGCGACGACCAGCAGCAGGAAGAGCGCGACACGCAGCGCGACCGGGGCGTCCGGCGGCGGCCGCTCGCCCGCCGCCATCGGGCCGAACAGGAACGTGCGCACCCGCCCCGTACGGGCGATCCACGGCGCGGGCCGCGGACGCGGGCGGAACCAGTTCAGCAGCACGCCCGCGAACAGCAGGTAGAAAAAGTAGGTGAAGCCCTGCGGGGAGAAGTAGTCCTGCCCTACCCAGTCCGCGACGACGAACAGCCAGGCCGCGAACCACTGGGCGCGCCAGCCCGCCCGCATCGTCCGCAGGATCAGGTAGAGCGGCGCCAGGTACATCAGCTGCAACACGACCGGCGACCAGTGCAGGATCGGCTCCAGGTTCCCGATGCCGGCGGCACGGGTCACGAAGGCGATCAGCGCGAAGAAACCCGGCCAGCTGAATCTCGCGTCCAGCGAGTAGTCGCCGTGCCCGGTGCGGCCGATGTACTCGACGAACCCGTAGTGTTGCCAGGCCGTCGGTGGCCGCGCGTACGGCTCCAGCGCCGGCGCCAGGCCGTGCAGCGACACGACGATCGCCACGAGATGGAGCGCCAGCAGGAGCCGGTGCGGCCGGGCGAGCCAGAGCGCGACCGCGAAGGACGCCACGAGCAGCGCCAGGCCCGCGAACGTCGCCACCGGAAGCACCGCGACCAGCCCATATCCGCCCAGGTGGTCGACGCGGACGTGCCGCAACGGGATCCAGTACAGCCCGAGCCCGCCCGCGAACGCCGCCCACGCGACCCCCGGCGCCCACGGCACCCGCCGTGCCCCGCGCCGCCCGGAACCTCGATCGCCGGCCACCACACCGTCACCGGCGACCCCGTCGTCGGCCATGTCGTCCGCCGGGCCTTCGTCGACCGCCACGCCCTCATCGACCGGGCCGTACGTCGCCACCCCTCGCATCGCGACGCCGACGCCGGGCGCACCATCCGTCCCGGCGCCGTCGGCGGCCGAACCGTCCCTCGCCGGCCGGTCGCCGGGCACGCCGTTCGTGGCCTGGCCGTCCGTGGCGGGGGCGTCCGTGGTCGCGCCGTCCGTGGC
>JBEHYF010000200.1:0-8578 GCA_048498315.1 Actinomycetota bacterium
GAATGATCACCCAAGGGCTTCATCCATGATCAACCGGGGGTCGCATCTCCGACCCACGGGTTAAAGATCAAGCTAGGGCAGCGCCGCGTCGGGCTCGACCTGGTTCGACAGGCAAGCGGCGGGGGCCGGTGCACCTGCCGGCGAGGAGCGGGGGTGCCGGCTGTGGTGGTCGAGTCCGGCTTGCCCGCGGGACAGGCGGTCCCCCGCCTGCCGGCGGCCCGCGGCGCTGCCGGACGTGGCACCGCCCGCCGGCACCGCGGCGGACCGGAAGGCGGGGAGGTCGTCACCGGCCCCCGCCCGTACCCGCGGTTCGTGGCGGGACGGCAGGGGCTCGTCAGGCCCGTGCGAGCCGACCGTGCGGGCACGGTGCGGCGCCGCGCCGGAGCGTGGCCGGAGCGGCGTTTGCACTGCGGTGCCGTGCGGGACGCCCGTCAGCCGGCCTGGACCTCGCGGCCGTCTTCGGACCAGAGGGTGTGGAAGACGCCGGGGCGGTCGATCCGCCGGTAGGTGTGCGCGCCGAAGTGGTCGCGCAGCCCCTGGATCAGCGATGCCGGACCGCGCTCGCGCCGGAAGCCGTCGTAGTAGGCCAGCGAGGCGGAGAACGCGGGCGTGGGCACGCCGAGCTCCACAGCGGTGCACACGACGGTGCGCCAGGCGTCTTGCGCGCCGGCGACGGCGTCGCGGAAGTAGTCGTCCAGCAGGAGGTTCGACAGGCCCGGGTCGCGGGCGTAGGCGTCCTTGATGCGGTCGAGGAAACGGGCGCGGATGATGCACCCGCCCCGCCAGATCGTGGCGAGCGTGCCCGGGTCGACGTTCCAGCCGTACTCGCGTGAGGCGGCGCCGATCTGCTCGAAGCCCTGAGCGTAGGCGACCACCTTGGAGGCGTACAGCGCGTCGCGGACGGCGTCGACGAGGTCTGCTCCCGCACGGCCGCCGGACGGGCCGGGCAGCACCTTCGATGCCCTGGTGCGCTCGTCCTTGCGCGCCGACAGCGCCCGCGCGTACACGGCCTCGGTGATGGCGGTGACCGGCACGCCCAGCTCCAGCGCGGACTGGGCGGTCCAGCGGCCGGTGCCCTTCTGCTCGGCCTGGTCGAGGATCACGTCGACCAGCGGCCTGCCGGTCGCGGCGTCGGTGTGCCCGAGCACGATCGAGGTGATCTCGATGAGGTAGGACTCCAGGTCGCCGGCGTTCCACTGCCCGAAGATCTCGGCGATCTCCGGGGCGCTGAGCCCAACGGCCGTGCTGAGCAGGTCGTAGGCCTCGGCGATGAGCTGCATGTCGGCGTATTCGATGCCGTTGTGCGCCATCTTGACGTAGTGGCCGGCGCCGTCGGGGCCGATGTAGGCGCAGCACGGCATGCCGCCGACCTGCGCGGCGATGGCGGTGAGGATCGGCGCGACCTCGTCGTAGGCCTCCCGCGGCCCGCCGGGCATGATGCTGGGGCCGTGCAGGGCGCCCTCTTCGCCGCCGGAGATGCCGGCGCCGACGAAGCGGATGCCGTGCTCGGCGAGCTCGGCGACGCGGCGGCGGGTGTCTTCGAAGAAGGAGTTGCCGCCGTCGATGATGATGTCGCCGCGGTCGAGCAGCGGCACCAGCTCGCGGATCACGGCGTCGACCGGCGCGCCCGCCTTCACCATGATCACTATCTGGCGCGGCCGGTCGAGGGCGGCGACGAACTCCTCAAGGGTGTGTGCGGGCGTGAAGTCGCCCTCGCCGCCGTGCAGCTCGATCAGCTGCTTGGTGCGGCTCTCGGTGCGGTTGTGCAGGGCCACCGGGAACCCGTGGCGCGCGATGTTGCGCGCCAGGTTCTGGCCCATGACGGCCAGCCCGGTGACACCGATTCGGCTTCCCACGTGATCACCTCATGTCAAGGCTAGCCTTCCTGGTCCGGCGGGGTGACCGCTATCAGGAAGCGGGGGATCACGCCACGCGGGATGCGATCACCATTGGCGAACGCGCGCGGCCATCCTCGGCCCGGCCCGCGGCGCGGCGGCGCCGCTGGGAAGCGACGGCCTGCTGGGTGATATGTCGACTTCGTGGTGCTATGTGACGGTGAGATTTCGATGTTGTAACCGTGTGGTTGCTCCGGCCCTCTGGCTCTATACGGACCTGGGCGTGGCTAATACGTTGTGCGGCCAAACAAACCGTTCCTGGGGAGCCTGAAGAGGTGTCGACGTGATTCTCAAGCGCACGGCGTGTCTCGCTGCGATCGCGGCCTTGGCGACGACCGGCCTCGCCGCCTGCGGCGGCAACGACAACAAGGGCGGCGGTACGGCCAAGCCCAAGGCCAAGGTCGGCATCATCCTGCCGGACACGAAATCCTCGGTCCGCTGGGAGAGCTTCGACCGTCCGCTGCTGACCGCGGCGTTCAAGCAGGCGGGCATCCCGGCCGACATCCAGAACGCCGAGGGCGACAAGCAGCGGATGCAGACCATCGCCGACCAGATGATCACGAGCGGCGTGACCATCCTCGCGATCGTCAACCTCGACTCGAACTCCGGCGCCGCGATCGAGAGCAAGGCCAAGCAGCAGGGCGTCCAGACGATCGACTACGACCGTCTCACGCTCGGCGGCTCCGCCGACTACTACGTCTCCTTCGACGGCGTGCAGGTCGGCCGCACCCAGGGCGAGGGCCTGCAAAAGTGCCTCGGGAACAAGGCCGCCAACATCGTCTACCTCGACGGCTCGCCCACGGACAACAACGCCACCCTCTTCAAGCAGGGCGCGCACGAGGTCCTCGACAAGGTGACCGGCTACAAGAAGGTCGCCGAGCAGGCCGTGCCCGACTGGGACAACCAGAAGGCCGCGACGATCTTCGAGCAGATGTACACCCAGCAGCACGGCAAGATCGACGGCGTGCTGGCCGCCAACGACGGCCTCGGCCAGGCCGCGATCTCGATCCTGAAGAAGAACAACGTGGCCGGCAAGGTGCCCGTCACCGGCCAGGACGCCACCCCGCAGGGTCTGCAGAACATCCTCGACGGCACGCAGTGCATGACGGTCTACAAGCCGATCAAGCAGGAGGCCGACGGTCTCGTCCAGGTGGTCACCGCACTGGCCAAGGGTCAGAAGCCGCAGACCAACGGAACCGCCAACGACCCGACCGGGAAGCGGAACGTCCCGTCGATCCTGCTCAAGCCGATCGGCATCTTCAAGGACAACGTCAAGCAGGTCGTCGACGACGGATTCGTCACGAAGGACCAGCTCTGCACGGGGTCCTACGCCGCCAAGTGCAAGGCGGCCGGGATCCAGTAGGCCGGTGGGGCACCCGGGTCACCGGGCGCCCCTTCGCGCCTTCCGGGCCCTTTCCCGCCTTTCCAGGGAGTCATGAGCGTGTCTGAGAACGGGAACCCCGTCCTGCGGCTTTCGGGGATCAACAAGAGCTTCGGAGCCGTCCACGTGCTCCACGACGTCGACTTCGCCGTCTACCCCGGCCAGGTCACCGCCCTGGTCGGCGACAACGGCGCCGGCAAGTCGACCCTCATCAAGTGCATCGCCGGCATCCACCCGATCGACTCGGGCGAGATCACCTTCGAGGGCCGCATCGTGCACATCGCCGGCCCGCGCGACGCCGCGGCGCTCGGCATCGAGATCGTCTACCAGGACCTGGCGCTGGCCGACAACCTCGACATCGCCCAGAACATGTTCCTCGGCCGCGAGCGGAAGAAGGGCGTCGTCCTGGACGAGGCGTCCATGGAACAGGCCGCCCGCGAGACCCTGGCCAGGCTGTCGGTGCGCACGGTCAAGTCGGTCCGCCAGCAGGTCGCGAGCCTGTCCGGCGGCCAGCGGCAGACCGTCGCGATCGCCAAGGCCGTGCTGTGGGAGTCGAAGGTCGTCATCCTCGACGAGCCGACCGCCGCGCTGGGCGTGGCGCAGACCCGCCAGGTGCTCGACCTGGTGCGGCGTCTCGCCGAGACCGGGCACGGCGTCGTGTTGATCTCGCACAACATGAACGACGTCTTCGAGGTGGCCGACCGGATCACCGCCCTGTACCTGGGCCGGGTCGCCGCCGACGTCAAGCGGACCGACGTCACCCACAGCCAGGTGGTGGAGCTGATCACCACCGGGCGCTCCGGCGACCTCGGCCTCGCCCCGGCGACCGCGGCAGAAAGCATCTGAGGTTCACAGTGTCCACCGAAACCCCCCGGCCGGAGACGGCCCCGGCCCCGGCGCCGACGATGGCCGACGCCGACTTCTCCATCGACACCCGGGAACGCAGCGTCTCGGATGCGATCAACGAGTACATCGTCAAGCTGCGGTCCGGCGACCTCGGCGCGCTGCCAGCGGTCTTCGGTCTCGTCGCGCTGATCATCCTGTTCTGGGCGCTGCGCCCGGGCCTGTTCCTGTCCGCCCGCAACATCGCCAACCTGTTCACACAGGCGCTGCCGGTCACCATCCTCGCGATGGGCCTGGTGTTCGTCCTGCTGCTCGGCGAGATCGACCTGTCGGCGGGCGTCGCCAGCGGCGCGTGCGCCGCGGTCATGGCCAAGCTGCTCGTCGATGCCGGCCAGCCCTGGTACGTCGCGATCGTCGCCGCCGGCGTGACCGGCCTGATCATCGGCGCCTTCATCGGCGCGCTGGTCGCGATCGTGCGAATACCGTCGTTCGTCGTGACCCTCGCCCTCTTCCTCGGCCTGCAGGGCATCGCCCTGAAGCTGATCGGCGAGGGCGGCACGGTCCCGGTGCACGACAAGGTCGTGTACGCGCTGGCGAACGAGTTCATGCCGCGGTGGCTGAGTTGGACGCTCGCCGCCCTGTGCACGGTCGGGTACGCCGCCCTGCTGCTCTTCCGGTGGCAGCGGCAGCGCGTCAAGGGCCTGTCCCGCCGTCCGCTCCCGCTCGTCGTCGCGCAGATCGTGCTGGTCGCGATCGCGCTGCTCGGCGGCACGTACGTCCTGAACCTCAACCGCGCGAACAGCCCACTCGTCTACTTCGGCGGCGTGCCGTGGGGCGTGCCCCTGGTCGCGATGCTCCTGATCATCTGCACGTTCGTGCTGGGCCGGACCGCGTACGGGCGGCACGTGTACGCCGTCGGCGGCAACGCCGAGGCGGCGCGGCGCGCGGGCATCAACGTCACCAGGATCCGCATGTCGGTCTTCATGATCGGCTCGGTGCTGGCGGCGATCAGCGGCATCGTCGCCGCCTCCCGCCTGAACTCCGTGACCCCGGACGCCGGCGCCGGGAACACGCTGCTGTACGCGGTCGGCGCGGCCGTCATCGGCGGCACCAGCCTGTTCGGCGGCAAGGGCAAGGCACGCGACGCCATCCTCGGCGGGCTCGTCATCGCCATCATCGACAACGGGCTCGGCCTCCTGAACGCGCAGGCGTACCTGAACTACCTCATCACGGGTGGTTTCCTTCTTCTCGCCGCGAGCATCGACGCGCTGACCCGGCGCCGGCGCTCCGCGACGGGTCGCTGAGCACGGATCGCCTCGTGACACGGCGGCGGATCCGCGGCTCCACCCAGGACGACGTCCGACGGCACAACCTGGGCACGATCCTCACCGAGGTGCACCGGCACGGGCATCGCTCCCGGGCCGCGCTCACCGCCGACATGGGGCTGAACCGCAGCACCATCGGCGACCTCGTCGCCGAACTGGCCGAGGCCGGGCTCGTCGCCGAGCGGCCCGCGAGGGCCGCCCGGGGGCGAGCCGGCCGGCCGTCTCTGGAGGTCGTGCCCTGCTCCGGGGCCACCTACGTGCTCGCCGTCGACCTCGGGGTGCGGCACCTCGCGGTGGCGCGGGTCGGCCTCGGCGGGCGCCTCCTCGAACGGGTCGACCTGGACTCGGCGCGGGACTGGAGCGACCTCGACGTGACCGTCGACGCGATCGTCGACACGTGCGGCCGGCTGCGCCGCGGAGCGCCGGAGGGGTCCCGCTGCGTCGGCGTCGGGCTGTCCGTGCCGGCCGTCATCCGCCGCGAGGACGGCCTGCTGCGCTTCGCGCCGAACCTCGGGTGGGTCGACCTGCCGTTCGGCGCGCGGCTGGCCGAGCGCCTCGACCTGCCCGCCGTCATCGGGAACGACGCCGACCTCGGCGCGCTCGCCGAGCACTGGCGCGGCGTGGCGGCCGGGTACGACCACGTCATCGTCATCTCCGGCGAGATCGGCATCGGCGGCGGCATCCTCATCGGCGGCCGTCCGCTGCGCGGCCGCGGCGGCTACGCCGGCGAGATCGGGCACCTGAGGGTCAACCCGGACGGGCGGCCGTGCCGGTGCGGATCCATCGGCTGCCTGGAGACCGAGACCGGCGTCGACGCCCTGCTGCGCGCGGCCGGCCGCCCCACCGGCGGAGGGCTGGCGGCCTACCGCGACGTGCTGGCGCGGGCGGCGGCCGGCGAACCGGACTCGGCCCGGGCCGCGGCGCGGGTCGCCCGCTGGCTCGGCATCGCCGTCGGCATGCTCGTCAACACCTTCAACCCCGGCATCGTCGTGCTCGGCGGCCCGCTCGGCGAGCTGTTCCAGGTCACCGAGGACGTGGTGCGGGAGACCGTGGCACGCTCTTCACTGGTCGCCCCGCGCGAGCAGGTACGCCTCACCGCCTCCGTGCTCGGCCCCGACGCCCAGATCATCGGTGCCGCCGAGCTGGCCTTCGAGCCGCTCCTCGAAGACCCCATCGGCGTCCTCGCCCGCCTCGGCGCGGACCCGGTCGGCGCCTCGCGCGCCTGACCGCGGCGCGGCACCGGCGCCTGCCGGGACGGCCGGCGTACTCCTACCATGTGCCCGCCCGCCCGTGCCGCACCCGAACCGCGACCGTCCGCATCCGTGCCTGCTGCAAACCGCCGCAAGTGGCTTGCAGAAGGCCCGTCCCCGCCCGTGCCGCGATCGTGCCGCGCATGCCATCCGGTGCGGCGCGCGTCTCCGTCCTCCGCCGCGCCGTCCCGGCTCCGCCCGTGCGGCGCGCCGCGACCGAGGTGGACGATGCCGCAAGCGACCGGCCATCGCTCTCGCAAGCTCTGCAAGCCACTTGCACACGCGGCCGGGCGGCCGAGGCGAGCCGGCCCGGCGCATGGGCGCGACCGTGCCGGGGTCGGCCGGGAGCCGCGCCGGGTTCACCCGGCGGAGCGGTGCCATCGGCGCGCACGCCGGATGCCGTGGAATGCCATCGCCCCCCACAGCAGGACGACCAGCGGGAGGACGGCCCACCCGCCGCCGAAGGCCGCGATCAGGAACACCGCGAGGAGGCACAGGCCGATGGGCGGCCCGAAACGCGGACGGCGGCCCCGGTATGCCATCCGCCGTGCCTGCCACGCCCACGGCGGCCCGCCCTCGTACGGTCTCCACGGCGGCCCGCCCCAGCCCGGCCCGCCCCGGCGTGCTCCGTCCCGGCGGGCGCCGGGCGCGCGGCCGCGACCCGTCACCGCCGGCAGCGGCAGCGGCGCGTCCGCCGGCAGATCCTCGGTGACCTTTCGCAGGTCGCCGACGGTCTTCGCGGACAGCGCCGCGGTCAGGCGCTCGTCCAGCTCCTCGCGGGTGAGCCGCCCCTGCGCGAAGTGCTCGTGCAGGGCCGACGCGACCTCGTCGCGTTCCGCGTCCCCGACCCGCAGCCGATCGCTGCTCATGTCTCGCTCACCGCTCCTCACTGACTCCGCGGCCGACCTTCGTGGTGCCGGAGGCACGGCCGGAAGACGCTGTTCGGCCGGCCACTCCGCTCGCTGCCTCGGGTTCGCTCGGTCCTCATCCCTGGTCCACCCTCCTCACGCGCGCCGTGGCCGGGGTCACTCGTCCTCGGCGAGGATCTGGTAGAGGCGCCGGCGGGTCTCGGCGAGGACCTCCTTCGCCTGGGCGATCTGGCTCTCCGACCCGGCGTGGACGATCTGCATCACGGCCGAGCCGGTCCGCGCGGCCGTCGTGAACAGGTCGCGCACGTCGTCGCGCACATCGGAGGTCATCGCCGCCCAGGGCGCGTTCACCTCGTCGGCGTGCTCCTCGACGTACGCGCGGCCCGCGTCGGTGAGCCGGAAGGTCTTGCGGCCGTCGTCCTCGGTGGCCTCGATCAGCCCCTCGTCGGTGAGCTGCTGCAGGGCGGGGTAGACGGCGCCGGGGCTGGGCCGCCACTCACCGCCGCTGCGCTCGGCGATCGCCTGGATGAGCTGGTAGCCGTTGCGCGGCTCCTCCGCGAGCAGGGCGAGGATGGCCGCGCGGACGTCGCCGCGGCGGGCCTTGGCCCGGCCCTCGGCCCACGGCGGCGGGCCGCCGAACGGGAACCACGGCGGGCCCCAGGGGCCGCGCCGTCCGCGCCCGCGACCGCCGCGCCACGCCCACGCCTGCCGAGGCGCATCGAATGTCGTGCCGTGCATGTTCTGTGCCCCCTTCTGAAGACCTCTCTGAGATCCTTCGCGATACGACGACGATATATCGGAAGCAGTTGCTGTCAAGTGCTGGCAAACTACCTTGATGTCGAGATAACTCGTGATACCTTGACGTCGAGAGAAATGGTGGGGAAGTTAGGCGACCCTCAGTGCTCGCCAACGGGCTCGGCTGGGGGAGGATCCAGACGTATCCACCAACGAACCCCGCGCGAGACGTACCGGGGCATCCGCGCTCGGCGAGCGCGTAGAGGAGGAGAGGACTTGA
>JBEHYF010000201.1:0-8546 GCA_048498315.1 Actinomycetota bacterium
TCTCCCCCCCCCTCCCCCCTCCCCCCCCCTCCCCTGGGCCGGGCTCGACGAGGTGGCCGCCGCCGCACTGCGCCGGGCCCGGTCGACCCGCTCGCTGTTCTACGTCGACACGCTCGAGCACCTGCGCCGGGGCGGCCGCATCGGCGGGGCGGCGAGCCTGCTCGGTTCCGCATTGATGATCAAGCCGTTGCTGCACATCGCGGACGGCCGGATAGGGCCGCTCGAGAAGGTCCGTACGGCCCCGCGGGCGCTGGCCCGGCTCGGGGAGCTCGCGGTCGAGCTGGCCGGCGGCCATCCCGTCGACATCGCGGTGCAGCACCTGGACGCGCCGGCGCGCGCGGAGGCCCTCGCCGACCGCGCGCAATCGCGTCGCGAAACCGCCCCACGTGTACGTCGGCGAGGTCGGGCCGGTGATCGGCGCGCACGTCGGGCCCGGGCTCGTGAGGGTGGCGGGTGTCCCGCCGCGAGCCGTAGTCGTCCACAATTCGTCCCGGCCCGGCCACGGTAGGTCATCGGACGCCTAGCGTCGGCGCCATGAACGGTTCCGACCCTGCCGCCGTCTTCGACCGGCTGCGCGCGGCCTTCCGGCCGCCCGGCCCGTTCGGTGTGCCGCCCGGCGACGCGCCGCCCGCCGCCGCGTTACGCGTCCCGCCCGCCGACCCGGAGGAGCCGCCGAGGTTCGATCCCGGCCTCCCGGGCGTCCGCGTGCTGGCGATCGTCGGCCTCGTGGCGGCGCTGGTGGCCGGGGCCTACCTGTGGTGGTCGCGCCCCTCCCCGCGCCCGGCTCCCGAGGCTGCGCCGATCCGGGCGGTCCGCGCATCCGCCGCGGCCCCGGAGCCGGCGGCCGCCGCGACGCCGAGCCCGTCGCCCTCCGCGGTGACCGTCGACGTCGCCGGCAAGGTGCGCCACCCGGGCGTGGTGACGCTGCCGGCCGGCGCCCGGGTGATCGACGCGATCCGGGCGGCGGGCGGCTTGCGGTCCGGCGCACAGCCCGGCACGCTCAACCTGGCCCGCGTGCTCGTCGACGGCGAGCAGATCCTCGTCGGCATCACGGCTCCGCCCGTCCCGGGCGTCGTCGCCCCCGGCGGTGCGGCGCCACCGGGCTCCGGCGCGGGCGCCGCACCCGCAGGCGTCCCGCTCGACCTGAACACCGCGACCGTCGCCCAGCTCGACCAGCTCCCCGGCGTCGGCCCGGTGCTCGCCCAGCGGATCGTCGACTACCGCACCCAGCACGGGCCCTTCCGCTCCGTCGAGGAGCTGCGGCAGGTGTCCGGCATCGGGCCGGCGAAGTTCAACGACCTCAAGGGCCTGGTCCGGGTGTGAAGCCCCGGTCCTGCGCGGGCGCCCGCACGAGTGCCGCGGCCTGGGAAGGTCCGGGCCCGGTGCCGGGCACGCGGGCCGCACCGCGCACCAGTACCGGTCGGGGCGGTGCCGGTCGGGGCGGTGCCGGTCGGGGCGGTGCCGGTGGGGGCGGCGGAGGCCGAGGAGATGGCCGGGGGCCGTCCGGCACCGGAGTGCCCGCCGGGTGGCACGGCGTGCTCGCCGGGCGGCGAAGCATGTCGGGCAGGTGGCGCGGCGTGCTCGCCGGGCAGGATCTGCGGCTGGCCGGCCCCGCCGTGGCCGCCTGGCTGGCGGCACTCGCGCTGCCCCGGCTCGGTGCCGCCGCCGCGTACGTCACCGCTGTCGGCGCGATCACCGCGACGGCCGTGCTGCTCGCCGGCCCGCTCGCCGCCCACGCCCGGCCCGGAGGCCCCTCGACCCGACACGACGACGGCAGCCCGGCTCTTCCGCCACCCGCCCCTCCGACGTCGTCCGCGTCGCAAGCCCCGCCTTCACCGCCGGCCCCGCAGGCGTCGTCTGGGTCGGCGGCGTCGGAAGCCTTGCCGGTGCTGCCGGCGTCGGCGATCCCGCCGTCGCCGCCGGCCGGGCACGCGGCGCCCGCGCCGGTCACGTCGGTCGCGCCGGTCGGGCGGGGCCGGTCGGGTGTCCGGATGGGCATGGTGGCGATGCTGGTCTGCGTGGCCGCGTCGTCGGCCGGGGTCGCGCTCCGGCTCACGGCCGTCGGGTCCGGGCCGGTGCGCGAGTCGGCCCGCCGGGAGGCGACCGTGGCGCTGGCGGCGGTGGTGACCGCAGACCCGCAGGTCATCGTGAAGGTCGGATCGATGCGGCACCGCGAGACGGTGATGGTGCCCGTCCGGGTGGAGCGCGTGGAGCGATGGCGGGTCCGCGTGCCGGCCCTCCTGCTGGCCGGCGATGCCGGGTGGAAACGCCTGGTGCCCAGCCAGCAGGTCCGGCTGACCGCCCGGCTGGTCACCCCTCGGCACGGTGAGCTGCTGGCGGCGGTGGGCCTGGTGCGCGGTCCGCCCGACGCCATCGGCGGCCCGTCGCCTCCGCAGCGGTGGGCGGCCCTGATCCGCGCCCGGCTGCGCGCCGCGGCGCGACGGCTGCCGTCCGACCAGCGCGGTGTCCTGCCCGGCCTCGTCGATGGCGACACGTCCCTGCTCACGCCCGACCTGGCCGACGCGTTCGACACCGCCGGGCTCACCCACCTGATGGCGGTCAGCGGCGAGAACCTCTCACTGCTCGTCGGTGCGGTGCTCGTCCTCGCGCGACTGGCGGGCCTCGGCCGCCGTGCGGGCCCGCTGCTCGCCGGCGCCGCCGTCGTCGTGTTCGTGATCGTCGCGCGCCCCTCGCCGAGCGTGCTGCGCGCAGCCGTCATGGGCGCGATCGCGCTCACCGCCGCCGTCACCGGACGCGAACGTCGCGGCGTGCCTGCCCTGTGCGCCGCGGTCCTCGTCCTGATCCTCGCCGACCCCGCGCTGGCCGGGTCGTACGGTTTCGCGCTGTCGGCGCTGGCGACCGCGGGCATCCTCATCCTGGCACCGCCGTGGCGGCGCCGGCTCGCCCGGCGGATGGCCCGGCGGCTGCCCGGCCGCCCGGCCGGCGTGCTCGCCGAGGCGCTCGCGATCCCCGCCGCCGCGCAGGTCGCCTGCGCTCCGGTACTTGCGATGCTCGGCACCGGCGTCGGCCTCGTCTCGGTGCCCGCCAACCTGCTCGCCGCGCCCGCCGTCGGGCCGGCGACCCTTCTCGGCGTCCTCACCGCCGCGATCGCGCCCGCGTCACCGTCCGTCGCCGGCATCACCGTGGTGCCGGCCGGGCTGGCGGTCGGGTGGATCACCGGTGTGGCGCGGCTGTGCGCCCGCGCGCCGTACGCGACGATCCCGTGGCCGGCGGGGCCGGGTGGTGCGTTGCTGCTGCTCGCCGCCATCGTCGCGGGCGCCTGCGTTCTGCGGCGGCCGTGGCCGCGCCGCATCGCTGCGGCAGCCCTGGCCGGGCTGGTGGCGGTCGTCATCGCCGTCGACGTCCTCGCACCGGACTGGCCACCGTCGGGATGGCTGTTCGTCGCCTGCGACGTCGGGCAGGGCGACGGCCTCGCGCTCGCCGCCGGGCCACGCCGCGCGGTCGTCGTCGACACCGGCCCCGATCCGGTGCTGATCGACCGCTGCCTGCGCGACCTGAGGGTCGATGCCGTGCCGCTGCTCGTGCTCACCCATCCGCACGCCGACCACGTCGACGGCGTGCCCGGTGTCCTGCACGGCCGCTCGGTCGGTACCACGCTGATCAGCCCGGACAGCGAAGGGGAGGAGCGTCGCCTCCTCGCCGGCCGTCCGGTGCGCACGGCCGCGGTCGGCGACGTCTGGACCGTCGGGCCGCTGACCCTGACCGTGCTCGCGCCGCCGCCGGGTCGGCCGGTGTCGACCCGTGATCCCGGCACCGCCGTCAACAACGCGAGCATCGTGCTGCTGGCCCGCTGGCCGGGGCTGACCGTCCTGCTGTGCGGCGACGTGGAGGTCGACGCCCAGCGTGAGCTGCTGGCATCCGGGGTCCCCCGCGCCGACGTCCTCAAGATCCCACACCATGGGTCGTCCCACACCGACCCGGCTTTCCTGGCGGTGGTGCACGCGCGCGTCGCCGTCACCTCGGTCGGCGCGCACAACGACTACGGCCATCCGGCACCCGTGACGATGGCGCTGATCGCGCGTCTCGGGATGCGCGGTTACCGGACCGACCGCGACGGCGACATCGCGGTCGTCCGCGCCCGCGGCGGCCCCGCGGTCGTCACCCGGCGTCCACGATCTCCTTGACCAACTCGTACGAGCGGAGCCGCGCGGCCGGGTCGCCGACGTTCGTGGAGATCATCAACTCGTCAGGGCGGGTCCGTTCCAGCAGGTCCATCAGACCCTTGCGCACGGTGTCCGGGCCGCCGACGATGTGCGACTCGGTGATCAGGCCGATCGCCTCGCGCTCCTGCGGCGTGTACGGGTAGGCCTGCGCTTCTTCCGGGGTCGGCAGCGGGCCGGGGCGCCCGGCCCGCAGCCGCAGCATCGACAGGCCCATCGGCGCAGCCAGCCGCCGAGCCTCCTCATCGGTGTCGGCGCAGACGACCGCCGCGGTGACCATCACGTGCGGACGGGCGAGCGGTCCGGCCGGCCGGAAACCCGACCGGTACAACTCGAGCGCGGGCTCGGTGAACCGTGCGCTGAAGTGGTGCGCGAAGGCGAACGGCAGCCCGAGCGCGGCGGCGAGCCGCGCGCTGAAGTCGCTGGAACCCAGCAGCCAGATCTCCGGCGGGTTCTCCGCCGCGGGCACGGCCCGGATGCCCTGGAACGATCCGTCGAGGAACGCCCGCAACTCGGCGAGATGCTTGGGGAAATCGTCCACGCTCAGATCGGCGGTCCGCCGCAGGGCGTACGCGGTGGCCTGGTCGGTGCCGGGCGCACGTCCGATGCCCAGGTCGATGCGGCCGGGGTGCAGCGCTTCCAGCATGCCGAACTGCTCCGCCACGACCAGCGGCGCGTGGTTCGGCAGCATCACGCCGCCCGAGCCGACCCGCAGGGTGCTCGTCGCCTCGGCCATGTGCGCGATCAGCACGGGCGGGGACGAGCTGGCGATGCCGGGCATGTTGTGGTGCTCGGCCACCCACAACCGGTTATAGCCGAGCCGTTCCACCTCGCGGGCCAGGTCGATGCTGGCGCGCAGCGCGGCCCCGGGGGTCGTCTGCGAGGTCACGGGCACCAGGTCGAGCACGTTCAGCCGGATGTCGTCGAACACGCTCGACAAAACCCCCTCGGAGCGTCCTGGATTCCCGCTCCGCCGCCGTTCGCTCCGAACGCGACGATCAAGCTGTGAGGGCGGGAATTACGTCCGCCGCTGTGTGGCCCGTAGGCCGGGCAGGGGTCCGTCGGCCCGGAGATCGCCCGGCTGCGGTACCGGCCGCACGCCGCCTGCGTAGGCGCTACCGGACCGCGGTGTGAGGGGCTGCGGTGCGAGGGCCGGGTACTGCAGGGCCGCCGATGAGACGCGCCCATACCCGGCCGATCGGTCGGATTGGGCCGGTGCCCCCCATGTCGCCGATCGGGTGATCACGGCATCATGTACTGGTGACCCGAGGAATCTCCAGTGCCCGCCGGCCGCATGGGTTCCTACGCCGCGTGGTGCGCGCGCCGCTGTGGCTGTACCACCGGGATCTGGGCCCGCTGCTCGGCAAGCGTTTCCTCTACCTCGCCCATCAGGGCCGGCTGACCGGATTGCGCCGCGAGACGGTGCTGGAGGTCGCCCGTCTCGACCACGAGACCGGCGAGGTCCTCGTCTTCTCAGCCTGGGGACCCCGAGCCGACTGGTACAAGAACCTGCGGGCCGGCCGCGCGCTGGAGATCCGCATCGGGCATCTTCGTTTTCCCGAGCCGGAGCACCGGTTCCTGCCCGAAGAGGAGCGCCGCGCCGTGCTCGTCGCCTACAAGGAGGCGTATCCGCTGACGTGGCGGGCGCTCGTCCGGTTCCTCGGCCTGCCCGCGGACCCGAAGAACGACGACATAGGCGACCTGCGCGCCGTCGCGTTCCGGCCGGTGAACTGGCGTGTGCCGGAAGGATCCGCTGGTGCGCCGACACCGCGGCGCCGGTGACGTGACGGGCTCGGAGCGGCTGGTCACAGGGGGCGGAGTGCGCCGTCAGCGGGGCGAGCGCGGGAGTGATCCGGTTCGGCGGAGATCGACGTAGCGCCGTGCGATCGGCGGGCTCCGGAGCGGCCGCATGACGGTGTGGGCTCCGGAGCGGCCGGGCGGCGGCGCGGGCGTCCGGGCCGGACGGCGCCGTCGGCGCAGGGCGAGCGGGCGACGCGGCGGCGACCACGGCCGGTGACGTGGCATGCTGCACACGTGCCTTCCGAACGTCTCACCCTCATCGTCGGCGACGAAGAGCTTCTGATCGACCGGGCTATCGGGGAGGTCGTCACCGCCGCCCGGGCGCGCGAGCCCGACGTCGAGGTGCACGAGCTCACCCCCGCCACGCTCGCGCCGGGCGCGCTGGCCGAGCTGACCTCGCCGTCGCTGTTCGGCGGCGGGCGAGTCGTCGTGTTGCGGTCGGCGCAGGACTTCGGCAAGGATCTGGCCGCCGAGATCGGCCGGTACGCCGCCGATCCCGCCGACGACATCGATCTCGTCGTCGTGCACGCGGGCGGCGCAAAGGGCAAGACGCTGCTCGACGCCCTCACGAAGGCCGGCGCGCGCAAGGTCACCTGCCAGAAGGTCACCAGGCCCGGTGACCGGGTCGCGTTCGTGCGCGCCGAGGTGCGCCGCGCCGGCGGCAGCATCGGCGAGGACGCCGCGCGCAGCCTCCTCGAGGCGGTCGGCACCGACCTGCGGGAGCTGGCCGGCGCATGCAGCCAGCTCGTCGCCGACACCGGTGGCCGGGTCACCGACGAGGCCGTCGCGCGCTACCATCGCGGGCGGGCGGAGGTCAGCGGCTTCACGGTGGCCGATCGGGCGGTGGAGGGCAGGCTCGCCGAGGCGCTGGAGCAGCTCCGCTGGGCGCTCGCGACAGGTGTCGCCCCCGTACTGATCACCAGCGCGCTGGCCCAGGGCGTACGCTCCCTGGCCAAGGTCGGCGGGGCGCCGCGCGGGCTGCGCGGCGCCGGGCTGGCCAAAGAACTCGGCATGCCGCCGTGGAAGATCGACCGGGTACGGCAACAGCTACGCGGCTGGGACGCGGACGGCGTGGCCCGCGCCCTGCAGGTGGTGGCCGAGGCCGACGTGCAGGTCAAGGGCGGGGGAGCGGACCCCGCGTACGCGCTCGAGAAGGCGATCGGCCAGATCGTCGCCGCCCGCGGCCGCCGCTAGCCGTACTCGGCCGTCAGGCCGGTGACGGCCGGCGGACGTGCGGGTGGCCGCCGAGCGCCGTGGTGGGGGCGGGTGGCGTGCTGGTCCCGCCGGGGTGCGCGTCCGGGCACGGGTGGTGTCGGTTGCTGCCGGCCGGGGCCGCCGCCGGTGCGGGTGCGGCACCGCAGCGCGCCGCCTGCCGGGTGGCGGTCGGCGAGCGTGCAGCGCGGGCCGGAGGCTCCCGCGGTTCAGCGGCTCACGGCGGTCTCCCGCCCGATCCGGGACAGCTTCTCGGGATTGCGGACGGCGTACAGCCCCGTGATGCGGCCGTCGTCGAAGCGCATGGCGATGACGGTGTCGATCTTGCCGTCGAGCCGGAGGATCAGCGCCGGGTGGCCGTTGACCTGTGCCGGCCGCAGTGACACCGCGGCGGCGATCCGGCTCGGCCCGGTGGCCAGCAGACGGGCCACCCGGTCGGCCCCCACGACGGGCGACAGGACCGCCTGCACGACTCCGCCGCCGTCGCCGAGCAGGACGACGTCCGGCGCGAGCATGTCGAGCAGGCTCTGCAGGTCGCCGGTTTCGACCGCTCGCTGGAACGCCTCGAGTGCGGCCCGGGCCTCGGCCGGCGAAACGACCCCGCGGGGCCGGCGCGCCGCGACGTGTGCCCGTGCCCGGTGGGCGATCTGGCGGACCGCGGCCGGGCTCTTGCCGACGGCTTCGGCGATCTCGTCGTGGCCGAGGTCGAACACCTCGCGCAGCACGAACACCGCCCGCTCGGTCGGCGTGAGCGTCTCCAGCACCAGCAGCATCGCCATCGAGACGCTGTCGGCCAGTTCGACGTCCTCGGCCACATCCGGAGTGGTGAGCAACGGCTCGGGCAACCAGGGGCCGACGTAGGACTCCTTGCGCCGGCGTAGCGTGCGCAGCCGGCCCAGCGCCTGGCGCGTGGTGATCCGGATCAGGTAGGCACGCTGGTCGCGTACCGTGCCGAGATCGACGCCCGTCCACCGCAACCAGGCCTCCTGCAGGACGTCTTCGGCGTCGGCGGCCGAGCCGAGCATCTCGTAGGCGACGGTGAACAGCAGGTTGCGGTGGGCGGTGAACGCCTTCGTCGCGGAGTCCATGGCCGGATCCGGGCGGCCGCCGTCGGCGGGAGGGAGGATCGGGTCCGTCGCTGGCTTGCTCCGCTCGCTCATCGCCGGCTCCCGTCCGCTCGCGTTCGCAGGTGTCGCACCCAAGACGCCGGGCCCGGCCGCCTTGTGACATTCGCGGTCGGTGGCCGAGGAGGGCACCCGGCTCGCCGACGCCCACCACGGCGTGTCCGACGAGACGTGGGCCCAGGTGCGCGAGCACTACGACGACGAGCAGGTCGCCGCGCTGGTCTCGCTG
>JBEHYF010000202.1:0-8533 GCA_048498315.1 Actinomycetota bacterium
TCATCACGCGACAACTCCTCCAGCCCAGCCACACCAAGATCATCCCACGAGAACGATCACGCCCGGACCAGCTCACGCAGAACGACCTGAATAGTCACCCAGCAGCACCCTTCGACGACGTTGACCACGACGTACAGCGGGCCGGGAGGAAACCGCCCGAACCGTCCGGTGACCAGCGAGCCGGCGACCGCGCCGGCCCCCATCGCCGCGGTGAGCAGCCCGAAGAACCCGGAGTCGTGGGGGAACCGGCCGACCGCGTACGAGGCGAGGAAGAGCCGCGTCATCCCGTAGGCGAACATGTACGTGAACGCCGTGATGGTGAGCGCGGCGAGCGCCCGGTCGGCGGCGACCACGCGGGCAAGGTCGGGCAGGCTCTCCCGGACCAGGCGGCGCATCGCACGGGCGATCGTCCGGACGGCGCCGCGCGGACCGTCCGCCGCGTCCGGGGCGGGCGCGGCCGCGGCCCGCCTCGGGATCCTCACCCGCAGGACCGCCGCGAGCACGGCGCTGACGCCGTCGGTGAGGAACAGCACGGCGTACCCGTGCGGGACCAGCACCGCGGCCAGCGCGGGACCGATCAAGGCGGGCAGCCGCAGCGAGGCGACCAGGATCCCGTTCCCGGTGGTCTCGCCGCCTTTCGCGATCACCTGGGAGCGCAGGGCCATGCGCGCCGGGACGCCGACCATGTAGCCGATGCCGGAGACCAGCGCGAGGGCCTGCACCTGCCAGATGACCGTCGTCACCGACAGGAGGGCGACGGCCGGCGCGCTCAGCAGCGGTCCGGCGATCGCGAGCCGCCGCGGATCGGAACGGTCCACGGCGTCACCGATGACAGGGCCGAAGACGACGTTCGGCAGCAGTTCCAGCGCGAGGGTCACTCCGGCGTCCAGACCCGCGTGATAGCGGCGAAGCACCATCAGCGGCAGGCCCACCGCCGTCATCGTCGAGCCGAGACGCAGCAGGAACAAAGATGAGGCGAGGAGGTGCAGCGCGGAGCGTCGGCGGCCGGAGGTCCTGTCGGCCGCGGCGTCCACGCCGATCGGCGGTTCGGTGTCGGTGCCGGTCGTACCGGCCTGACTGTCCACGTCGCGGAATCCTCCGGAACGGCGAGGCGTCATCTACCGGGCTCCTGCGCGCACGGCGTCGGCTCGCAGGTGCCGCGACGAACGGCATGCACCTGGCGGCGTTCGGCATTTCGCCGCTTCGATGCCGGCGAATGTCCGGGAGGATTCCGAACTCGGCGGCTATCGCGGCAGGACGCTCGTGCTGCTCGACCTCATGGGGAACCCGGCGACGCGCACCACCAAGACCTTCGCGTCACTGGTCATCGTGGCCCGGGCCGTCCGGCACATCCGCGCCACCGGCGAACCGATCACGATCATCACCCCGTCGTCGGCGAACAAGGCGACGGCGCTGCGGGACGCGGTATACCGCGCGCTGGCGGCCGGCCTGGTCGGCCCGGAGCAGCTGAACATCATCGTGGTGGTACCGCCCAGCGCGACGCCGAAGCTGTGGGCGTCGCCGCTCACGGACGACCCCGACCTGCGCGCGCTCAACCCGATCGTCGTCCACCAGGGCGCCGAGCGCGCGGCGGTCAAGGAACTGGCGCTGTCGTTCGTCGAGCGCTGGACGAGGGACGCCGCGGACAAGGGCCGGCGGCTCTGGTACACCCTCGATCTGGACAACTACCGGGTCGCGGACGCCGTACGCGCGTTCTTCGAGCACGACGCGCGCCCGCCGTCCCTGCCCGGCACCCGCCTGCACGCGCACGCGGTCTCCAGCGCGTTCGGCCTGCTCGGCCACCACTTCGGGCATTCGCTGCTCGGCGACGCCATGCTGCCGCGCTACTTCCTCGTGCAGCATCTGGAGACCCCCGACATGGTGCTGAGCCTGCACCACGGCTCGACCGACCGCGCGCACGTCCCGGCGTACGTCCGGGATCCGGCCACCGGCCTGTTCCGGCAGGACGCCGACCCGCGCTTCCCCTACACGACCTTCGCGCCCGACGAGACCCTCGACCCGACCTTCTACACCAAGCGGCCGACCACCTCCGAGGCCATCAACGCGATCATCACCGCGAACGGCGGCGGCGGGAACGTCGTCTCCCTGCACGAGTGCCTGGAGCGATACCCGCTGATCCGGGCGATGCTCGCCGACGCCGGCGTACGCCTGCCGGCCGACCCGCGACGGCTGACCGAGTGGTCCCTTGTCATGGCGATGACCGGCGTGCTGAACGCCATCGACCGCGGCCTGGTCGACGAGGACGAGATCATCGTGCACGGATCGGGCTCCTACGGACTCGACGACTACGATCCGGTCCCCGGCCACCTGCTCGAGGAGGCACAGGACGCCGACGCGCTGGCGCGTATCGCCCGGCGGGCGATCGGGTCGCGGTGTCGTGAGCCGGTCATCGTTCCGGGACGGGTCCCTCACCCCGCGCCTGTCACCGGACGCCATCCGTGACCTGATGCGCCGCGAACTCGTCGACTGCGGCATGCGCCTCGACGGGCCGGTCCTGCCCCAGGAGCCGTTCCTGCTGCCCGAGGCGACGTACCGGGAGCTGTTCCGGGCGGGGAGCGCCCTGCTGGACCTGCTCCGGCGCGCCGTGCTCGCCGCCGGACCGGACAAGGACGCGCGCATGGCGGCGCTGGGCGCCGACGAGTCCGACTACCCGATCTTCGGCGCGCCCGGCGTCGAGGAACGCCACTGCGCGCTGATGGCCCGGCCCGACGTGCTGCTGGGACCGGACGGGCCGCGGTTCGTGGAGTTCAACGTCAGCGGCACCTTCGGCGGCCCCACGGAGATCCACCTTCTTACCCGGATCTGGCGCCAGGTGTTCGGCGCCGAGGGGGCCACGCGCTTTTGGGGATTCGACTCCTACGCCGCGCGCGCCGCGGCGCTGCGGGAGGCGGCGGCCGAACTGTCGGTGCCCCCCGCGATCGCCTTCGTGGCCAGCGTCCGCGACATCCCCGGGGCGCGCACCGGCCGCTACTTCGACCTCGAGGCCCGCCACCTGCGCCGCGAGGGATTCGACGCCGCCGTCTTCGAACCGGAGGACCTGCTCGACGGCCTCGGCCTCCCGGGCGCTCTCCGGTACCCGCTGGGGCTGCGGTACTTCGCGGTGGCGGACTGGCGCGCCCACGGCGTCGACCTGACCCCGGTGCGCCGGGCCGTCGAGCGGGGCTGGCTGCTGCTGCCCTCGCAGACGAGCGGCCTGCTCGCCAACAAGAAGGTGCTGGCCTGGTTGCCGGAGGGCCGGGACTGGATGACACCGGCCGACCGGGCGCTGGTCGACCGGTACCTCCCGTGGACGAGGGAGGTGGGGGACCGGAAGGTCTCCTGGAACGGCGCGCTCCGTGACCTGCCCCGGTTGCTGCTCGACCGCAGGGACCGTTTCGTCCTGAAGAAGGCCGTCGGGATGATGGGGCTGGAAGTGATCATCGGGCCGCACGTCGACGACGCGCGCTGGTCGGCCGCCGTCGCCGAGGCCGTCGCCTCCGGCGGCTGGGTGGCGCAGGAGTACGTCGAACCGGTCCGCCTGCCGATCCGGCTCGGCGACGGCACCGCGGCCGGGACCACGACGGAGACGGTCGCCCCGGTCCTCAGCCCGTGCCTGTTCGGCGGCCGCCCCGGCGGGTGCTGGACGAGGTTCTTCCCCGACGGGAGCAGCGGGGTCGTGAGCGTCTACGGGTTCGGCGCCTTGGAGAACATCGCCGTCGCCGACCGGGGGGAGCCCGATGACCGTCTCTCTCGCGGTGATCGGCAGCGGCTCCCTGGCCCGATCCCTGTGCGACTCCCTCGCGGCGCTCGCCGACCGGCCGGTCGAGGTCACCGTGATCGCCAGGTCGGCGCCGGCCCTGCACGACCTGTGCCAGGTGGCCGGCACCCGGTCGTGGCTGCACGGCGGGCACGCGACGTTCCGCGGCCATCCCGCCGAGATCACCTCCGCCGACCGGCTGGAGGACGCCCTGCGGACCGCCGACCCGGACCTGATCGTGTGCTGCGCGTCCCGCCACTCGCCATGGGAACGTTCCACAGCGCCCTCGGCGTGGTCCGCGCTCGTGGAGGCGGCGGGCTTCGGGGTCACGATCCCGGTCCAGGCCGAGATCGCGCTGCTCGGCGCCCGGATCGCGGCGGGCCTGCCCCGGCGGCCCCCGGTCGTCAACGCCTGCTACCCGGACGCCGTCAACCCGCTGGCGCACGCGGCCGGCACGCCCATCCTGACCGGAGTCGGCAACGCCGGGCTGATCGCGGCGTCCCTGCGGCAGGCGCTGAGACTGCCGGACCAGGACGGCCTGCGCGTCATCGCGCACCACCGGCACCTGCACCCGGGCACGCCCCCGGACGGCGTTCCCCGGGCGTGGCTCCACGACGAACCGGTGCCGGACGTCGGAGCGCTGCTGAAGCCCCAGTGGGCGGCGCGCCGGTCCGCGCTCAACTCGATCACCGGTCACACCGCCGCCATGGTGATCCGCGCGCTGCTGTTCGGCGGCGAACTGCGGACCAGCCTGCCGGGCCCCGAGGGCTGCCGGGAGGTTATCCGGTACGGGTGACGCGGGGGAGCGTCGAACTCGACCTCCCGGTCGGCGTCTCCGAGGACCAGGCCGTCGCCTGGAACCAGGCCTGGGCCGCCGACGAGGGCGCGCTCGTCGACGCCGGGACCGTGACCTTCTCCCCCGAGACGTCCGCCCTGCTCGAACCGCATCTCGGGCGGTGGGCGGGCGGCTTCCACGTACGCGACCCGCCCGACGTGACGCGATGCCTGATCGACGTCCGCGAGAGGCTGCGCGCACGACCGGGATCCGCCTCGGGCGATCACCGGCACGGGCCGTGAACGGCCCGCACCACCGGGCGGACGGCCCGGACATCGCGGACCCGACGCCGTTGCAGAAAGGAGGGAACGGCGCCCGCTCTCCGGCCTGGACGCCGGAGCGCCCACGCCGCGATCTCGATGAAGGACTCCCTCACCCCCGCGCCCCAGGAGACGCCGCCCGCCCGGCGGCTGGCGGCCGGCGCCATCCGGCCCGGAGCCGATCCGGACCACCTGCACGACCGCGTTCTCGCCTTCGTCCGTGTGCTCCTCGACCACCGGGACGCGCTCTCGGACGTGCTGCTCCCTGGGAGATCATGCGCGGTGACCCGCCCCGCGCGGACCGTCTGGCGGTGTTCCTTCCGTCGAACAACGTGCTCTATTCGTACGTCCTGTTCGGGCTGGTGCCGTCGCTGTACTGCGACCGGGTCGACATCCGCCCGTCCTCACGGACGCGCGAGACCGCGTTCGCCGTCCACGACATCCTGTCCGGCGCGTGCGGGCCACGGCTCGCCGAGCGGGTGCGGCTCGTCACGGCGACCCAGCGGAGGTTCGTCGAGTCCTGCGCCGGCGCCGACGCCGTCGTCTTCACCGGGCAGTACGACAACGGGCTGGAGGTGATGAAGCGGATCGGCCCGGACACGCTGTTCCTCGGCTTCGGCTCGGGCCCGAACCCCCTGATCGTCGGCCCGAAGGCGGCGCCCGCGGCGGTGACGCGGGCGCTCCTGACCTCCCGCCTCTACAACTCCGGCCAGGACTGCCTCTGCACGGATCTGGTCTACGTCCACTCCGGCCGGCTCGACGCCGTGCTGCGCGACCTCAAGAACGCCCTGGACGGCATCGGCGTCGTGGACCGCCGCAGCCCGGGCGCGGTCCTGTCGCCGCTCGTGTACTCCGGCGCCGTGAAGGGTGCGGAGGACTACATCGGCAAGCACACGAACCTCGTCGTGCACGGCGGGAGGGTGGACGTCGAGTCGGGCGTCGTCGAACCGGCCGTCATCGTGCACGAGAGCTGGGAGCCGGTGCACCCGCCGGAGTTCTTCTCCCCGGTCTTCTGCGTGCGACCGTACGACGACGTCGCCGAGATCCTCGAGTGGGCGCGGTCGCCGCGGGAGCTGGCGCGTGGCATGTACGCGACCGTCTTCGGCGAACCCCGGATCGAGGGGACCCGTCTCGGCACCGCCGAGATCCTGCGGGAGACGACGACCTTCGACCACGAGGACGGCAACCGCCCCTTCGGCGGTCACGGTGTCGAGGCCGGATTCGTACGCTCACGCGACGGCTCGCTCGAGGCACGGCCCCTGCTGCTGTCCGCCGAGCTCGCCAGGTGGAGGTCCGGGTGAGCGCGGCACGGCTCACCCCCGCCGAGCCGGGCGGGCCGGCCGTCCCGATCACGCCGGCCGCGGCGGCCGCGGCGGGGCCCGAGGACGCCTGGCGAGGGGCCCGATGAACACCGCGAAGTCCGCCCGGGTCGAGCTGAGCACGCCGGTCGCGGCCGGGCCCGAGGACGCCCGTCCGCCGGCGTGGGCGGGCGCCGAATGGATCACCACGGACCGGCACGGGCCCGAGGCCGCCGTCGGCGCGGTGCTGCTCCGGCTCGGCGACGACCTCGCCGCGGACGTGCGCCGGAGCACGCCCGTCGTACTGCTCGGATCACGGTGGAACGCCCGGGAGGTCGGCGTGTTCGTCGGGCGGTGCGCGGGCGCGGACGACCGGGCGCAGCGGCTCGCCTCCGTGCGCATGGAGACGGCGCTCGTGCTACGCCGGTTGGCCGAGCGGGCGGCGTGGGAGGGACCCGCCTACTGCGTCGTCACTCCCGGCGAGGACGCGGTGCGGTCCGCCCTCATGTGGGCGGCCGGCCGCGTCCGGGCGGGATGCGACCCCGCGTCCATGTCTGCGAGGTGATCCCCTGCGGGGAGCCCTCGGCGACCGGCCGCGGGCGGGCCCTGGCTGCCGGCCTGACCGTACGGCGGGCCGGTCCCGGAGAGGCGCCGGCGGCCGTCCCGTATCCACGGCGGGGCGACCCCGAAGAGGCAGCGGCGGCCGTCCCGCGTCCACGGCGGGCCGGTCCCGGAGAGACACCGGTGGCCGTCCCGCATCCACGGTCGGGCGGCCCCGGCGAGACCGCACCGGCCGTACGGCGGGACGCCCGGCCGGGAGCCGGACCCGAGGACGGCCGCGGCCGTCCCGCCACGTACGCACGGCGGACGGCGGATCGCCGGGCCGCACAGGACGCGGAACGGCGCGCACGGGCGCCGTCCGACCTTCTCACCGTGCTCGCCACCCCATGGATGGAGGAGTTCCGTGATCGGCTTTTGGGCCTCGGTGGCCAGGACACTGGCGGACGCGGGGTGTGACCTCGTCGTCGGAGTCCCCGCGGACGAACCCGGTCTGCTCGACGCCGCCCGCTCGGCACGCGGTCTGCGCGCCGTGCGGGTACGGGACCAGCGGGTCGGGACCTGCCTGGCGACCGGGCATGCGATCGTCTCCGGTCGGCCCGCCGTGGTCGCGTTGACCTCGGGCCCTTCCTTCTCCAACGCCCTGGCCGGGCTGGCGGAGGCCGCGTCCCTGTGCGTGCCTCTCGTCGTCGTCACCACGCGTGTCCCGGAACCTGGCCTGGGCCGCGGCGGCTTCCAGGAACTCGACCAGCGCACGATGGCCGCCCCCATCGCCAAGTGGCATCACCTCGTGGAGTCCGCCGGCGCACTGCACTGGGCCCTCGGCCGCGCGGTCCGGCTCGCGGTCGACGGCCGTCCCGGCGTCACCGTCGTGGAGATCGCGGACGAGGTGACGCGTCACGAGCCGGTCCCCGCGCCGCCGGGGACGAGGCCGGTCGCGCGGCGGCGGTCGAGCGCCGATCCGGCGGCGATCGCCGAGGCCGTGGCCGTGCTGCGCGCAGCGGAACGCCCGCTCGTCGTGGTCGGCGGGGGCGCGCGTGCGGCGGCGGCCGGGGACGCCGTGCTCCGCGTCGCCGAACTCCTCACCGCCCCCGTCATGAGCACCGCCACCGGCCGCGGGACGATTCCCGAGTCGCACCGGCTCAGCGCCGGGCTCGTCGGCCTGTATACGACGCCGCCGCTCGACGCGTTGCCGGCCGAGGCCGACGTGGTGCTCGCCGTCGGAACGCGTCTGGAGGAGACCGCGCGGATGGGCTGGCCGGCGCTGGCCCGCACGCGGCTCGTCCACGTCGACGCCGACCCCGCGGTGTTCGGCGAGGCGGTCGAGCCGGAGGTGGCGCTCCTGGGCGACGCGGCCCTCGTGACCGCCGACCTCGCCCGCGCCCTGGAGGGCGACGGGCCGCGACCGGACCGGAGCGCCTGGGGCGAACGCGCCGCCGCGCTGATCGCGCGGACGCGAGCCGAGCAGCGGGACACCGCCCCGGACGGCGGCGCGGTGCGCGCCGCCCTTCTGGCGGTCGCCGGGACGTTCGGCGAGGCGACGACCTTCGTGCACGAGAACGGCCTGCACGACATCTGGTCGTACCACTACCCGCTGCTGCCGATCGGGCCGCGGACCCGCGTGGTCATGCCCGGGGAGCAGACGCTCCTGGGCTTCGGCCTGCCGGCCGCCGTCGGCGCCGCCATCGCGCGGCAGGAGACGCCCACCGTGCTGCTGTGCGGGGACGGCGCCCTCGAGATGAACGTGACCGCGCTGGTCACCGCGGCCGAGGCGGGGACCGGACTGGTCATCGTCGTCTTCGACAACGCCGGATTCGGCTGGCCG
>JBEHYF010000203.1:0-8470 GCA_048498315.1 Actinomycetota bacterium
ATAGCGGTGGTAGCCGGGCCCCTGCCCGGCGTCGGCCGATGCGACCGGCCACGGGCCGCGGCGCCGGACCGGTTCAGCCGGACGCCGGACCGGTTCAGCGGGGCGGCGGGGTGCGCACGGGTGCGACCGCGGCGGTGGCCCGAGGGTCGCCGGGAACGTCGTCGAGGAGGACGGGACGGCCGTCCGGGCCGGCGAGCGGCACGCGCCGTTCGGGTACTCGTCCGTGGTGCCGGGCTGGTTCTGGGTACGGGCCGCGGTGAGGGACTCGCCCGCGTACGCCACCACCACCGGCGGCAGCAGCCGGGTGCGGCGCTCGTGGTCGAGGCGGCCGAGCTCGGCGCGGATCGCCTCCGGCGAGAGGCGTCCGCGCCGAGCTCGGCGAGCACCGCGGTGATCGTGGCGACCGGGACGCGGGCCGGCCGGCACCGCCAGTCGCCGTGGGAGGTCTCGACGCCGTACGCAGCGGCGAGCGCGGCGAGATCGCCGGGGATGTCTTCGCCCTTCGTCACGGTCTCCACGGTGCCCGAGAGCCGGTAGTCCCAAGGTCAGTCCCAGATCGGAGGATGCCGGTGCGCCCAGGGGCGCGCCTCCTCCAGCTGGGCGGACAGCGAGATCAAGGTGGCCTCGTCGCTCACCCGGCCGACGAGCATCACGCCGATCGGCAGGCCGTCGTCGTTCCAGTGCAGCGGCACGTTGACGGCCGGCTGGCCGGTCACGTTGTACACGGACGTGAACGGCGTGAACCGCTTCTGGCGTTCGAAGTTCTCCTCGGGCGCGACCTCGTCGAAGTGGCCGATCGGCACGGGCGGCTGCGCCAGCGTCGGGTGCAGAATCGCGTCGTAGCGTTCGAGCAGCGGCAGGCCGGCGCGTACGGCCATCTGCAGGGCGGCCTGGGCCTGGAAGAGCTGCGCCGCCCCGATGGCGTGGCCGCGCTCGCGCAGCCAGCGGGTCAGTGGCCGCAGCTCGGCCTCCTTGTCCGGCGGCACCGGCATCAGCGTGGCCATCGCCGCCCACAGGGTCTCAAAGTGCGGCACCAGGCCGGCGTTCCACGGCACGTCGAGGTCCTCGACGTCGTGACCGAGCTCCTCCAGCAGCTCCGACGCCTCCTCGTAGGCGGCCATGCAGTCGGGGTGGACCTGCGCGCCCGGCACCGGCGGCACGGCGCTGCGCCCGATCCGCAGCCGGCCGGGCGCCCGGTCGGCGGCCTCCAGGAAGGAGCCCTCCTGCGGCGCCGCGCGGTACATGTCGCCCGGGACGTGCCGCGCCATGACGTCCAGCAAGAGCGCGGCGTCGCGTACGGTGCGGGCGATCGGGCCGCTGGTAGACAGGCCGGCCAGGTCGGGGACGATCGGCCCCTGGCTGACCCGGCCGCGGGTGGGCTTGATCCCGAACAGGCCGCAGACGCTCGCGGGGATGCGGATGGACCCCCCGCCGTCGCTGCCGTGCGCGGCCGGGGCGAGGCCGGCGGCGACCGCGGCGGCGGCGCCTCCGCTGGAGCCGCCGGCCGACCGGGTGAGGTCCCACGGCGTGCGCGCGGGCGGCGCGACGGCGTTTTCCGTATAACACGGCAGCCCGAATTCCGGCGTATTGGTCTTACCGAGCAGAATCGTGCCGGCGTCGCGAAGAAAAGCGACGACGTGGTCGTCATCGAATCCGTCGAAGCCGACGAAGATGGCCGAGCCGAACGTCGTCGGCACGCCCTTCACCATGTTGAGATCCTTGATCGGGATCGGCACGCCGAGCAGTGGCCGCTCGTCACCCTCCGTGACGGCCCGCTCCGCCTGCTTCGCCTGCTGCCGGGCGATGTCGGCGGTCACGGTCACGTACGCTCCCACCTGGTCGCCCAGCCGGTCGATGCGCTCCAGGTAGTGCTCGACGATCTCCAGGGGGGACAGTTCACGGCGGCGGATCGCGGCGGCCTGCTCGCGCGCGCTCAGGTCATGAATATTCGTCACAAGAGAAGACGGTACGCCCACCGAAAGTTGCAGCGTGAGCATGGGGGATACAAATTCCTGTACCCGGGGCACAACCGTCCGAACCGCGCGCGCCGGGCGACAAAAGTGTGAGCGGACCACGACTAGGCACTCGGCCGAGCCACTGGTTACGCTTCGTACGGAAGATCATGTGCGCGAGTCATGCAGCACGTGCAGCCAACGGAGCACGGAGTCGACCATGGCCAGTGTGGAACAGGGCGAGACCACTCAGGCGTCCACACGCGAGCACACAGACGAAGAACGCCTGTTCGAGCTCCCCGGAGACGAGACGCCGGGCGAGTCCGCCGGCTCGGACGACCGGTCCGCCGAACGGCCGCTCGGCGGGCGGATCAGCGACCCGCAAATCCAGCGCTGGATGGTCCGCGCCGGTGCCGCCGCGGTGCTGGGCCTGCTGTTCGCGATCGTCTTCGAGATCCGCGTCGGTCTCGCCGTGGCCGTCCTTACCGTGATCGGCGACATCGTGCGGCGGTCGCGGCAGCACTCCAGCGTCGAGGCGTGGCGCAAGCCGTCGGTGGCCGAGCGCAAGACCGAACGCCAGCTCCGCGGCCTGGAGAAGGCCGGGTACCGCACCCTGCACGCCCGCGCCGTACCCCGCGACGAGGAGGGCGTCAGCGACGGGCAGATCGACCACCTGGTCATCGGTCCCACGGGCGTGTACGCCATCGACTCGGAGAAGTGGGACAGGCGGCTGCCGGTCCGTGCGCTGTCGCACCGCAAGCTGTTCCTCGGCCCGTTCAACAAGAAGGAGCGGCTGGACGAGGCGCGCTGGGAGGCCGACCAGGCCAGCAAGCTGATCAGCGCGGAGCTGGGGTACGAGGTGCCGGTCCAGCCGTCCCTGGCGATCTACGGCCCGGCGATCTCCTGGAAGGTGCTCATGGTCCGGGACGTCGACGTCTACTCCGGCGGCCGGGCCCGCAACTACCTGCGCCGGCGGCCGAAGATCCTCACCGCTACCGACATCGACCACATCTACCGGGCCGCCGAGCGGGTGCTGCCGCCCAAGTACCCGTCCTGACCGCGGGCCGCGCCGGCGTGGCCCGCGGTGCCCTGACGCGCCGCCTTCCGCGTCCCTCCGGTCCCGGTTCGGGACGGCGTACGGGGTGGACCACGGCCTGAACGCGGCCCTCGCAAGGCCGCGCCGCGCGGGATCCGGCGCGCCGAGATGACCGGATCGTGAGACCGGCGTCTCATCCGGATCGCTCAGCCCATACGATCGAAGCCTGAGCACGGATGGATGGGAGAGGCATATGCCCTCGCTGAGGTCGCGAACGGTCACGCACGGCAGGAACATGGCGGGAGCGCGGGCGCTCATGCGGGCCACCGGCATGGCCCGCGATGACTTCGGCAAGCCCATCGTCGCCGTGGCCAACAGCTTCACCGAGTTCGTGCCCGGCCACGTGCACCTGCGGGAGGTCGGCCAGGTCGTGGCCGCCGCCGTGCGCGAGGCGGGCGGCGTGCCGCGCGAGTTCAACACGATCGCGGTCGACGACGGCATCGCGATGGGGCACGGCGGCATGCTCTACTCGCTGCCGTCCCGCGAGCTGATCGCCGACGCGGTCGAGTACATGGTCAACGCGCACTGCGCCGACGCGCTCGTCTGCGTCTCGAACTGCGACAAGATCACGCCCGGCATGCTGATCGCGGCGATGCGGCTCAACATCCCGACCGTGTTCGTGTCCGGCGGCCCGATGGAGGCCGGTAAGCCGGTCGACGGTCGTGCCGGAGGCGCGCAAGACGGGCGAGGTACAAAGCTCGACCTGATCGATCCGATGATCGCTTCCGCGGACGAGTCGGTGTCCGACGAGACCCTCGCCCGGATGGAGGAGAACGCCTGCCCGACCTGCGGCTCCTGCTCGGGCATGTTCACCGCCAACTCGATGAACTGCCTCACCGAGGCGATCGGCCTGGCGCTGCCCGGCAACGGCACGGTGCTGGCGACGCACACGGCCCGCAGGGCGCTGTTCGAGGACGCCGGCCGCCGCGTCGTGGAGATCGCGAACCGCTACTACGGCGACGACGACGCCTCGGTGCTGCCGCGCAGCATCGCCACCCGCGACGCGTTCGAGAACGCCATGGCGCTCGACGTGGCGATGGGCGGCTCGACCAACACGATCCTGCACCTGCTGGCCGCGGCCCGCGAGGCCGGGGTGGACTTCGGGCTGAAGGAGATCGACGAGCTGTCCCGGCGCGTTCCGTGCATCTGCAAGGTCGCCCCGGCCACCGCCAGGTACCACGTCGAAGACGTGCACCGGGCGGGTGGCATCCCGGCCATCCTCGGCGAGCTCGACCGCGCCGGGCTGCTCCACCGCACCGTCCACAGCATCCACTCCTCCTCGCTGGAGGAGTTCCTGTCCGCCTACGACGTCCGCTCCGAGACGGTCCGGCCGGAGGCGGTCGAGCTGTACCACGCGGCGCCCGGCGGGGTGCGCACCACGCGGCCGTACAGCCAGAGCTCCCGGTGGGACGACCTCGACCTCGACCGCGAGGCGGGCTGCATCCGCGACGTCGAGCACGCCTACACCAAGGACGGCGGGCTGGCGATGCTCTACGGCAACCTGGCCACCGACGGCGCCGTCGTGAAGACCGCGGGCGTCGAGGAGGCCCTGTGGACCTTCGCGGGCCCGGCGGTGGTGTTCGAGAGCCAGGAGGACGCCGTCGAGGGCATCCTGGGCGGAAAGGTCGAGCCCGGCCACGTCGTCGTCATCCGCTACGAGGGCCCCAAGGGCGGGCCGGGCATGCAGGAGATGCTGTACCCGACGTCGTTCCTGAAGGGCCGCGGGCTGGGCAAGGCGTGCGCGCTGGTCACCGACGGGCGCTTCTCCGGCGGCACCAGCGGGCTGTCCATCGGGCACGCCTCGCCCGAGGCCGCCGCGGGCGGCGACATCGCCCTCGTGGAAGACGGCGACCGCATCGTCATCGACATCCCGCGCCGGGAGCTGCGCCTCGACGTGCCCGACGACGTGCTGCGGGAGCGCCGCGAGCGCCTGCTGAAGGAGCTCGGCGGCTTCCGCCCGCGCGAGCGGCGGCGTCCGGTGAGCGCCGCGCTGCAGGCGTACGCCGCGATGGCGACCTCGGCCTCCACCGGCGCCGCCCGCGACGTCTCCCAGCTCGGCGGCTGAGCTCGCCGGACCAGTGGGCCGGGGCACACCGCCCGGCCGATCCCGGCCACTCGGGTTCGCCCTCCCGTTGGTGACGGTGCGCCGTCTCGGGACTTTCTTCGAAAATGCTCTTGATGCGCCCGAGGGTGGTGCTGGAGATCGTGGCCGAGTAGCTGGGGGTTGAGGAACCTGCCGACAGCCGTTAGCGGAACCTGTCGGTGGCTTGGGATGAGTGCAGGTCACGGGGCGTACACGCCGTTCGGGCGGCGGCCGGGGTTCCGGTCCGGGCACGGCGCGGGCTCACGAGGGTATCCAGCCGATCAATGCGGCTGATGACGTGGTCGAAGTAGTAGCCCGGTTCGCGCGGCACTCTCGGATCGGCCTTGCCTTCGGTGTCGAGTTCTGTGCGGCGTACCCACCGCTCGACCCACCAGAGGGCGGAACCCAGCAGGGTCACCGGTTCCCACCAGTTGACGCGTTCAATGATGTGGGCCAGTCGCGAGCGGCTGTCCATGCCTTGCTGGTACCCGTCCCAGAACGCCCTGCGCTGGGATGGTGTGAGCGCGTTCTGGTCGAACGTGTACGCCACCTCGTCGGCGGGGTCTCCGAGCCGCGTGTACTCCCAGTCGATCAGACAGGGGCCGGGGTTCCAGAGCACGTTTCCCGGACCGATGTCACCGTGCAGTAGCGAGAGGGTCTCGCCGGAGTTGAAAGCGCCGGAATCCCGGGAGGCTTCAAAGCTCTCTGCCAGCGAGCCGGCAGCGCTCCGCAACCGGTCCTGGAGCGTTTCCGGCAATGGGTCACGAGCCCACGCGAGGGTCGACAGGATTGCACGAAGCCGGTCGCCGGCATACGACGCGATCGTGGTCGTCGTCCCCATTGACTCGCCCAGGCCGTCGACGGGGCGCTCATGGACCCAGGCCACCAGCGAGGCAAGTTGCCTGATCTGTGTCAAGCCCACCGTCCGCAATTCCTGCTGGCGTCCGGGAAGGAACTGCATGCACATCGCTGGCGTATCGAACCAATCGCTCGTGCGGCGGAAGTCGTACAGCTCAGGGGCTGCAACGCCACCCACGTTCTCAAGGACCGCCGCCTCGCGCTCAGCATGAGCGAGCTCGGAGGCGTCGCCGCCGAAGGAGACTCTGACTACAACGTCCCGGATGCCATCTGATGCGTCGCGGAAGGAGACCCGGTGTACCGCATGCCGGTTGCCATCCTCGAATGGGGTCACGGCGGTGACGGCCTCAGCAGGCCGGCCCATCACGTCAGATGCGTAAGCCCGCACCGCGGCGAGTTGATCTTGGCTGGAAGACTCCGTCATCTCAGTCACCGTAACGGAGCCTTGGGCAGTCGTGATGGTCGCCGCGCTCGAGCCAGAGACGGCGCTTGAGCAGCAACCGAACGGCCAAGGCCCTCCACATCAACCGGGAGATCGAGCGGCAGGCCACCACCATGGCTGGATGGTGTCCGCGGGCACCCGGACGAGCGCCCAAGTGTTGCACTACGCTCACGGCCGGCTCACCCGGCAGGCCGACCTGGTCCGAGCGGCCAGGATGCGGACGTACGGGAGATGACGTTGATCCCGGGCACCCGTTCGCTCTGGGGGCCGGCGTGGTCACCGTGGACGACCACCACTGGGCGGCACCGTCTACCGGTACGACCCGTCCTGATCGCCTCGGCACCGTGTCCCGGTCGAAGCACAGCCGCCCGGGACACGGTGTTGTCCAGGTGTTCTACCGCGGTCGCTCCCGGGTGGCGGCGACGAGCTGCATGAGGCCGTACGGGCGGCTCTCGACGTCGGTGAAGCCGCGCTCCGTCAGCGCGGCGGGCACCTCCCCGGCGGCGAACACCCGGATGCCCGCCAGCCGGCCGAACAGCCCGCTGCCGGCGCCGACCAGCGGCACGTCCGGCCGGCGGCTGGTCAGCAGCACGACCCGGCCGCCCGGCCTGAGCACCCGGGCGATGCCGTCCAGCGCCGCCCACGGGTCGTCGAACAGGTACAGCGCGCCGAAACAGCAGACCGCGTCGAACGCCGCGTCGTGGAAGGGCAGGCGCACCGCGTCGCCGCGCACGTAGGCGATCTCGGCGGCGCCGTTCTCGCCGCGGCCGGTCGGCCGCGCGGTGCGCTCGACGGCGCGGTCGAGCATCGTGGCCGACGCGTCGATGCCGACGACCAGCCCCCGCCCGGTCATGCCGGCGGCCAGCGCGCGGGTCACGTTGCCGGGCCCGCACGCCACGTCGAGGACCGTGCCGTCGGGGATCGCGGCCAGCCGGAGCCGTTCCCGGGCGAGCGCGTACTCCTCGCCGGTGCCGGGGGCGAACGGGCCGCCCTTGGCGATCCCGAACAGCACCGGCCGCCAGAGGTCCTCGTAGATCTTCGGCAGCAGGCTGGAGCGCATGAGCCGCTGCGCGAGCGTGTCGTGCGTCTCGGCGGCGGGGCCGAGCAGGTCGAGGTAGCCGCGGCCGGTGCCGGGCTCGCCCGGAGGCCGGTCGAGGAGCTTGATCACACGGTCGAACGCGGTCACCGGCCCGGAACCGCCCCGATCGCCAGGCCGGTGTGGGCGGCCATGAACGACAGCGTGTCGACGCTGAGGTCGACCGTGCGGCTGATCGCGCGGGCGCCGTGCCCGACCTCCGCCTCGTTGCGCAGCAGGATCGGCCCCGAGCCGGACGTCGCGTGCTGCAGTGCCGCGCACATCTTGCGTGCGTGCAGCGGGTCGACGCGGGTGTCGCTCTCGAACACGGTGAACAGGGTCGCCGGATAGGCGACGCCCTCGCGGACGCGGTGGTACGGCGAGTAGGCGTACAGCCATTCGAACTGTTCCGGGTCGCCGGCCGAGCCGTACTCGACGTTCCAGGTCTCGCCGAGCCCGAACCGCTCGTACCGGACCATGTCCAGCAGCGGCGCCGAGCACACGGCAGCGGCGAACAGCTCCGGCCGCTGGGTGATCGCCGCGCCGACGAGCAGGCCGCCGTTGGAACCACCGGAGATCGCCAGCCGATCCGCGGTGGTCCAGCCGTCGGCGATCAGCTTCTCGGCGGCGGCGTGGAAGTCGTCGAAGACGTTCTGCTTCCGGTCCAGCATTCCGGCCCGGTGCCATTCCTCGCCCTCTTCGGAGCCTCCGCGCAGGTTCGCGACGGCGTACACGCCGCCCGCCTCGACCCAGGCGAGCACGGTGGCCGAATAGGAGGGCGTCAGCGGCACGTTGAAACCGCCGTACCCGTACAGGATGGCCGGCCGTGGCCCGTCACCGCCCGGCCCGCCGCCGCCCGGCCCGTCGCCGCCCGGCCCGTCGCCGCCCGGCCCGCCGCCGGCCTCGCCCGCAGGGCGGGCGATCACGAGCATCCGCACCTCGGTGCCGTCGTAGGAGGTGTACG
>JBEHYF010000204.1:0-8375 GCA_048498315.1 Actinomycetota bacterium
CTTGATCACCAGATCCGCCGTTAGTTTTACAGTCCCGCGGAGCTCATGGTCCGTCGCGGGGCGGGCCGCTGCGTCGTCGTTGGTCTTCTTTTTGCCGGTTGTGCCATCGGCAGAGTGGTTGGCCGTTGTCGAGGTCGGTGCGCCCGCCGTCGGCCCAGGCTTTCTTGTGGTCGATGTCGGCCCAGGCCGGTGGCCGGTCGCAGCCTTCGGCGGCGCACCCGGCGTGCAGGGTGAGGAAGATGTCGCGTTGCGCGGGGGTGAAGAACCGGCGGGTCCGCCCCCAGTTGAGCGGCTGCCCGTCGGCGCTCGTGGTACCGACGACGCGACCGTCGGGTCCGATGACGACCTTGGTGAAGCTCGCCTTGTGACCGTTGATCAACGCGCGCGCCTGCGCTGCGGTCAGGATGGTGCCGAATTCGGTGCGTGCGGGCGGGGCCTGGGTGGCCGGGACCGCCGGGTCGACGGTCGCCTCGCTGGCGATCACATGCACGCGAACGGGCGCCCCGCCCCGGTCGCGATACCCGTGCCGGCCCGCCGCGCCCAACGCGATCTCGCACGCGGTCACCAGGCCCCGAAGCCGGCGCTGCCCGGGCCTGTTCGCCCATGAAGGCTGCCCGGGGTCGGGCAGCGGAGCGAATGCGTCGATCGCCTTCTCCACCACCGCCAGATCGGCCGCGCCCATCTCGCCGCGCACGACCCCGATGCCATCGATCGTCTGGTTGATATTGAGGAACGCCTGCCGCTCGATCTGCCGGCGTCGCCGTTCGGCGTCTTCTCCGTCGAGGGCGAGCGAGACCCGCAGGGCGACCTTGCGCAGCTGGCCCGGCGTCACCTGCGGGACGGCCTCAAGCAGGATCGGCTGGGCGGCCGCGGCGATCTGCTCGGGGCTCCACTCCTCGCTCATCGTGCCGGCGGCACGGTCGATGCCTTCGGCGATCGTCGCCACGTCACCGAACCCGATCTGTCCGGCCTCGAACGCGGCGACGGTCTCATCGAGCAGGTGCAGACGCCGCGAGGTGGCGGCGAGCTGCCCGGCCTCCCAGGGCCGCAACCGGCACCGGTGCCCCAGCCAGGCGGTCACCGAGGGCATGCGCTCACGCGCCGGGCCGCCCAGGGCGTCGAACCGCGGCAGCCGACGCGCCACTTGCATCTGCAGCTCACCGACCACCCGCAGGATGTCCGCGCACTCCTCGCCGAGCACAGCGGATGTGCGGCCCTCGACATCACAGGCCGCCAGCACCTCGAGCCCGGCCCGGATCTGCTCCAAAGCCCGGCTCGCCGCCGCCCCGTCATCCGACCCCACCCGGGAATTCTCCGACGCACCACTCCTTGATCACAGCGTCCACCGCCACCATGTGGACGACCAGACCGCGATGCCCAGCCGCTGAGGACGCGCGGCGACATCGCCAGACTTCACCGCCGGAGAGCTGCACCGGCTGCAGGAGGTCAGGGCCGATCTCGAACGAGCCCTGTGAGGGCGGACGGGGCATGATGGCCGGGCGGTTTCGCCGGATACCGGGGGGACCGGGTGGTTTCGCCGGACGGCCAGGAAGGTCGGGCAATTCCGCCGGACGCCGGGGAACGCCGGGCGGCTTCGCCGAATACCTACGAACGCCGGGCGGCTTCGCCGGACGCCGGGGAAGGCCGGGCGGATTCCCCGGATTCCCCGGATTCCCCGGACTCCTGGGAAGGCCGGGCGGGCGCGGCGGGGTAGTTGATGCCCTCTTCCAGCAGGGAGAAGATCTCTGAGAGGGTCTCGGAGATGGTCTTTCTGGCACCGGAGCCGACCAGTGCGAACGCGGTCTGAAAGGCGGCGTTCACCGCGCTCGCCACGACATGGGGACGCAGGTCGGTGCCGGGGTCGGCGCCCATGCGGTCCG
Organism: Actinomycetota bacterium; assembly: GCA_048498315.1. Taxonomy (GTDB): domain Bacteria; phylum Actinomycetota; class Actinomycetes; order Streptosporangiales; family Streptosporangiaceae; genus Actinoallomurus. The sequence continues at coordinate 1,881 of JBEHYF010000204.1, forward strand.
CGATGACCCGTGTGATCAGTGCGTGTTTCTTCTGCGCGAGCTCCAGGCTGCGGCCGAACACGGCGGAGCTCTTCTCCATGATCTCCTGAAGGCATCCGAAGCGTTCGGGGTCGAAGCCGTACTCGCCCTGCTCGCACGCCCGGATGACGGTGACGACCGCGTTGCGCAGCGAAGTCAACACGGGTTCGTCAGCGGGGCGGACGGCGAGCGTGTCGAGCATCGCCGCGAACTGCTCCTCCTGGAACGTGAGGACGACGTCCTCCTTGGAGGAGAAGTAGCGGAAGAACGTGCGGGCGGAGACGTCGACCGCGTCCGCGATCTCCTCGACCGTCGTGGCGTCGAAGCCCTTCTTCTGGAACAGCCGGAAAGCCGCGTCCACGAGGGCTTCGCGGGTGCGCTGCTTCTTGCGTTCGCGCCGGCCCGCCGCCGTGCAGCCCGAAACGGCCGTGGTCGCCTCCATGGCCGCAGGGTAGCCGACTCCCGACCGCCCGTCGATGCCGTCGCTTCAGATCGCGACATAAGTCACGCCATGACTCTAGTCACTTGACGACATGTGTCATCGCATGACACGTTGACCAGGAACACCCCGACTCTCGGAGGCAAGTGCATGTCCCAATCGACACTCACGTCCCACGAGGGGACGCGCGACCGGCCGCGCCGCGCGGGCCACGGTCATCCGTGGCTCACGCTGCTCGCGGTCGCGATCGGCGTGATGATGGTCGGCCTGGATGCCACGGTCGTGTCGATCGCCAACCCGGCGATCGCCCGCGACCTGCATGCGGACCTGAGCGGCCTGCAGTGGGTCACCAACGGCTACCTGCTCGCGCTGGCGGTCGCCCTTATCCCGGCCGGAAAGATCGCCGACCGGTTCGGCCGGAAGCGCACCTTCCTCGCCGGGGTGGTGGGCTTCGCCGCCGCCTCGGTGCTCGTCGGCCTTTCCGGCGGCATCGGCATGGTCGTCCTGTGGCGCGTCGTCCAGGGCTTCGCGGGCGCGCTGCTGCAGCCGGCTGGCCTGGCGATCATCCGAAACACCTTCCCGCCCGAGCGCCTGAACGCCGCGATCGGAATCTGGGGCGCCACCGTCGGCATCTCCATCGCCGGTGGCCCGATCGTCGGCGGCCTGCTGGTGCAGCACGTGAACTGGGAGTCGGTGTTCTTCCTGAACGCCCCGCTCGGCCTGCTGGCGCTCGCCATCGGTCTCTGGCTGATCCGCGAGTCGCGCGACGAGGGCGCCGTGGGCTCGTTCGACGTCTCCGGCGTCGCGCTGCTCTCCGGCTCGCTGTTCGCGCTGGTGTGGGGCCTGATCAAGGCGGGCACCCTCGGTTTCTCCGACCCGGAGCCCCTGTGGTCCTTCGCCGCGTTCGCCGCCCTGACGGCCGGCTTCATCCTCCGCGAGTCGCGGGCCCGGCATCCGGTGCTGCCGCTGCGCCTGTTCCGCTCGGCGTCGTTGTCGGCCGCAACAGGGCTGATCGTCCTCGGCGCGTTCGCCCTGTTCGGCACGATCTTCTTCATCACGCTGTACATGCAGCAGGTGCACGGGCTGAGCCCGGTGGCTGCGGGCGTCCGGATGCTGCCGATGACCGGCATCTTCATCGTCTCCTCACCGCTGGGCGGCGCGCTGACCCAGCGCTTCGGCCCCCGCCTGCCGCTGGCGCTCGGCATGGTGTTGACCGCCGGGGCGATGCTCGGCCTGTCCCGGATCGGGGTCGACGCCTCGTACGGGCACATCTGGCCGTGGTTCGTGCTGATCGGGATGGCGTTCGGCCTCATCCTGACGGCGGGCACCGAGGCGATCGTCGCCAATGCCCCCGTACAACTGGCCGGTGTCGCGGGCGGCCTGCAGCAGACCGCCTTCCAGGTCGGCGGCGTCCTGGGCACCTCGGTGCTCGGCACGATCCTGTCCACGCGCGTCGGCCACGTGCTGGTCGACCGGCTCACCGGTGCCGGCGTGCCGGCCCCGGCGGCCCATCGGCTGCTCGTCGCCGAGGACTACGTCGCCCAGGGCGTTGCGCCGGTGCCGGCCGGGACGCCCGGTCCGGTGGCGCACGCCATCACGACGGGCTGCCACCTCGCCTTTATGGACGGCTTCCAGACCTCCATGACGGTCGCCGCGATCGTCGCGCTCGTGGCGGCGACGTCGGCGCTGCTCGTCCGGCGCGGCCGGTCCCCGGTCGACGGCCCCGCGGTCATCTGAGGTCCCGCCGGTAGTCCGATGTCCCACCGGTGGTCCAACTTCTGAGGCCCGCGTCTTCTGAGGTCTCGCGCTCGTCCGAGGCCCGGCGGTCCTCTGAGGTCTCGCGGCCGTTCGACGGGCGCGGGCGGCGGCGGGCGCCCACGCCCCCGCCCCGGAAAGGAGGGTGCTCATGAGCCATGTGGCCGCGTCCGCCGGCACGCCGCTCCCGGAGAGCGGCTGGGAATTGCGCCTCGGCCGGGGCAGCCGTGACCGCCCAGCCCTGGAGGTGCACACCGGCGACGGGCTGATCGACATCGTGGTGGCGGGCGGACTCGACGCCGCGCTGCTGCGCGGTGCCGTCCGGGGTACGGCCGGGGGCCGGGCGTGGTCCGCCGCCTGGGGGCGGCTTCCGCCCGGCGAGGAGGTGCTGGTCGAGTTCCGCTCCGGCCGTCTCCCCTTCCGCCGTCGGCGGACGCGCCGGGTGCCCGCGATCACGCTCGCCGGGTCGTTCTGGGCCGCCGAGGCGCCGGGACGGTACCGGTCGGTGCTGGTGACGACGGCGACCGGACGCGTCGCCTTCCGCGTCCGCCGCTACCGCCAGGGGCGCCTGTCCGGAAGGTAAGAGATCGCCATTGCTCGCCGGGTTCTCAGACGCGTTTCAGGGAGCGCTCCTAGGCTGTCGGTGTGTCATCGCTCGTCAGGCGTTACCCGGTGCCGTTCTTCTTCATCGTGGCGTTCTGCGCCGTCTCGGGGGTGTACGCCTACTGGCTGCACCCGGCCGAGCAGCGGCTGATCGTCTCGTTCACGGCGACGAACCTGGTCAACCTGAGAACCGACCCGATCTTCACGCTGGTCGCGTCGGCCTTCGTCGCCGAGGCGGTGCCGTGGCTGTGGGTGGTGCTGGCGATCGTCGGCCTGTTCCCGGTGGTCCACCGGTTCGGCAACCTCCGCGCGCTGCTCCTCGTCGGGGCGGCGCAGGTCATCGGAACGCTCGTGAGCGAGGGCCTGCTCGCCTGGCGGATCTCGGCGGGCGCCATGCCCGCGTCCATGCGGTACCTCGACGACGTCGGCCCCTCGTACGTGATCGCCTGCGCGCTGGTGGCGACGATCCTCTTCGGTGCCGAGTCGGCGGTCCGTACGGCGCGTCACGGGCACTGGCTGTTCGACCGCGTGCCGAGCCGCTGGTGGCGCGTCGGCGCGGCGGTCAGCCTGGCCTTCCTGGCGCCGCACCTGTTCCAGGGCCTGCAGCGGCTCGACGTGGCCGCCGTCGGGCACGTGATCTCGATGACCGTGGGTGCGGCCGGCGGGCTGCTCCTGGCGCGGTCCGAGGGCACCGGAATGGGCTTCGGCGGCCCGTGGCGGAAGGCCCGACGTCCCATGGCGGCCATCGCCGCCGCGCCCGCCTCCGGCAGCACCGGCGATACGGTCCCGAACGAGGGCCGACAGTAATGATGTAGCGGCACCTCCCGCCCGGGGGCCGACCAGACGCCACGCCACGGCGCTCGTCACGGTGCCCTCGCGATGTCACGTCGGCGCGTTGTCGTCGCCGCGTGCTCTGATTCAGCGCGTTCTGATCTCAGTGCGGTGTCGGCGTCGGCGACGGGGACAGGACCGGCAGGATCGGGATTCCCGCCGACGTGGGGGCCGGTGTCGATGTCGTGGGCCGCGGCAGCGGCATCGCCGGCCGCGTCGGCGACGGCCCGCGGGAGCCGGCCGCGGTCGTGCCCGGCCCGGGCGCGCTCGTCCCCGGCCGGCCGGCCGGCGTGCCACTGCCCGGAGCGGCCGTCGGCTGCCGCTGGAGGGGCGTCTCTCCCGTGGAGGACGGCCCCGGGCGGTCGGTCGAGGCTCCGCGGGGGACGAGAACGGTGCTGCCGTTCACGGTGGACGTGCTGTCGGCGGAGTTCGGGGCGGGCCACAGCGTGACGCCGACGACGGTCGCGGCGACGCACGCGGCCAGCAGGGTCGTCTCGGCGATCGCGCGGCGGCGCCGGATCCGGTTCCGGCGGGCGGTCCGCGGCCCGCGGACGGGCTGCCGCCTGCGGAGGCGCGGCACCGCGGTGAGAGGTCGCCTGCGGGCATGCGCCCCCCCGGAAACCGTGGTCCCGGCGGCGGCCCGGGCGGTCCCGGCGTCGGTCCGTGGTGCCTGGGCGCCCTGAGCGGGCCCGGTGACGTCGCTCGTCCCGGCGGGGCCGGCCGCCCGGGCGGTGTGCTCGGTGGTCCGGCCGGTGCCGGCGGTGCCGGTGGTCCCGGAGACATCGGTCACGACCGGCTGAGGACGCGTGAGGGCCTCCGCCGGGCCGAAAAGCGCGTCGAGCCCGGCGGGCAGGCCGTCGTCGCCGAAGACGAGCGGTCCGGCGGTACGACCCGCCGCCGCGCAGGCGGCCAGCACGCGCTCGCGCAGGCCGGCCGGCGGCTCGGGCACCGACGCGGCCACGAGCGTGTGCAGGCGACCCCGGCCGAGCGCGGTCAGCAGGTCGTCGTCCGGAGCGGCGCGGCCGCCCATGATGGCCAGCACCGCCTGTTCGAGCCGCCTGCGCGCCATCCTTGCCATCTGGTCGGCGGTGTCGCGGGCGACGCCGAGGACCTCCGCGGCCTCCTCGATCGGCAGGATCGCGGTCAGCGCGAGGGTGTCGCGGTGCTCCCGGCGCAGCCGGCCGATCGCACGCCGCAACGTCGTCGGCGGGGGACCGCCGGTGACCGGGGAAGGGGGGCTGTCGCGGCGAGCGCATTCGGCCCGGGCCAGCGTGTACAGCCAGACTGGCAGCCCGGCGTCGTCCGCGGGTAGCGGCGTGGTCCGGCGGGCCGCGGCGACGAACGTGTCGCGGACGGCGTCGTCGGCCGCGTCGCCCACCACGGCATGGCAGTACGCGTACAGCCGCGGGCCGTGCTCGTCGTACAGGAGGCCGAAGGTCTCGGGGTCACGGGCGCGCAGGGCCTCCGCGAGGGACACCGTTCTTCTCCGTTCCGGCGCATCGGGGGTTTCGGTCAAGCTATGAGTACGTCGCAATGCGTGAGAAAACGGATACTAGTGCCAGCGGTGCTTACGCAACAGCGTCGAGTGGTCGCAGTTCGTCCGCATAGCTCACTGAGATCCGGCGCATGACGCCGTTCTCGTCGATCGAATACTGGCCGAGCCGCCCAAGCGGAGGGCTGTAGGCGTGAATCGACACGCTGCGGTCGGCCGAGCCGACCACCCGGTGGATGTGGTCCGGGCCGAACGAGAACGACGTGCCGGCCCCCACCTCGACCTCCATGTGCGCGCCCCCGATGCGGGGGAGACACTCCTTCAGCACGCCTTCGACGACCGCCACCGCGCCGGAGGAGATGTCGTGGTCGTGCCATCCGGTGTCGTTCTGCGGCGTCCAGCACAGCAGCCACACGTCGACGTACTCGTCGCGGTGCAGCGAGACGTAGTGGCGCCGGTCGTGGGGGAACTCGACCAGTTCCCTCCATTCGGCGGGCCGGCGGGCCAGATCGTCGACGAGCTCGCGCAGCTCGCGCCGGTCGAGGAAGCGGGCGGGCAGCGACTCGAAGGACATGGGGGTCACTCCTTCCCTGTGCGCAGGCGTTCGGGGTTGGTCACGCGGATGGCGTGCTCGGCCGCGTCGCCGAGGCCGAAGGTGGCGGGCGGCCCGGCGTAGGGCCGGTCGGAGCCGAGCACGACCACGTCGATGCCGACCGCGCGGACGGTCGCATCGACCGCGCGCGGGCCGTACGAGGAGGTCTCGACAAAGGCGTTCCGGTCCACCTCGCCACGGCCGCCGCCGCGCGCGACGAGGCGTTCGCCGTGCAGCGGTGCCAGGCCGGCGAGCAGCGCGAAGCACACCCGCAGCCGGGGATGGCGCGGCCGTCCGAACGCGCGGAAGGCGAACCAGGCCGCGTGCATCTGCTGCACGTACGGCACCATCGCGTCCCACCAGCCCGGCGGCTCGGGTGTGTTGGGCGGCGGGGGCGGATGGCCGGATCCGCTGGAGGTGCGGCCGCCGGCCGAATCGGGTGCCACCGAATCAGGCGCGCCAGGCGGTGTGGACGGACGGCCGGATCCGCCGCCGAATCGGTCTCCGGCCGATACGGGCGCCGGGTAGGCGGTCACGGCGGACGGCGGGCGTGTGGAGCCGCCCGCGTCAGCGGAGCAGGACCCCGCCGCGGCCGGCTCTCCCGAAGGACCGTCGGGGGACGGGCCGGGGATCGAGCCGGCGGGAGACACGCCGGCGGGACGCGCACCGGCGGGAGGTACGCCGGCGGGATGTGCACCGGCGGGATGTGCACCGGCAAGGACCGGTACGCCGGGGGCCGGGACGACCGGGACGGAGCCAGGGTGG
>JBEHYF010000205.1:0-8261 GCA_048498315.1 Actinomycetota bacterium
GTGGTGGGGGGGGTTGGGGTGGTCTCCCCCCCCTCTGCCGCCAACTTCGCGCACTACCCGTCGCAGGTCACCGAGGTGACCGCGGTCGAGCCCGAGCCCTACCTCCGCCGCGTCGCCCGGGCCGCCGCCGGTGCCGCCCCTGTCCCCGTCACGGTCGTCGACGGCCGTGCCGAGCACCTGCCCGCGGGCGACCGTACATTCGACGCCGTCGTCGCCTGCCTGATGCTGTGCTCGGTCGACGCCGACGCGGCCCTGGCCGAGATGTTCCGCGTCCTCAAACCGGGCGGGCGGCTGCTCTTCCTCGAACATGTCGTCGCCGACACCCCCGGCCTGCGCCGCGTGCAGCGGGTGCTGGACGCCACCGTCTGGCCGGCCGTCAGCGGCGGATGCCATCTGGCCCGCGATACCCGGAGCGCCATAGCGCGTGCCGGATTCGTCGTCGACCGGATCGAACGCCTCGTCTGGCCGGAGAGCCGCCCCCCGTCACCGTCCTCGCCGCACATCCGCGGGATCGCATCCCGCCCGGCCGCCGCCTGAGCGCCGTCGCCGCTGGCGCGGCCCGGCGTAGGCCTTTCTCCCGCCCGGTCACGTCCCCGCCGCCTACCGGACCGGCGGGGGCGGTAGGTTCCGGTCGGGCGTTCGAAGGAGCGGCGTGTTCGGAGAGCGAAGGGGCCGGCGTACGGTTGCGGCGGGCGCGTACGCCGCCGTGCGCGACCATGTTCGACGCACCCCGGTCACGTCCGGGTACCTGGTCCTGCTCGCCGTCGCCGATGTCCTGGTGTTCCACGTGCTCGCCCCGGCGACGCGGGCAAGGCTCCTGCTGGACATCAGCACGAACCTGCACAACCTCGGGCGGCATCCGGTGCGTTCCATGGCCGCCGGCATGCTGGTCGTCGACACGCGGGCGTCCTTCCTCGACGAGGTGCTCACCGTCGGCCTCGGCATCGCCGTCTGCCTGGCATGGCTCGAACGCCGCGCCGGCTCGGTCCGCGCCGCAGGCGTGTTCGTCTTCGGGCACGTGGCGGCCACGCTCGTCGCCGCCCTGGTCATCGTGTCGGCCGTCAGGGGTGGTGCGTACCCGGCGTCGATCGAGCGCAGCCTGGATTTCGGGGTCAGCTACGGCTCGATCACCGCGACCGCGGCGATCACCTGGTACCTGCCGCGGGAGATCCGGGCGGTGTGGGCGGGCGTCTGCGTGCTGTATCCGCTGACCGCCGCTGCATGGTACGGGTGGGTGCCCGACTTCACCACGGTGGGCCACATGGCCGGAGCGCTGTGCGGCATCGCCGCCGGATACGCCCTCCGCGGACGCCCGTCCGATCACGCCCCGGACGAGCTCGCAGGTACGCCGGCCCGGCTCTCCGGGGAAGCCGCGCCCGGCGGCACCGCCACCGGAACCCCCACCGACGCCTGACGCGCCGCCGCCCGACGGCCGTCGCCGGCCCGCCCACCTGCGCCGGGAAGCGCCGGCCGCTGCCAGGCCAGGCCCGGGCAGCGGCCCCGGAGAAGCGCAGGCCCACGTCCGGGAGAGGCGGGCCGCGCCCAGGAGCAGCGCGGCTCGTGCGTCAAGAGCGCGGGCCGCCGCGTACGGCGGGCGCCCAAATTCGGTGGCCGGCGGCATGTGGCCCGGATTACCTTCGACGGGTGCGTGCACATCCATACGCGGCCGCCCCGGGAACGGGCCGGCCGGCTCCCGGTCCCGCGCGGCGCCCGTGATGCCGGGTGTTCCCCAGGTCGTGCGCACCAAGGCCCTCGCGGCCGGCGCCGAGCGGTGGCTGCGCGATCTCCCGGAGCAGGTCGCGCGGCTGGAACGGGAATGGTCGATCACCGTCGGCTCCGTCTACGGCGACGCGACCGAGGCGTTCGTTGCCGGGGCCACGCTGACCGACGGTACCCCCGCGGTCCTGAAGCTGCTCATCCCGCGCGGCGACGACGCCGCCCGGGGCGAGATCACCGTCTTGCGGCTGGCGGGCGGCGAGGGCTGCGTACGGCTCCTGCGCGCGGACGAGGAGCGCGGTGCGCTCCTGCTCGAACGGCTCGGCCGCTCGCTCCGCGAGCTCGCTCTGCCGGTCCGGCGACGGCACGAGATCCTGGCCGCGGCGGCCGCGAGGATCTGGCGTCCCGCGCCGGACAGCGGCCTGCCGACCGGCGCGGCGAAGGGCCGCTGGCTCGCCGAGTTCATCACGACCACGTGGGAGGAGCTGGGCCGCCCGTGCGGCGAGCGCGCCGTCGCATACGCCCTGGCCTGCGCCGAACGCCGCATCGCCGCCCACGACGATGAGCGCGCCGTGCTCGTCCACGGCGACGTGCACCAGTGGAACGCGCTGGAGGCCGGCGACGGCTTCAAGCTCGTCGACCCGGACGGTCTGCTCGCCGAGCCCGAGTACGACCTGGGCGTCCTCATGCGCGAAGACCCCCTCGAACTCCTCCGCGGCGATCCGCGCGAGCGGGCACGATGGCTGGCCCGCCGCTGCGGCGTGAACGCCGAGGCGGTCTGGGAATGGGGCGTCATCGAACGGGTGTCCACCGGCCTGCTGGGCACCAAGGTCGGGCTCCAGCCCGTCGCCCGGCAGATGCTCACCGTCGCCGATCACGTCGCCGAGTGAGCGCGTCCGGCGAGGAACGGCCGGGCGACCGGCATGGGGTCTGCATGCTCGTCGCCTTCACCAGCCTCGGCACCTTCTGCACCCGCTTCAAGAAACAGGTCGGCATGACACCCACCGAGTTCCGCGACCGCGCGCTGCGCGCCGGACCCGCCCCCCATCCCGGGCTGCCTCCTCCTGTACTGGGCCGGCGGCTTCCGCCCGCAGTGAGCAATATCCGAGAAGCACCCTTCCGGTGCCGCTTCCTAGCCTGAGCTCTGCGAACACGCGACAAGGAGCTCGAAATGATCACGAATCTCGGCCTGGCCACCGTCTGGGTGCTCGACCAGGACTCCGCCAAGGCGTTCTACACCGAAAAGCTCGGCCTCGAACTGCGCAACGACATGCGGCTCGGCGACGGCGGCCCCCGCTGGGTCACCGTCGGCGCCAAGGGGCACCCCGAGCTGGCGGTACCAGCGGGGGAGAGACGGCGCGTGCTCAGCCGCGGTTCGGGGCGAACGCGATGCCCAGCGGCGCCGCGTCGACCGTCCGCCGCCCGGCACCGCCCGACACCGTCGCGATCACCGTGTCGGACGCCGTGCCGATCACCGACACGCTGCCGGAAAGCACGTTGCCCACCCACGCCTCCGCGCCGTCCGGCGTGATCGCCACCGGTGCCGGCAGCCGCCCCACCCGCACCCGTCTCAGCACCCTCCGCCTCGCTGTGTCGACCACTGCGACCAGATCGTCGTTCATCTGCGTGACGTACGCCTTGCGGCCGTCCGGCGTCACCGCCACCGCCCACGGCTCGTCGCCCACCCGAATGCGCGCGACTACCTTCCCGCGGGTCGCGTCGAGCACCGCCAGCCTCCCCGCTCGCGGCTCCGTCACGTACACCACCCGCCCCGACGGCGCCACCGCGACGCCCCGCGGCCCCGCCGGATCCGGCACCGACCGGATCACCCGATCCGCGCGCGCGTCGAGCACCGCCACCCCGCCGTCGAACGTGACGAACGCCCGCGTGCCGTCGCGGGCGAACGCCACCTGCCGCGGCGCCGTCTCCACCCGCACCCACCGCCGCACCGTCTCGGACCGCGTGTCGATCACCGCGACGGCGTTCGCGCCGCCCCGGCCCGTGGCACCGCCACCGACCGCCGCGTACGCCTTCGCCCCGTCGGGGGAGACCTCGATGGCCACCGGGTGCGGGCCGACCGTCAGCCGCCGCCGCGCACCACCGTCCGGATCGACCGCCAGCACGTCGTACTGGCCCGTCTCGGCGACGAACAACCGGCCGCCGTCCGGCCGCACCGCGACATCCTGCGCAGCGTCCGCCACGATCCCCGTCGCCGTGATCTCGTGCGCGGCGACGTCGACCGTCGCCACGCGGTATGCCCCGGCCAGTGCCACGTACGCGACGTACCGCCCGGCCACGCTCAGCATCGGGCCGTGCGCCGACGCCCGCCACACCGGCTCGCCCGGCGCGCTGTTCGCCGGCGTCGGCACCGGCGGCGGCGCCCCGTCGGCCAGACCCGGCGGCGCGCCTGCGGGCACCGCCGGGCCGAGCAGACAGGCGGCGCCGCAGGCCGCCACCACCAGACGCCACCGCGACATCCTCTTCGGCACGTGCACTCCCTTCCGGCCGGCGGCCTCAGCGCGACGGCCGCGGCCTCGGCCGCGGCCCCTTCTCCTGGCGCGGCGGTGTCTGCACCACGCCGGGGAACCGCGGCGGCGGAAGCCGCGTCACCGCCTCCACCGCCCGCGCCAGCGACCGCTTCGTATCCGGCAGCCGCGGCCGCCGCCCCCGCACCGGCAGGCCCAGCGCCGAGGTCAGGTCGCCGAACGTCCGGCGGCGCCACGCGCTGATGTTCGGCGCCCGCACCCCCGTCAGCCGCTCCAAAAGCCGCAGCGCCGACGTGTGGTCGAACGCCTCGCCGGCCACCCAGCCGCCCTGCGTCCACGGCGACACCAGCACGCACGGCACCCGGAAACCGCCCCCGATCGGCTCTCCGTCCACGAACTCATCGGGGGTGCCCGGCGGCGGGACCGGCGGCGGCACGTGGTCGAACAGGCCGTCGTTCTCGTCATAGGTCAGGATGAACAGCGTCTTGCGCCACACGTCCGGATTCGAGGCGATCGCATCGATCTTCGCGGCCACGTAGTCGGCGCCGGCCGCGGGCGTGTAGTCCGGATGCTCCGACTGGTAGCTCGTCGGGATGATCCACGACACGGTCGGCAGCCGGTCGTGCGCCGCGTCGTACTCGAACCGCCCCGCCGTGTACGTGCGCAGCCCGTTCCGGAACAGGTCCGAGCCGGGCCGCGCCCGCTGGAACGCGCCGAAATACTCCAGGACGTTACAGCCGTAATTGTCGACCTCCTGATAGACCCGCCAGCTCACACCGGCCTCCGTCAACGCCTCCGGATAGGTCATCCAGCGGTACGGCGCCGGATCGCGGTTCGCGGTCACCGGACCGCCCGCGACTCCGTCGGGATCGATCGTGCCGCTCATGAAATACAGGCGGTTCGGCCACGTCGGCCCCAGCACCGAACAGAAATAGTTGTCGCAGATCGTGAAGGACTCGGCCAGCGCGAACTGAAAGGGGATGTCGTCTCGGACGTAGTACCCCATGACGTACGGGGCGTTGGCGCCGTCCGCGTCGCGGTGCGCCGCCAGCCAGCCGTCCATTCGCCCACCGTTCCACGCCGCGTGCTGGACCTCCCACGCATGGCTCGTCGACGGGATCGCCTGCGCGTTCGTCGTGCGCGTATCGAGATGGAAGGGCAGCAGGTAGCCGGCCGGGTTCATGGGATCGGGCTGGTGGAAGACCGAGCGGCCGGTGTCCAGTGTGATCGCGTTCGGGTCGGAGAAACCGCGCACACCCGGAAGGGTGCCGAAATAATGGTCGAACGAACGATTTTCTTGCATCAGGAGGACTACATGCTTGATGTCGCGAAGTTTCCCCTTCCTCGTGGGTGGCGGATTCGCCATCGCCCGGCGCACGTTCGGCGGCAGAAATTCCGCCGCGAACGCGGCCGCTGCAGCCCTTCCCGCCGCACTGAACAGGCGACGGCGGGTCAATTCCGGCATCTGGCATCCTCCCTCTGGTCGAGGATCAGGAAAACACCTACAGAAAAATGACGTACGAAAGGCCTCGCACGCAACGTGAACGCACGAACGGCCGACCATGGCCAGGCGTCGAAGAGTCGATCGCGGGAATGTGGCTAAAAAACGACCAATCACCTTAAATTGTCGCTGAAATACTGAAAGGCGGGACACCCCTGCGCCCCGGCTCCGCGCGTCCGGCTGCGCGCGCGTCCGCGAGGCGTCAGGTCGCCGCCCAGGGAGCATGCGGACCGTCCCCCCGCCCGGGTCCGCCCCCGCGCCGCCGCCGCGCACCAGAGAACGGCGCACGGCGGGGGTGACGCGCGGCGAAGGGTGGCGTGTGCCGCGGCGGGGGCGGCACGCGGCGGGATGCCGCGGGGTGGCACGGGCGTGGCGCGTGGTGCGGCGTCCGGCGCGTGCCCGGCATCGTCCGCCGACCGCACCGGTGCGAGCCGCCGGGTGCCGGCCGCCGGGGGCGCGGGCGATGCCGGGCCTGTTTCCGCACCGCTCCGGGCCGGCCACACTCCGTGACCTGCCGGGCCGACTTCGTGAACCGGCTGCCGCCCATGCCGCCACGGTCCTACCCTCGTCACTGGCCGAGGGAGGGGTACGATCGCTCTCGGTCTAGACCAATACGTGAACACTGGACGACGCCGACCTGCACTGATGCGCGTACCGTACAGTAACTACCTAGGGTTGTAGCCGTGAGTCGCCGAGCAAAGATCGTCAGCACCATCGGTCCGGCCTGTTCCAGCCCCGAGCGCATCCGCGCCCTCGTGGAGGCCGGCATCGACGTCGCCAGGCTCAACATGAGCCATGGCACGCAGGAGCAGCACGAAGAGGTCTATCGCCTCCTGCGCGACGCCGCCGACGCCACCGGACGCGGCGTCGGCATCCTGGCCGACCTCCAGGGCCCCAAGATCCGGCTCGGCCGGTTCGCCGACGGCCCGGTACGCCTGACCCTCGGCGACGAGTTCACCATCACCACCGAAGACGTCCCCGGCGACCGCACCATCGTCTCCACGACCTACGGCGGCCTGCCCGGCGACGTCGACGCCGGCGACACCATCCTCATCGACGACGGCCGCGTCGTCCTCACCGTCACCGCCGTCGACGGCCTCCGCGTGCGCGCCCGCGTCCTCGTCGGCGGCATGGTCTCCGACCACAAGGGCCTCAACCTGCCCGGCGTCGCCGTCAGCGTCCCCGCCCTCACCGGGAAGGACGAGGACGACCTGCGCTTCGCACTCCGCCTCGGCGTCGACATGGTCGCCCTGTCGTTCGTGCGCAGTCCCGCCGACGCCGAACCCGCCCGCCGCATCATGGACGAAGAGGGCCGCATCGTCCCCCTCCTCGCCAAGATCGAAAAACCGCAGGCGGTCGAGCGGCTCGAAGAGATCGTCGCGGCCTTCGACGGCATCATGGTCGCCCGTGGCGACCTCGGCGTCGAACTGCCCCTCGAACAGGTCCCGATCGTCCAGAAACGCGCCATCGAGCTCACCCGCGAGAAGGCCCGCCCGGTCATCGTCGCCACCCAGATGCTCGAATCCATGATCGGCGCGCCGCGGCCCACCCGCGCCGAGGTCTCCGACGTCGCCAACGCCGTCTTCGAGGGTGCCGACGCGGTCATGCTGTCCGGCGAGACCAGCGTCGGCGACCACCCCATCGAGGCCGTCCAGACGATGGGCCGCATCGTCAGCGCCGCCGAGGAGAGCACCCTCCGCGCCACCCACTCGCTCAACCGCATCCCCGAGACCGTCGGCGGCGCCATGGCCCGTGCCGCCGCCGAGGTCGGCGCGACCGTCGGCGCCAAGGCCCTCGTCGCCTTCACCCTCACCGGCGAGACCGCGCGGCGGCTGTCCCGCTACCGCTCGCCGATCCCGCTGCTGGCCTTCACCGCCCGGCCCGAGACCCGCAACCAGCTCGCCCTCGTCTGGGGCGTGGAGACCTTCATCGTGCCGGAGGTCCACCACACCGACGAGATGTTCCGGCAGGTCGAGACCGCGCTCCTGGAGATCGGCCGGTGCCAGAAGGGCGACCGCGTCGTCATCGTCGCCGGCTCACCCCCCGGCATCCCCGGCTCCACCAACGCCCTGCGCGTGCACTGCATCGGCGACGCCATCGGCCACCCCGAGCTCTGAGCCGGCACGCGACCCCTCACCGTGGTCGTGCCCCCGCCGCCGGCCGGCGAGGACACGACCACGATCGCCCGCCCGCGCGGCGACCGCGTATGCGTCAGTACTTCGGCCCCACGAACTCATCCAGCCGCGTCACGGCCTTCCTGCGCGCGACGGAGATGTTGGTCCGGTTCGATCGCCTCCAGGCGATCCCGAGTCGATCCGGTGCGTCGGTGAACAGGGCCGTGATGTCGGCGGACTCGTTCGTGAAGACGTAACGGGAATATTCGTACCAGCGTTCGCCGCCGTCGAGCGTATGGCGTACCCGGTTGACCGGACGGCTGCCATCGGAGTGGATCAGGCCGTGTACGAACTGCTCGCCGAATCGAGCGACGATCTTGTGCTGCCGAGGTTGCAGAGTGATCTTACGGGTGTGCTTCTTGCCGGGGCCATGCCGGGGGAACG
>JBEHYF010000206.1:0-8147 GCA_048498315.1 Actinomycetota bacterium
CACATCGCACCCGCCCCCTCCCTCCTTCTCCCCCCCCCCCCCCCCCCCCGCCCCCGCCCGCGGCGGAAGGAGAAGCGATGCAGGTCTTTCTGCAGACACTGATCGGAGGACTCAGCCTCGGCGCGATCTACGCCCTGGTCGCGATGGGGTTCTCCCTCGTGTACCGCACAATGGGGCTGGTCAACTTCGCGCACGCCGACGTGCTGATGATCGGCGCCTACACGGCATCCACCTTCTACATGTCCACCCGGCTGCCGTTCGCGGCGGCGATGGCGCTGGCCATGGCGGTGACCGGCCTGATCGGGCTGTTCATCGAACGGGTGCTGCGCCCGCTGGAGAACACGGACGTCACACTGATGCTGATCGGCACGATCGGCTTCGGCATGGTGCTGGAGGCGGTGGCCATCCTCATCTGGGGCGCGACCGGACGCGCCGTGCCCTCACCGGTCAAGGCCGCGCCGCTGGACGTCGGCGGTCTGCGCATCCGCACGTACGACCTGGTCGTGCTGGCGATCGCCGCGGTCGCGGTGGTGCTGCTGGCCGCCTTCCTGCAGCGCACGAAGCGCGGCGTGGCCATGCAGGCGGTCGCCATGGACCACGAGGCGGCCACCGCCGTCGGCATCCACGTCGGCCGCAGCAACGCGATCGCGTTCGCGATCGGCGCCGCGCTCGCGGCGCTCGCCGGGGGCTTGGCCGGCCCGATGCTGTACGTGAGCCCGGCGATGGGCGGGCCGATCGGCATCAAGGGGTTCGCGGCGGCGATGCTGGGCGGCTGCGGCAACATCCCCGGCGCCATCGTCGGCGGGCTCGCCATCGGGATCCTGGACTCCTTCGCCGCCGGGCACTTCCAGGGCTACTCCGAGCTGGTGGTCTTCCTGACGTTCACGGTGATCATCATGATCCGCCCGACCGGCCTGTTCGGCGAGATGACGGTGAGCCGGGCGTGAAGACCTTCCTGACGCGTCGTTCGACGTCCCGCCTCGGCGGGCTCGCCGCGCTCGTCGTCGCGGCCTGGGCACTGCCGTACGGGCTCGGCGGCTACGCCATCCACGTCGCCGACGTCGCGCTGGTGTTCGCGCTACTGGCCGTCGGCATGGGCCTGGCCATGGGCGTCGCCGGGCAGATCAACCTGGCGCAGGTCGCCGTGTTCGGGGTGAGCGCCTACACGACCGCGATCCTCACCACCCGCGAGGGCCTGGGGTTCTGGCCGGCAGCGGCGCTGGCGATGGCGGTCACGGCGCTGGCCGGGCTGCTCGTCGGCCTGCCCGCGCTGCGCATGCAGTCGCACTACCTCGGCATCGTCACCCTCGGCCTGGCGCTGGGGTTCATCAACTGGACCACGAACTCCGGCATGGCCGGCGGTGCCGAGGGCATCTCGGCGATACCGGTGCCGCCGATGTTCGGCGTCGACCTGTCCAGCGAGTGGCTCTATTACTACCTGGAAGCGGTGGTCTTCGCGCTGGGGCTGGCCTTCGGGCTCTTCGTGGTCGGCACCGGGCTCGGCCGCCGGCTGATGGCGATGCGCGACGACCCGCTCGCCGCGGGCGCGGTCGGCGCGCACGTCCCGCTGCTGCGGATGACCGCGTTCGTCCTGTCCAGCGCGTTCGCCGGCGCCGCCGGCGTGTTTTACGCCGGCCTCATCCGGTACGTCGCGCCGGACACATTCAACGTCGCCGAGATGTTCCTGCTGCTGGCGATGGTCGTGATCGGTGGCCGGCAGAGCCTGGTCGGCTGCGTCGTCGGCGCGGTGGGGCTGACGCTGGTCCGTGAGCAGCTCATCGACCACGCCGAGTACGCCCAGCTCGGCTTCGGCGCGATCGTCGTGCTGATGGTGGTGTTCGCGCCCACCGGGCTGGCCGGCGTGCCCGCGCGGGTCCGGGCCGCGGTCGGCCGGCGCCGTGGCCGTACCGCCGAAAGCGCCGTGCTGCGTCCGTTCCAGCCGTACGAGCCCGCGCCGGCGGGGGAGGACGCCGGCCCGGACGCCGCGCCGCCCGCGCTGGAGGTGCGGCGCGTCGGCAAGCGCTTCCGGGGACTGCGCGCGCTGGACGAGGTGTCCCTCACCGTCGGGCGCGGCGAGATCCGCGGCATCGTCGGCCCGAACGGGTCCGGCAAGACGACGCTGTTCAACGTGGTCAGCGGCGTGTACCGGGCGTCGGCCGGCCAGGTGCTGCTGGACGGCCGGGTGGTGTCGGGGATGCGCCCGTACCGCCTGTCGGCCCTCGGCCTCGCCCGGACCTTCCAGAACCTGCGGCTGTTCGGCGAGCTGACGGTCAAGGACAACGTCCTGGTCGCGCTCGACCGGTCGCACCCGCTCGCCGTCTGGCGGTACGTGCTGTGGCCGTTCGGGATCTGGCGGCAGGAGCGCCGGCTCGACCGGCGGGCGGACGCGCTGCTGGCCCGGTTCGGCCTGACCGAGTTCGCCGGAGCGCGGCCGGACGCCCTGCCGTACGGGATCCAGCGCCGCATCGAGATCGCCCGGGCGATGGCCGGCGAACCCCGCCTGCTGCTGCTGGACGAGCCCGCCGCCGGGCTCAACGGGGAAGAGGTCCGGCAGCTCGCCGAGATCGTGCGGTCGATCCGCGACAGCGGAGTGACCGTCGTGCTCATCGAGCACAATATGGGCCTGGTGATGTCGCTGTGCGAGCGGGTGACAGTCCTCGCCGGCGGCACCGTGATCGCCGAGGGCACGCCCGCCGAGGTGGTCGCGGACCACGCGGTGATCGAGGCGTACCTGGGGGACTCGGCCATGGCCGGCCTGCCCCTCCCGACGAACAGCGAGGTGGGACCGTGAGACGCCGCACCGCCGCGACGGCCGCCGGCCGGGCGCCGGCGACCCTGTCGGTCGAGGATCTGTCCGTCCACTACGGCGGCGTCTGCGCCGTGCGCTCGATCGGCTTCACGGTCGAGCCGGGGCGCTCGGTCGGCATCATCGGCGCCAACGGTGCGGGCAAGACCTCCACCCTCCGTGCCCTGATGGGCCTGGTGCCCCGCAGCGGCGGCCGGATCCGCTACGGCGACGCCGACCTGACCAAGGTGAGCGCCCGGAACATGGTGCGGCACGGCATCGGGTACGTTCCCGAGGGTCGGCACGTCTTCCCCGGCCTGTCGGTGGAGAAGAACCTCCTGCTCGGCGCGTACGCCCGCCCGTGGCGCGACGCCACGACCAGGCGGACGCTCGCCGAGGTGTACGAGCTGTTCCCCGTGCTGGGGGAGATGCGCGGCCGGCTGGCCGGGGCGCTGTCCGGCGGGCAGCAGCAGATGCTCGCGGTGGGCCGGGCGCTGATGTCCAAGCCGCGCCTGCTCCTGCTGGACGAGCCGTCCATGGGCCTGTCGCCCAAGCTGGTCGAGGACATCCTCGCCGTGCTGCTCCGCCTGCGCGATGAGGGAATGAGCCTCCTGCTCGTCGAGCAGAACGCCATGCTGACGTTCGAGGCGACCAGCGACTGCGTGGTGATGGAGAACGGCGAGGTCGCGATGGCCGGGACATCGCGCGAACTGCGCGACGACGTCCGGGTCCGGCGCATCTACCTCGGCCTGTGACCGCCGCGGTCCACGCCCACGTCGGCCACCGGCCGCCCGGGGGTGCCGCCGGGTGGCTACGCAGGCCGCAGGCCGCATCGCCGGGTGGCTATGCAGGCCGCCGGCCGGTGCGGCCGGCGCCGGTCAGGTAGGCGACGACCATGTCGCCGACCATGGCGCGGTGCCGTTCGCGGTGCTCCGGCGCGGTCATGTCCCGGCCGAACAGTGCGCCGAACGTGTGCTGGTTGGCGATGCGGAAGAAGCAGAATGCGCTGATCATCATGTGCACGTCCACGGCGTCGGCGTCGGTGACGAAGTCGCCGCTCTCCCGGCCCGCCGCGAGGATCTGGGAGATCAGCTCGGTGACCGGCGTGCCCAGCGTCGCCAGCACCGCCGACTTGCGCAGGTGCTCGGCCCGGTGGATGTTCTCGATGCTGACCAGCTTGATGAAGTCCTCATGGCGCTCGTGGTGGTCGAAGGTCAGCTCGGCCAGCGTGCGGATCGCCTCGACCGGCGCCAGGTGCTGCACGTCGATCGTCGACTCGGTCGCCCGCACCTCGGCGTAGGCCTTCTCCAGGACCGCGATGTACAGCTGCTCCTTGCCGCCGAAGTAGTAGTAGATCATGCGTTTGGTGGTCCGCATGAGCGCGGCCATGTCGTCGATCCGCGCCCCGGCGTACCCGTGCCGCGCGAACTCCCGCTGCGCGACGTCGAGGATCTCCGCCCGGGTGCGCTCGGCGTCGCGCTGGCGCTCTCCGGACGCGGGTGTGGCGGGCTGCGGCGACATGTGACTCCACGATGGTGACGGTCGGACGGGAACTCATCCTAGGATCGGCGTTTCCCGCGGCGCCGGTGCTGCCGGAACGGCGCTCCCGGACGGCCGGCGGCTCAGTACGGGTGAGCGTGCTGGGCGGCCAGCCGCACGGGCGCGTTCACCGCGCCGTATCCCCGGTAGCCGCCGACACGCTGGACGATCTCGAAGAACACCTTTCCGTGGGCGGCCGTGTAGAAGTGCAGGAACTCGCCGTGCTCGTCCCGGTCGTAGAGCAGGTCGAGCTCCCTGAGCAACGCGAGCCGCGCCGGCTCCAGATCGTGCCGCGCGGCCAGGTCGTCGTAGTAGTTGCCCGGGATGGCCAGCGGCACCGCCCCGGCGGCGCGGGCCCGCCGGGCGGTCGAGACGATGTCCCGGCTGACCAGCGCGACGTGCTGGCGGGCCGGGCCGCGGGGGCCGGCGGGCGCGCCGACGTACGCGACGTTGAGGGCGATGCGCACACTCCCGTCGTCGGTGGCGACCGCGCGGCTGCGCAGCAGCCCGTACGTGTCGGGCAGCTCCAGGCTCTCGTGCGGCCGCAGGCCGAGGACGGCACGGTAGAACAGCGACGCCTCGTCGAAGTGGTGCCACGGCTGGGTGAGCGCCACATGGTCGATGTGCGTGATCCAGGCGGAGGCGCCCGCGCCGCCGGCCGGCGACGTGCCGGGGACGGCGGCGAAGTCGCCGGTCCAGCTTTGGTGGTCCGCCTGAGCGGTGCGGCAGAAGAACAGCTCCGTCCCGTCGGGTGCCGCGACGGCGTCCAGCGGCGCGTCGCCCGGGGCCCGCAGCCGCGGCAGCACGGGGGACAGCAGCGCCTCGGCGCGCTTGACCGACGCGGCCGGGTCCGGCGACTCCAGCCCGATCGCGCCGAGCACCGGGCCGTCGTCGCTCCCCACGGTGTTCAGCAGGATCCGCGCCGACCCCTGCTCCCACAGCTCGACCGGCTTGCCGGTGTGCACGCCGGTCCGGGCGAAGCCGAGGGCGGCCAGCAGCCCGCCCATCCGCCCCGTGTCCGGCACGGCCAGTTCCGCGAAGGCGAAGCCGGTCGGCACGACCGGCGGCGGGGGAGGGACGAGCGCCGCGGCCGAACGCCGGCCGCCGAGGCGCTCGGCCGCGGCCTCCTCAAGGAAGATGAGTGAGCGCATCGCGTCCCGTGCGGTGCGCTCGGCGTCGGCCTGCCGGAATATGTCGTTGAACACCTCCAGGGACAGCGGGCCGTCGTATCCGGTCGCCAGCACGTGCGCGAGGAACCCCGCCACGTCGAAGTCGCCCTGCCCGGGAAAGCACCGGTAGTGCCGGCTCCAGTACAGGACGTCCATCGGGAGCGCGGGCGCGTCGGCCAGTTGGAGGAAGAAGATCTTGTCGCCGGGAATGGTCTCGATCGGGTACGGGTCGGCGCCCCGCGACAGGATGTGGAAGCTGTCCAGGCACAGCCCCAGGTTCGGGTGGTCGGCCGCCCGCACGATCCGCCACGCGTGCCGGTAGTCGCGGACGTGCCGGCCCCAGGCCAGCGCCTCGTAGGCGACGCGGACGCCGTGCCGTGCGGCCCGCTCGGCGAGGAGCCGCAGCTGCTCGGCGGCCAGCGCGTCGTCGTCCACGGCGCCGGGGGAGACGCTGGAGCACGCGAGCAGGCAGGACGCGCCGAGCCGTTCCATCAGCGCGAACTTGTGCTCGGCCCGGCGCAGGCCGGCCGCGAGGGCCTCCGGTGGCACCCCCTCGAAGTCGCGGAACGGCTGGTACAGCTCGATGGCCAGGCCGAGGTCAGCAGCGCGGCGGCGCACCTCCTCCGGGCTCATCGACGCGGCGACGAGGTCGTTCTCGAAGATCTCGATGCCGTCGAATCCGGCCGCCCCGATGGCGGTCAGCTTGTCGGCCAGCGATCCGCTGAGCGACACCGTGGCGATGGACCTGCGCATGCCGCGACCGCCTCCCGATTAATGGACGAACTAGAACGTTAGCTTAGAGGCGGGACGTGGGTCACGTCCATGAGCAGGGAAACGGCGTACGGGTCCGCCGCCGGCGGGCCTCGTCCGCCCGTCCGCCCGGACAATCACGGCTTCCTCGACAAGTCTTACGTCTCGTCCGCCCGGTACGCGCCGGGCCTGGCGGATCATGGTGGTCCGGCCGCGGCGAGGTCCCGCCCGCCGTCTCGGTGCCGACCGGCCGCGCCGAACGCATTGACCGCCCTCTCCTGGCGGCGTACCTTGCCGTCGAAATCGTCACGCGAGATCTTGAAAACTTTCATAGGCGCAGCCCGGACGGAGACATGATCATGCGTGTGGCCCCCCGTCGTCCCGCCCCTCCGGAAGGCGTCCGTGACCGCCTCCGGCGGGCCGTGTCCCGGACGCTCAGACCCTTCACCGCCGCCGGAGGCCGCGGCGGCATCGCGACGCCGGCTCCCGCCAGGCCGGTCGTCGCGGCGATCACCGCCGCGGCCGTCGTCGCGGCGGCACCCGCGCTCATGGGGCGGACCGGCACGTCCGGAACGGCCGGCGCCGCCGTCCCGCCCGGCGCGACCGCGCACTGGGTGGACACCTGGGCGTCGATGCCGCAGCTGACCGAGCCGGGCAACATGCCGCCGCCGCCGTTCACGCAGAGCGACCGGGTGTTCGTCGACAGCACGCTCCGGCAGACGGTCCGCGTGACGACCGGCGGCGCGCGCATCCGGCTGCGGATCTCCAACGCCTTCGGCGGCGCCGACCTGCCGATCACGAAGGTGGCGGTGGCGCGGCCGCTCGGCGGCAAGGCCGGGGTCGGCGCGATCCAGCCCGGCACCTCGCGGCCGGTGACCTTCGACGGCCGCACCTCCGTCGTCATCCCGGTCGGCGCGCAGATGGTCTCCGACCCGCTCGGGTTCGCCGTGGCGCCCGGCTCGGAACTGACCGTGACGATCTACCTGGCGAACGGGCAGGCCTCCACGAACATCACCTCGCACCCCGGCTCGCGGACCACCTCGTACATGGTGGCCGGCGACCACGTCGACGACGCGGACCTGACCGGCGCCACGACCGCCGACCACTGGTACTTCCTCAGCGGCGTCGAGGTGTGGGCGAAGCGCAGCACCGCGGCGGTGGCGATGCTGGGCGACTCGCTGACCGATGGCCGCGGCTCCACCACCAACGGCAACGACCGCTGGCCCGACCTGCTGTTCGACCGGTTGCACGCCGACCCGCGCACCTCCGGCGTCGCGGTCGTGAACCAGGCCGCGGGCGGCAACCGCGTCCTCAACGACGGCCTCGGCCCGAACGCCCTCTCGCGGCTCGACCGCGACTTCTTCGCGCAGAGCGGCGTCCGCTGGATGATCGTGTTCGAGGGCGTCAACGACATCGGCACCGCCGCCGCGACCGCGGCCGCGCAGCGGCAGATCGGCGACGACCTGATCGGCGCCTACGACCAGATCGTCACGCGGGCGCACGCGCAGGGAATCCGCGTCTACGGCGCGACGATCACCCCGTTCGGCGGCAACGACGCCTACGACGACGGGTCGGGCGTTCGCGAGGCGACGCGGCAGCGGGTGAACGCCTGGATCCGCACCTCGCACCGGTTCGACGGCGTCATCGACTTCGACCGCGTGGCGCGCGACCCGGCGAACCCGGCGCGACTGCTTCCCGCCTACGACGTCGGCGACCACCTGCACCTGAACCCGGCCGGGTACAAGGCCCTGGCCGACGCCGTGCCGTCGTGGATCTTCCAGCAGGCGCCGCCGTACGCCGGCTCCGGCGACTGACGGCTGCGGATCGCCGCCCGCCGGCGGCCCCCGGCGGCCCGGGCGGCGATGCCCGGACCGGCGCCTGCCCGGCGCCTGCCCGGCGCCTGC
>JBEHYF010000207.1:0-7929 GCA_048498315.1 Actinomycetota bacterium
CGGAACCGTGCCCGGCTCCTCCAGCGGGGTCTCCGCCGCGAGGCGGGCGTCGGCCTGTTCGATGGCCTCGGCCGCCTTGGTCAGGTCCTCCTCGGTCTTCTCCATGACCTTGAACAGCGTCCCGGGGAGCTTCTTGAACAGGTCCCCGGCGATCGACAGCAGGGCGGCCTCCAGCACCTCCACCACATGCCACCTGCCGCCCGGGGACTCGGTCTCCAGCTTGCGGTTGGCGGTGCGGCGGTGAGCCTCCTCGCTGGTCCGCTCGGTGCGGCGGGCATGGGTGTTGATGGTCTTGGCGAGGCCGCGGATGCCCTTGGTGTCGGTCTTGAGCGCGTATGCCTCGCCCGCCACCCCGAGCCCGCCCATCAGCAACTTCTCGACGGATGAGCCCAGATGGTTGCCGATGGCCTGGGCAGCGTCGTCGATCAGCACGCCCAGCAGGGCGTTCTCCAGCTCCTGGAGCGCGAACTTGATGGCCAGTTTGGTCGCCGCGACCTCAAGGGGCAGCTCGGCCTCGGCGAGGCCGAAGGTGACCAGCGCCTCGCCCTGGGTGGCGACGACCTCGGCGGCCAGCGCGACCGCCGCGGCGATCACCACGCCCTTCTGCACCTCGACGGCGACGGCCGCGACGTCGAGGGCGTCCGCGAAGACGTTCATCGGCTCGCGCAACGCCATGATCGTGCCGTGGTGCTGCTCCCAGTTGCCGGCCACGGTCTTCAGGAAGGCCGACTGGTCGGAGTCCGCCAGCTCCTTGACGGCGTCCTTCGACAGGCCCGCGACGGCGGTGATCTCCTCGGCGAAGGTGCGCAAGTCGCTTCCCCAGCCGCGCAGTTGGTCCTCGTCCACGCCGGGCCACGGGAGCCCGAGGAAGTAGAACGCGTCCACCGCGGCGCTCGGTAACTCGATCGACACCGCTGCTTCTCCGCCCCCTGGTTCGCTGATGTCCGCTACGAAGACGCTCTGTACGCGTCAAACGGTTCCGCCGGCGTCCCGGGCGCGTACCGCGCCGCCAGCGCCGTCACCGCCGCCGCGACCGCCGCCCGCAGGTCGGGCGGCCCGAGCACCTCGGCCTCCGCTCCGAGCCGCAGCAGGTCGCCGACCGCGACCGCCTGGGCTTCCACGGGCAGGTCGAGCTCCACCCAGCCGTCCGGGTCCGGGGCGCCCGCATCGGCCAGGGCGCGGGTGCCCGCCGCGCCGAACTGCAGGGGGAGCAGCAGCCGGCCGCGCGGCGAGAGGCGGAGCCGCGCGGTGCCCTGGTGCGTCATCCGCTCAAGGCGCCGGGTGGACTCCTCCCAGTAGGCGGCCAGATCGAACCCGTCCGGCCGCTCGAAGGCCGCCCCGGTCGGCTCCACGGCCAGGAACCGGGAGATCCGGTAGGTGCGCGGCTCGCCGTCCGCCAACGCGACGGCGTACCAGATGCCGCCCTTGAGGACGATGCCGAGCGGCCGCAGTTCGCGGTGGACCTCGCCGCGCCAGCGCCGGTAGTGGACCCGCAGCACCCGCTGCTCCCAGACGGCCTCGGCGACCTGCGCCAGGTGGGGGACCTGGTCGGCGTCCCGGAACCAGGCGGGCGCGTCCAGGTGGAAGCGTTCCTGGCTGCGCCGGGCCCGTTCGGCGAGGCCGGCGGGCAGCGCGGCCTGCACCTTCAGCTGGGCGGTGGCCAGGACGGCGCCGAGCCCGAGGTCCTTGGCGGGGCCCGGCGCGCCGGCCAGGAAGAGGGAGCCGGCCTCGGCGCCGGTCAGGCCGGTCAGCCGGGTGCGGTAGCCGTCGGTGAGCCGGTAGCCGCCGTCGGGCCCGCGGTCGGCGCAGACCGGGACGCCGGCCGCGCCCAGCGCCTCGATGTCCCGGTAGACGGTGCGGACCGAGACCTCCAGCTCCGCGGCGAGCTCGGGCGCGGTCATCCGGCCGCGGTTCTGCAGCAGCAGGAGGAGGGCCAGGAGCCGGTCGGCACGCATGGCGGCCATTGTGCCGGTACCTGACAGAAGGTGTCAGGTATGCCGGTCAGGATGGCCGTCGAAGGCTCACCGCGGATCCGGGAGGACCCCATGCCCACACAGACCACCGGCAGCTTCACCTTCACCGACTGGACGGAGGAGGTGCTCGGCGAGGGCTACCCCAAGCTCGCCCACGCCTCCGTCACCAACGCCTTCTCCGGCGGCATCGAGGCGTCCGGCACCGTCTGCCGGTACACGATCGCCTACGTCGAGGAGGGGCTCGGCACCTTCACCGGCATGGAGGCGCTGAACGGCACGCTCGACGGGCGCAAGGGCGCGTTCCTGCTGGAGCAGCGCGGCTCGTTCCGGGCGGACGGCAGCCTGGAGTGCGCCTTCGACGTCGTGCCGGACTCGGGCACCGGCGAGCTCGCCGGGCTGCGCGGCTCCGGGGGCTTCACCACCCGGCACGGCGACACGTCGGTGGCGTACACCTTCGCCTACGAGCTGGGCTGAACCCCGAGGGACTCGAAGCGCCAGCGGTGCACCGCCCGGCGCACCAACTCCTCGGGCGGATCGGGGAGTTCGGGCACCAGGGCGTCATAGGTGCCCTCCCACCAGGTGATGACGAGGACGCGGTCGGCCGGCGCCGCGAAGGTCTCGCGGCGCAGCGGCACGGACGGCAGGGACTGGGCGCGGGCCCACTCCAGCAGTTCCGCGCCGCGGCCGTCCTCGGCGCGGGCCTCCCACATCAGCGCGACGGCGGCCATCAGCGCGCCGCCGCCACATGCGGCTCGGTGACCGGGAGGGAGGAGTCCGCGGACAGCGCGAAGTCGGAGGCCGGACGGCCGCGGGCGACCATCTCGGCGCCCAGGGCGGCGACCATCGCGCCGTTGTCGGTGCACAGCTTGGGGCGCGGCACCCGCAGCCGGATGCCGGCGTCCGTGCAGCGCTCCTCGGCCATCGCGCGCAGCCGGGAGTTGGCCGCGACACCGCCGCCGATCATCAGATGGTCGACGCCGTTGTCGCGGCAGGCGCGGATCGCCTTGCGGGTCAGCACGTCGGTGACGGCCTCCTGGAAGGAGGCGGCCACGTCCGCGATCGGCACCTCGGTGCCCTCGCGCCGCCGCTCCTCGACCCAGCGGGCCACCGCGGTCTTCAGCCCGGAGAAGGAGAAGTCGTAGACCGGGTCGCGGGGGCCGGTCAGGCCGCGGGGGAAGCGGATGGCGTCCGGATCGCCCTCGCGCGCGTACCGGTCGATGACCGGCCCACCGGGGAAGCCCAGCCCGAGCAGCCGCGCGACCTTGTCGAACGCCTCGCCGGCCGCGTCGTCGATGCTGGAGCCGAGCGGCCGCACGTCCGCGGTGATGTCGGGGGCGAGCAGCAGCGAGGAGTGGCCGCCGGAGACCAGCAGCGCCATCGTCGGCTCGGGCAGCGGGCCGTGCTCCAGCTGGTCGACGCAGATGTGCGAGGCCAGGTGGTTGACGCCGTACAGCGGCTTGCCCAGCGCGTAGGCGTAGGCCTTGGCCGCCGAGACGCCGACCAGCAGCGCTCCGGCGAGGCCGGGACCGGCGGTGACCGCGATGCCGTCCAGGTCGCCCGGGGTGACCCCGGCCTCCTTCATCGCCCGCTGGATGGTGGGGACCATGGCCTCCAGGTGCGCGCGGCTGGCGACCTCGGGGACGACGCCGCCGAACCGGGCGTGCTCGTCCACGCTGGAGGCGACCGCGTCGGCCAGCAGGGTGTGCCCGCGCACGATGCCGACACCGGTCTCGTCGCAGGAGGTCTCGATGCCGAGGACGAGGGGTTCGTCAGCCATGGGATGTCAGTCCTTGCACAGAGGTGGGATCGGTCAGGCGCATGACGAGGGCGTCCACGTTGCCCGGCTGGTAGTAGCCGCGGCGGAAGCCGATCGGCTCGAAGCCGAACCGCTCGTAGAGGCGCTGGGCGCGGGTGTTGTCCACCCGGACCTCCAGCAGCACCTCGCGGCATTCGAACGCGGTGGCCTTGCGCAGGAGTTCGGTCAGCAGCCGGGCGCCGAGGCCGGTGCCCCAGTGGTCGCGGGCGACGGCTATGGTCTGCACGTCGCCGGTGCCGGCCACGGCGGCCAGGCCCGCGTAGCCGACGATGCGGTCGCCGTCCACCGCGACCACGTAGTGGCGGGTGGCCCCCGGATGCCGGGCGTCGGCCAGCTCTGACCAGAACATCCCCGGTGACCAGGCGTCCTGCGGGAACAGCTCCCGCTCGAGCGCCAGTACCTCCTCCAGGTCCCACCAGCGCATCTCGCGCAGTTCGACGGTCACGCCCGCAGGACCGCCTTGTAGCCGGCGGGCACCTGGGCGTCGGGCCTGCGCAGGTACAGGGGGAGGACGGGAGCGCCCTCCGGGTTCGTGAACGCCTCGCCGTCCGCGAGCCGTTCGGCGGCGAGGGCGGCCAGCGCGGCGGCCGAGACGTGCTCGGGGGCGCCCGGCGGGACGGGCCCGAACACCTCCCGGTACAGCAGGGCTCCGGCGCCGACCGCGGGCAGGCCGGCGACCTGCTCGGCGATGTCGGCGGGGCGGTCCACGGCGGGCTCGGTGGCGCGGCGGCGCGGTCCGTCGTAGCGGGCCCAGTAGACCTCCTTGCGGCGCGCGTCCGTCGCCACCACGAAGGGCGCGGGCACTCCGGCCGGTCCGGCGGCGTACGCCAGGGCGTCCAGGGTGCACACGCCGTGCACCGGCACCCCGAGGGCGTCGCCGAAGGCCGCCGCGGTCACCAGCCCGACCCGCAGCCCGGTGTACGGGCCGGGGCCCGCGCCGACCACCACGTCGGTCACGGTGTCGAGTTTGGCGCCCGCCTCACGCAGGACGCGGTCGACGGCGGGCATCAGCAGCTCGCCGTGGCGGCGGGCGTCGACCTGCGTCGACTCGGCGAGCACGGCGGTTCCGTCGTGCACGGCGACGGTGACGGCCGGGGTGGCGGTGTCAAAGGCGAGCAGTAGCACGACGACCAGCCTACGGCGGCCGGGGGGCGCCGCGGACCGGCCGGCCCCGCGGATACCGACAGCCGGTCACGGAGCGATCACCTCAGGCCAAGGTGCTAACGTCACGGCATGGCAAGGATCCCCTCCGGGGCCGTGGTCACCGGGCTCACCGCGGCGGCGCTGGCCGTCATCGGGGTGCTGGCCTGGCAGGCCTCCGCCGCGCCGGATCACCTCAGGCACGGCGCGGGTGCTCCGGCCGCCGTCTCCAGCCCCGCCCCCACGCCGACCCCGCAGCCCACCGCGCTGCCGGCCGGCTCCGGCAGCGGGCAGCGCATCGTCTACGCGCTCGGCGGCAGGCGGGTGTGGCTGGTGGACGCCACCGGGCGGGTGGAGCGCACCTTCACCGTCATGCCGGGCACCGTCTCGCCGCCGCCCGGCCGCTACACGGTGACCTCGCGGTCCGCCAAGGTGATGGGCAGCGACGGCGTCCCGGTGGAGCACGTGGTGATATTCGCCCACGTGAACGGCGTCTATGTCGGGTTCAGCGCGGCCGTGGACGGCTCGACGCCCACCCCCGACCCGGCCCGCAAGACCGGAGGCGTGCGGGAGGCACGGGCGGACGGCGCGGCGATGTGGTCCTTCGCGGAACCCGGTGCGCCGGTGGTCGTCACCCCGTAGCCGCGATCACCTCGGCCGGCGGCGAATTCCGCCGAACGAGTGACACGGCAACCGGCGTTCGGCGGGATGACGCTCAGGCGGCGTCGCGACGCCGGGTACCGTCCCGCTCGTCCTCGGGGGTCCGAGGCGCCTCCCCCGGCGCCGGGGGAGGCGCCTCGGACCCCCGAGGACGAGCGGGACGGTACCCGGCGCCGGGGGAGGCGTGCAGACCGCCTCCGCCGCCGCTCCGGCCGCGAGCAGCGTGCTCATCGGCGGCATGGTCTCCTCCTGCGGAGCGTCGTCCGGTCGCTGAGGGCTCACCCGGCTCTCGGGCGCCGGCTCGGCACGGCCGTCGGCCGACATGTGCGCCTCCTCCACGGCTGGGAACACGGCTGGGATCACGGCTGAAGACCCCCGGCCTGCGAAGATCTCCGGGGCAGCCCTGAGCGCCGGCCCGCTTCCAGCAGACCACGCCCGTGACCGCCAGCGCAACATCTTCCCGACAGCGCGTCGGAATACTCCGGATCGGGCCCGGCGATCAGGCGAGACGGTCAGGTCAGGCCAGGGAGGCCAGGTCCACCCCGGCCCAGCGCGGGCCGATGCCGATGACGTCCACCGTGCGGGCGTCGCCGGCCGACTCGCCGACGCCCCGCTCGATCACCACCTGAAGGCGCGCGTCGGACAGCTCCTCGACCTTGCCCTCGCCCCACTCGACCACGACCACCGACTCCTCCAGCGAGACGTCCAGGTCGAGGTCCTCCATCTCCTCCAGCCCGCCGCCGAGCCGGTAGGCGTCGACGTGGACCAGCGCGGGGCCGCCGCGCAGCGACGGGTGCACCCGGGCGATGACGAACGTGGGCGAGGTCACCGCGCCGCGCACGCCCAGGCCCTCGCCCAGACCGCGGGTCAGCGTCGTCTTGCCCGCGCCCAGCTCACCGCTGAGCAGCACCAGGTCCCCCGGCCGCAGCAGCGCCGCGATGTCCCGCCCCAGCTCCTGCATCCGTTCCGGTGTGCCGACGGCCACCCGGACCGCCGCGCCGGTCCGCGGATCGTGCGTAGTACCCATGTCCCCGGATGCTACGGCGTCCCGGCGGCCGCCCCGCTCACCCGCCGCTGCTCCGCGGCGGCCGCGGCCAGTTCCCGGACGGCCTGCGGCAGCGGCGCCCGCACCGCGTCCGCGGCGCTCGCCAGCAGCCCGGCCAGGTGCCCGTTGACCAGGTCGGGATGCTCCAGCATCACCAGGTGGCCGGCGTTCTCGACCACCACGAGACGGGCCGCCGGCAGCCGCTCGGCGATGGCCGCGCTGTGCTCGCAGGGCGTCAGCAGATCGCTGTCCCCCGCCATCACCAGCGTCGGGCGGCCGTCCAGCACCGCCAGCGCCTCGGCCTTCTCGTGCGTGGTGAACGCCGGGTAGAACTCGGCGACCACGTCGATCGGCGTCGACTCGATCATCCGCTCGGCGAGCCGGGCCACCGCCGGATCGACCTCCCCGGCGAAGGAGTACCGCTTGACGATCCCGGCGAACAGGTCCGCGGTCGCCCGCCGCCCCCGCTCCACCAGCGTCACCTGGGTGCCCAGCGCCCGCAGCACCCCCGGCGCCAGCACCCGGAACGCCTTGGCCCCCACCGCGGGCAGCCCCAGCGAGACGGCGGCCAGCTTGCCCGCCGAGGTGCCGGCGAAGAACACGCCCGCGACCCGCTCCACCACCTCCGGGTACTGCTCGGCCAGCGCCATGATCGTCATACCGCCCATGGAGTGGCCGGCCAGCACCAGCGGACCGGTGGGCGCCGCCGCGTCGATGACCGCCTTCAGATCGCGGCCGAGCTGGTCGATGTCGGCCGGCCGGCCCGCCCGCTGGGCCCGGCCGCGCTCGGAGCGGCCGTGGCTGCGCTGGTCCCAGTAGACGGCCCGCACGTTGCCGCGCAGCGCCGCCCGCTGGAAGTGCCAGGAGTCCTGGCTCAGGCAGTAGCCGTGCGAGAAGACCACGGTCAGCGGCCCGGTCCCGCCGCCCGGCCGGAACCGCCCGAACCCGCGGGCACCGCTCTCCCCGGCCTCCACCTCATCGATCTCGTAGTGCAGCCGGGTGCCGTCCTCGGCGATCGCGGTGCCCGGCTCGCCGCGCAGCGTGCCGTAGGGCCCGGCCGCGTCCAGGGCCAGGCGCGCCTTGCGGCGCAGGGCGGCGCCGACCGTCATCCGTTCGATGGCGACTCCGGCGGCCGCGCCCGCGGCGACCACGCCGATGGCCGCGCCGAAGACGCCCGCGTGCCGGCCGGCGTTCTTCAGCCGGCCGGCGGACACCGCGTCGGCGACGGTCTCGGCCGCGGCCCTGCCCACTTCCGCCGCACTGCTTTCGGTCATGCGGGTCGGCTACCCCCGTCC
>JBEHYF010000208.1:0-7909 GCA_048498315.1 Actinomycetota bacterium
GGCACGGTCATGACGCGCTTGTCCGACGTGCTCGTCTGCCGTCCCGGCCTGCGTGTTCTCCCGTGTCCTCCCGGACGTCCGCCCGGACCCGGGCGCGCCCGGGAACGGGTGTGCCCGGTGGCTCCGCTCCGGAGCTCCGGAACTTATCCGGGGTGATCGGGGCGGCCGGAGCGCTCCACCGGCGCGGCGAAGGGCGCCCGCGCACCGCGCGCGCTCCCGTCACCACGGTGTGCGCGCACGGCCGCACAGGGGCTCCGCCGAGCGGGTGTGTTCGCCCGCGCGTCACCCGGACGTGTCGTCTGCCTGGCATGCTGGTGACCGCACGCACCACGCGTGCAGTCGTGCCGGCCCCCGACGGGGGACGTGCCACCGCGGCTTCACGGAAGGGGACCGCGGTGACCTCCTGCCCGGCACGCCTAGGCGATACCCAACTCGGCCAAGGAAACAAACCTGACTCGCTCCGACCAGCCCGCCCAGCCCGCGCGATCCGTCTCGCGGACGGTCGCGGCCGTCATCCCCGCCGCCGGACGCGGAGTCCGGCTCGGCCCCGGCACGCCCAAGGCGCTGCGCAGCCTCGGGGGCATCCCGATGCTGGTGCACGCCGTGCGCGCGCTCACCCGCTCTCCGGCCGTGGGCCTCGTCATCGTGGTCGCTCCGTCCGACGGTGTCGCGGAGGTGCGCAGCCTCCTCGGTAGCCACGGCTTCCCGGAGTCCAAGGAGATAAGCGTCGTCGCGGGCGGTGCGACCCGTCAGGAGTCGGTACGGCTCGGGCTGGCCGCGCTGCCGGACGACGTGGACATCGTCCTGGTACACGACGCGGCGCGGCCGCTGGTGCCGGCCGAGGCGGTCGACGCGGTGGTCGCCGCGGTGCGCGACGGCGCGTCCGCCGTCGTCCCCGCGCTGCCGCTGGCCGACACCGTCAAGGAGGTCGAGCCGGGTGCCGGCGGCGCGCCCGAGCCGGTGGTGGCCACGCCCGAGCGGTCCCGGCTGCGGGCCGTGCAGACCCCGCAGGGCTTCCGCCGCGCGGTGCTGGCCGAGGCGCACGAGAAGTTCGCCGCCGAGTGCGGAGCGGGTGGCGAGGGCGCCACCGACGACGCCGGCATGGTCGAGCGGCTCGGGGTGCAGGTCGTGGTCGTCCCCGGCCACGAGGAGGCGTTCAAGGTCACCAGGCCGCTGGACCTGGTGCTGGCCGAGGCGGTCCTCGCCCGCCGGAGGGCCTCCGATGTCTACTGAGCCGTTCGCGCTGGTCCCGCGGATCGGGGTGGGCACCGACGTGCACGCCTTCGAGGCGGGCCGCGAGCTCTGGGTCGCCGGGCTGCACTGGGAGGGCGCCGAGTACGGCCTCGCCGGGCACTCGGACGGTGACGTGGCGGCCCACGCCGCCTGCGACGCGCTGTTCTCCGCGGCCGGCGTCGGGGACCTCGGCGCGCACTTCGGCACCGACCGGCCCGAGTGGTCCGGCGCCTCCGGGGTGACGCTGCTGGGCGAGGCGGCCCGGATCGTCCGCGCCGCCGGGTACCGGATCGGCAACGTCGCCGTCCAGGTCATCGGCGTACGGCCGAAGATCGGCAAGCGGCGCGACGAGGCCCAGCGGGTGCTCTCCGCCGCCGTCGGCGCACCGGTGTCGCTGTCCGGGACGACGACCGACGGGCTGGGCCTGACCGGCCGGGCCGAGGGCCTGGCGGCGATCGCCACCGCCGTGGTGTTCGGCGTCGAGTCGCCCGGCGGGGCGGTCCCCACCGCCTGAGCCGCGCGCCGGAGCACCCCCGAGCCACCGCGGGACGGGGGAGTGCCGCCATTCGTCGCGGGGCACCCCACGGCGCCCACTACCCTGGTTCCGTGACTATTCGCCTGTACGACACCAGCGCCCGCCAGGTCCGCGAGTTCGCCCCGCTCGTGCCGGGCTGCGTCTCGATCTACCTGTGCGGCGCGACCGTGCAGGCGCCTCCGCACATCGGCCACATCCGCTCCGGTCTGAACTTCGACATCATGCGTCGCTGGTTCGCCTACCGCGGGTTCCGGGTGACCTTCGTGCGCAACGTCACCGACATCGACGACAAGATCATCGCGAAGTCGGCGGAGCAGGACCGGCCCTGGTGGGCGATCGGGTACGAGAACGAGCGGGCGTTCAACGCCGGTTACGACGCCCTCGGCTGCCTGCCGCCCACCTATGAACCGCGCGCGACCGGTCACGTACCGGAGATGATCGAGATGATGCGCGCGCTGATCGAGCGCGGACACGCCTACGCCGCCGACGGCAACGTCTACTTCGACGTCCGCTCCCTGCCCGGCTATCTGGAGCTGTCCAACCAGGAGCTGGAGAACCTCCGCCAGCCCGAGGGCGAGGGCGAGACCGGCAAGCGCGACCCCCGCGACTTCGCGATGTGGAAGGCGGTCAAGCCGGGCGAGCCGTCCTGGGAGACGCCCTGGGGCCGCGGCCGCCCCGGCTGGCACCTGGAGTGCTCGGCCATGGCCCACAAGTACCTGGGCGCCGCCTTCGACATCCACGGCGGCGGCGTCGACCTGGTCTTCCCGCACCACGAGAACGAGATCGCCCAGGCCAGAGGCTACGGCGACGAGTTCGCCCGCTACTGGGTGCACAACGCCTGGGTCACCATGAGCGGCGAGAAGATGAGCAAGTCGCTCGGCAACTCGGTGCTGGTCTCGGAGATGACCAAGCGCTGGCGGCCCATCGTGCTGCGCTACTACCTGGGCTCCCCGCACTACCGCTCCACGATCGAGTACAGCGAGGAGGCGGTCGCCGAGGCCGAGGCGGCGTTCGCCCGGATCGAGGGCTTCGTCCAGCGGGTCGTGGAACTGGCCGGGCCCGTCGAGCCCGCCGCCGAGGTGCCGCTCGCGTTCGCCGAGGCGATGGACGACGACCTGTCCGTCCCGCAGGCGCTCGCGGTCGTCCACACCACCGTGCGGCAGGGCAACTCGGCGCTCACCGCGGACGACAAGGAGTCCGCGGCGGCGCGTCTGGCCGAGGTCCGTGCGATGCTCTCGGTACTGGGTCTGGACCCGCTCGACCCGCACTGGGCCGGCGCCGAGCACGGCGCGGAGCTGCACGGGGTGGTCGACTCCCTCGTCCACCTGGTGCTCGAACAGCGGCAGGCGGCCCGGGCCCGCAAGGACTACGCCACCGCCGACGCCATCCGCGACCAGCTCCAGCAGGCCGGCCTGACGATCGAGGACACCCCCAGCGGACCGCGCTGGACGCTCGGCTGAGCGGTCCCGCACCGCCGGCCGGGCCCGGACGCGGCCCCACCGACGTACACCGAGCCGAACACCGAGCCCGAAGATCGAGACACCGAGCCCGAAGATCGAGCCGAACATCGAGCCCGTACAGCGGGCCGAAGAAGAAGTGAGAGTGCCCCATGGCCGGGAACAGCCAGCGGCGTAACCGCCGCACCACGTCCAAGAAGGGCGCCCACGTCGGCAGCGGCGGGCAGCGGCGCCGCGCCCTCGAAGGCAAGGGCCCGACCCCGCCCGCCGAGATGCGCAAGGGCCACCCCAAGCAGCGGATGGCCAACGCCGCCGCCAAGCGGGCCGCGGCCGCCACCCAGCGCAAGGCCGGCGGCCGGGCGGGCAAGGGCGGCAAGTCGCCGTCCGAGCTGGTGGTCGGCCGCAACCCGGTCCTGGAGGCGCTGCGCGCCGAGATCCCCGT
Organism: Actinomycetota bacterium; assembly: GCA_048498315.1. Classification (GTDB taxonomy): domain Bacteria; phylum Actinomycetota; class Actinomycetes; order Streptosporangiales; family Streptosporangiaceae; genus Actinoallomurus. The sequence continues at coordinate 3,668 of JBEHYF010000208.1, forward strand.
CGCCGCGCTCTACGTCCAGCAGTACATCGACAGCGACGACCGGGTCCGCGAGGCCCTGAAGTTCGCCACCGAGCGCGGTGTGCCGCTGATGGAGGCGCCCCGCCCCGAGCTGGACCGCCTCACCGCCGGGCTGAACCACCAGGGCCTGGTGCTCCAGATCCCGCCGTACGAGTACGCGCACCCCGACGACCTGACCGCCACGGCCGCCGCCGCCGGCGAGGACCCGCTGATCGTCGCGCTGGACGGCGTCACCGACCCGCGCAACCTGGGCGCGGTCGTGCGGTCGGTGGCCGCGTTCGGCGGGCACGGGGTCGTCGTGCCGGAGCGCCGCTCGGCCGGGATGACGGCGGGCGCCTGGAAGACGTCCGCGGGCACCGCGGCCCGGGTGCCGGTGGCGCGCGCCACCAACCTCACCCGGACCCTGGAGGCCTACCAGAAGGAGGGCCTGATGGTCATCGGGCTCGCCGCCGACGGTGACGTCGAACTGACCGACCTGCAGGTGCTGGACGGCCCGGTGGCCATCGTCATCGGCAGCGAGGGCAAGGGCCTGTCCCGGCTGGTGGGGGAGACCTGCGACCTGCTGGTGCGCATCCCGATGCCGGGCGGCGCCGCCGAGTCCCTGAACGCCGGTGTCGCGGCGGGCATCGCGCTGTACGAGGCGGCGCGGCGCCGGAAGTGACGGGCGCGTGAGCGTGGGTGCGGGGGCGCGCGGGCGAGGGCGCTCGCGCCGGGCGCGCGCCCGCCGGCCTTCGCCCCGGAGGCCCGGAATCCGCCGACCGGGAGGAAGAGGCGGAACCGCGGATCTTGACGGGTCTCGGACATATCCACCCGTGTCAGGCAGTGTCCTAACCGCCCATCACTCGGTTAGATGAGTGTGGACACCAGAACACCACGCTCGCCCACGGGCGGACGGCCGTCCTCGCCGTCGCCCGAGGAGCCCGTGCTCAACACGGTGAAGGTCCCGTGCGACCCGGCGCAGGTCATCGTCAACCACGCAAGTTTCCGGGTGCGGCTCGGCGGTGACGCCGCCACCCGGCGGGCGGTGGACGACACCATCCCGATGCCGGTCATCCCGACGTCCGTCCGCTCGGCCGCCGAGGCGCGCATCCCCGGCAGGCGCCGCTCCGCACCCGTGGTGTGGTCCGGCCGCACCGAGCCGGGCGACGCGGCCGCCACCCCGCTCCTCCAGGCGGTGCGGAGCGCCGGAGGCACCCAGTTGCTGCCCCGCGTCGACGAGAGACTCTTCACCGGCGGTCTCGACGACGTCGACGACGGGCTGCCGCCGGTGCGCCCCGTGGTCGTCACCCCGCGCGCCCCGCTGGTCACGGGCCCGGCACCCGGCGAGGCGCCCGGCCGCGGCCGCCCGGCCCACGGCCCGCTCGGCGGCCGGGAACCGGGGGCGTTCCCCGGCCAGGACACCGGTGACGGCCCGGACACCCCCTTCGAGGCATACCCGCCGTTCGTCCCCGGCGAGGGCCGCGGCGGCCCGCGCCCGTACGGGTCCGGCCCCGCCGACGAGACGCTCTACGGCGCCTACGCCGACGGCTCCGGTGCCACCGGTGACGGCGGCTATGACGGCTACGACGGCTGCGACGGCTACGGCGACGACGAGGAGGAGCTGCGGGAGGCGGTGCTGCGGCGCCGCGCCGGCGAACCGATTCGCCACACCTGGTACCCCGGCCGCCGGATGAACCTCGGCGTCGTCCTGCTCCCGCTGCGGGTCTTCCTCGGCTTCATCTCGATCTACGCCGGCATGGGCAAGCTGTGCGACCCGGGGTACTTCAGCGGCGGCCACCGCGGGTCGATGGTCCACTGGCTGTCCGCGCTGCACCCGTGGCCGGTCGCCGAACCGCTGCGCGCCACCGCGCTGGCCCATCCGGTCGGCGCGGGGCTGACGGTGGCGTTCCTGCAGGTCGTCGTCGGGGTCCTGACGATCTGCGGGCTGTGGCAGCGGGTCGCCGCCGCCTTCGGGGCCGCGCTGTCCATGGCGCTGCTGCTGACCGTCAGCTGGCGCACCGTCCCCGTCTACGACGCGCCCCACATCATCTACCTGGCCGCCTGGAGCCCGCTGGTCATCGCGGGTGCCCCGGCGTACTCGGTGGACGCCCGGCTCGCCGGTGAGGCGTGGCGGCGGCTCGGGCCGCGCGCCCCGCTGTGGGAGCTGCGGCGCTTCGTGCTGCGCCGCGGCGTGGTGCTGACGACGGTGGTGGCGGGCGGTTCGCTGATCGCCGGGGCGCTGTTCGGCAGCGCGGCGCGGGTCTCGCAGAGCCACCCGCCGGCCCCCGTCGCGCCGTCGAGCCCGCTCCCGACGAACGACCTGCCCGGATCCCCGCTGCCCGAGGTGCCCGGCACGGGCGGCGCCATCGGCCCGACCACCCGTCCGCATCCGGCGCACTCCGGCCCCTCGGCGGCGGCGCCCTCCCCGAGCGACGCCGAGGACACCCCGAGCAGCCCCGGGACGGGCGCCACCGGCACGGTCGGCGGCGCCGCGGGCGGCACCGGCGGGACGGGCCACCACGTACCGTCCCAGCAGCAGACCGTCCAGGCACCCCCCGCGGCCCCGCCCGCGCCGCACACCACCGCGCCGGCCAACCCCTCGACGCCGGGCGGCGGTTCGAGCGGCGGCTCGCTGGGCGGCCTGCTCGGCAGCAAGCCGGCGACCGGCTGGCTGCTGGGCATGCCCGGCCGGCACGGCAGCGCCTCTGACGGGGTGGCGTAGCGCCCCGCCGGAACGCGTCGGCCCCCGCCCGGATCGTGAGGTCCGGGCGGGGGCCGCGGTGTCGGGGGCCGCGGTTACTGCGCCGGCTGCCCGCCGTGGGCGGCGAGCTCCTTGGCGGCCTCGCTGAGGTCCTTGGCGGTGTCGATGGCCCGCCAGTACGAGCCCTGGGGCAGCGGGAAGCCGGCCAGCCGCCGCTCGCGGGCGAGTTGCGGGAACGTGGTGCGCTCGTGGTCGCCGAGCGCGGGCAGCAGGTCCGCGAACTCCGGCGCGAAGACATACAGCCCCGCGTTGATGAGGTAGGGCGACGGCGGGGCCTCGATGAAGTCCAGGACGTGGCCGAACTCGTCGGTCTCCACGGCACCCCACGGGATGTTCGGCCGGGCCAGCGCGAGGGTGGCGGTGGCGCCGCGCTCGGCGTGGAACTCGGCCATCGCGCGCAGCGAGAAACGCGTCCAGATGTCCCCGTTGGTGGCGTACCAGGGCTCCTCGGGGCGGGGCAGCGCGGCCGCGGCGTACTTCAGCCCGCCGCCGCGGCCGAGCGGCTCGGTCTCCACGACAGTGCTGGCGTTCAGCGGCAGATCGGCCGTCTTCAGCCAGTCCTGGAGCACCTCGGCGAGGTGGCCGCACGAGATGACGACGTCGGTGACGCCCTCCGCGGCGAGCCACTCAAGCTGATGGCCGATGATCGGGACCCCGGTGCCGGGAATCTCGACCATCGGCTTGGGACGGTCATCGGTGTACGGCCGCAGTCGCGAGCCCTGGCCGCCGGCGAGGACGACCGCCTGGGTGACCGGGGCGGGTGTGGTGGAGCCTGTCGTCATGGGGGCACGATACGGCGTCTGCGTAACGCCGGATGAGCCCTTGGTGAACGAGCGCTGACGGACGGTGGTGGGGGATCACCCGAAAGAGGCCACCCCGGCGGCGAAGGACGTGTCACACACCGGCCGGGACCACGCCTGGGCGCGGCGCAGCGCGGCCGCCGGGCCGAACCTGCGGGTGTACTTGGCGACCGCGGCGCGGCCGAGCGCCCGGGCGATGCCGGTGCAGTAGCCGGCCAGCGAGGGCCGCCTGGCCATCTCGACCTGGAGGTCGGTGAGCGCCGCTCCCGGGTTCTTCTCCTGGAGTTCGGCCAGGAGGCGGCGCCGCAGGACGTCCTGCGGGGCGTGGGAGAGGGCCGTGGCGTCCCGCCTGGTCGAGGCGGTGAGGACCTGCGCCTCGGAGGCCGAGGGGGCCCACGGGACGCGGGTGACGGCGAGCGTCCCCGACAGGACGAGGACGACCGGGAGCACGAGTGCGAGAGTCTTGCCGATACGGCGGGCTGCCTGGTTCACGTCCGCGATGGTAGCGGTCGGTGATGATTTGGCGACATTCGGTCACCCTGATGTGTGACAACAATCCCTGGATCGTGGGGAGATGGTTGACGGCGAGGCCGGGTCGCACCCGAAATCCGGGTGATATGTCGACATTCCGCGGTGCAGTGGACGCGGGGGGGGGGGGGGGGAGGGGGAGTGTACGGGGGGGCC
>JBEHYF010000209.1:0-7857 GCA_048498315.1 Actinomycetota bacterium
GAGACGAACGAACTGCCGGGATACCTCAGTCAGATATGCGACTTCGTCCATTACCGGCGGCATACCTTGAACTCCGGTTATGTCCGCACCAGGCGCAGCTGCGGGATATCTGCGCTCATCACGGAGGACGTCAGCGTCATCGCGGTCGCACCACCGACCACCGCGGCCTGCACCAGCGTCAGGATCACACCCAGCGAGTGACGGCGCCCCCGCCGATCACGCGGATCGGTGACCTGCGCCCACACCCCACGCAGATCAACGACCCGGGCACCGGTCTCCGGCACGGCCTCACCGGCAACGGCGGCGGCAATAGCCGAGACCGCCCCGGGCATGACAGACTGCATCGACAACGAGGCTCCAACGAACGAGTTGATCTAGACAATCACCCGTTCTATGGGGCCTTGTTGCATGTCAGCCCTGCGACGCACCCTCCGCGATCATCTTGTGACCTGACCCCACCGTCTCACGATCCGAGAATGCAGTTAGCCCTGGCGTCGTTGAACGTGCAGACCGGCGAGGTGATGGCCGACTGCTTCCCACGGTGCCGTACAAAGGAGTTCCTGCGCTTCATGAATCGGGTGGTCGCGCGGTATCCGAAGGATCAGGAGATTCACGTCATCGTGGACAATCTATCCACACATGCCGGCAAGGATATTGATACGTGGCTCGCCAGGAACAAGAACGTGACGTTTCACTACACGCCTACGGGAAGTTCGTGGCTGAACCAGGTGGAGATCTGGTTCGGCATCATCACCCGGCAGGCGATCAGACGCGGCACCTTCACATCGGTGCCTCATCTGATCAAGAAGGTAAAGGACTATGTCCAAGACTGGAACGAGCACGCCGAGCCGTTCGAATGGACCGCCTCGCCTGGCGAGATCATCGCCAAGGTCAGGATCCTTCACCGAGACTTCAAAAAGCTGATCGCGAACAACTCGAAGTAAAGTAGTATCAATTACGCGATACTAGATGTCCTTCACACCCCACGTGCATTCGATGTTGCTCAGGACATCGGCGATGTCGGCGGGGAGGTCGGAATCTGTCGGAACGTGGTCGGCCCTCGCGGCGAAGACCCGTGGCGCCAGAACCACGCCAGAACCAGGTCGGCGAACGTCTCCGCCTCATTCTCCGCAGGTCCCGCATCGGCACTGCGTCCGAGCACGCGACTGATCAAGATGGGATCGAGGCTCGGCGCCAGCACGCGTGCGAGTTCCTCGACCGGCAGCCCGCCGTCTTGGTGGCCGAATGCGAGGTGGCCGAGTTCGTGCAGCACGACATGACACTGGTGGAGGGGAGAAATCCTGCCTGCGTAAAAGACGTAATCGGTGACGCCGGCGCTGACCCACAGGCCGCATGGTGCCTCACGTCTCACCGACACGGGAACCAGTCGGATATCACGGTGACGGTGCCGCGCCAGCCGGTCGGTAAATTGGGCAAGATTGAACGGACTTGGTATGACACCGGCAACATCCAGTTCTTCGAGAAGGGCATGACAACGCTTCAGCACGCCGCGGTCGCCCCTGACGCATCGACGTCTCATCGCCCCCGAGCCCCTCGCCTCCCCAAGAACCACTGAGCTCTATTCGACTGAAGTTTATCGATCGAACACGTGGGCAGACAATAGCCACAGAGGACATGAGCTGCATATGCTCGCACGCCAGTACGTTCTGTATTTTGTTAGTGCCGGAACGCAAGGATGAGAATCATTCCCGCGAGAGGCCGGGGTCATGCGGTGAGAGGACGATTCGAGCGCGGACGGCGTCGACGAAACCGTGCGGATCGTCCACGGTCAGGGAAAAGTCGCTGAGATGCAGTTCGTCTCCATCGGTGGTTTCGATCGGGACGCCGGGGTCGAGCGCCAGCGTCACCGTGGTCTGGGGGCCCACGGCGAGCCATGCGGTCCCGCGCTCCGCGTCGACTTTCAGGCCGGTACGGCCACCCAGGCCCGCTGCGGCCGTCGCCGCCCGCACGCCCGTAATCGCCTGGTAGGGGATCAGTACCTCGCTGAACACTCCGTCGCGGATCCGGAGGGCGTCGTCGTCGGCCCGATGCGGGCGGGTGACGAACGACGCCCACAAGCCCAGCAGCCAGATCAGCGCGTAGCCATGGACGCCGAGCGAGACCCAGAGCCACAGACGGCTCCGCAGGGCCAGCGCGAGGACGATTTCGACGACCACCAGTTCGGCCCCGGTGTAGACGAACAACGCCCAGAACAACGTGCGCAGGCCACGGTGGTAGGCGAAGGCGCGCGATCCGCCCGCACGGTTCCGCCGTGCGCACAAGCGGGCCAGCGCGAGCCACAGCCTCGGTTCCAAGACGATGAAGCGGGCCATCTTCCGTGGAACGACCTGGGCGAACCCGTCTTCCACCGCCGACCACAGGTCACGGCCGGCCGAACGCGACGAGCGGAAGCTCCGCGCGGCGATGATCAACCGAGTGCCCGCGGTCACCCACAGCAGGGCTTCGATGACCACGCCCGAGAGCACCGCCCAGCGGAGGCTTAGAGCGCCCGACCACACCAGCGCGATCTCCGCAACCGCCAGCGTCGGCGTCGACCACGGACCGAGACGGCGGGCGGCATGGCGGATCCGCTGCCGCCGGCCGTCCGGCGCATCGGCCCGCGCGCCCGCTCGGTCGTGGTGCCGCGAAGGCTCTGCGGTCACGGTGCCGTCCCCGGCACCGGCTCGGTTTCGGCCAGGGACAGCGCGCGGTGTGAGGCGGACATCGGCATCGTCTTGCGACCTGCTCCTCACTCTCGGGGTTGATCTGAAAAACCGGAAAATAACCCTCGATCTGACCCGCGGAGTATGCCCGCGCCAATTCTGGGACACGCTCGTACGGATATACCTGATCGACGTCGGCGATCCACCCGGCGGACTCCTGGAAGTCACGTATCCGGGCGCAGTCCTGGTAGCGCCAGACATGCGTGTGCACGTGAAGGTGGCGGGAGATGCATTCAGTGGCGCGCAGGTTCGCCACCCTCATGCCCTTCTTCCAGCCGCAGGTCGCGAGAACTCCCTGCCGGGCCAGCGCCTTGAGGGTCGCCTTCTGCAGCGGGCCCCCGATGTTGTCAACGAATATGGACACTCCGCTTCCGCCGCTGAGGCTACTCACGGTGTCGAGGAAGGACGCTTCCGAAGTACGGTAGTCAGCGAGGTAATCTCGGTCGGCCCGGGCTCGTTCAGAATCATAGTCGAGTTTCGGGAACGACCGCCGGTCGACCGGCGTGATCCCCAGCTTCGACAGCAAGCTTATGCGGTGGTCGCTACTCGCGGTCATCGCGACGCGGAAACCACTGCGCCGGGCCAGGTCGAGTTCGGCGAGGCCGACGCCCCCGCCCCAGGCGAACACGAGGTGATCGGCGGGGTTATCGTCGCCGACCTGTGCTCGCCAGCATGCCTCGGCGACCTTCCAGTTGTCCCACGCGGTGAAATAGCGTCCGTACGCGGCCCATCGCGTCAGCGGCCAGCGGCTGCGCTGCGGGACCGGAAGGAGCAGGTTCTCCTTGAGCTTCGTCCGCTTCGCCAGAAGGCCCACCGTTCCCGGAGCGTCGTAGGCGTAGACGAGTTCCACGTAGCCGAATCGGTCCATGTGAGTGAACGGCATCACCAGGCAGACGTCACCCTCCTTGACCGAGGTCACCGACGCGCCCGGACGCAGCACGCGTACGACGCCGATGTTGACGAGGACGACACGGTCATCGCCGCGCTGCCAGCAGACGTCCACTCACGATTCGCCGACGCCAGATCTCTCAAAGCCTATGCCGGGTCCGCACCGGTCACCCGCGCCTCGGGCAAACGCGCGATCGTGATGCACCGGCGCGTCAAAAACCAGCGCCTGGCCACCACCGGCTACCAATGGGCGTTCTCAGCTCTGACCGCCTCACCCGGCGCACGCACCCACTACCAGTGCCGACGCCAGGCCAGCGACGCCCATACCGCCGCCCTGCGTCACACCTTCAACCGCCTGCTCGGCTGCCTGCACCACTGCTTGCAGACCCGACAACCCTACAACGAAACCGCCGCCTTCACGCCCAGACCCCTGGCAGCAGCTTGACAAGCTAACCGCATGGGATGTCTTGTCGGCCAGCACGAGCAGGTCGGCCTCGGCGAGCGCGCGGACGAGTCGCAGGTGGATGCCTGCCGGTCTCCGCGACCACCCCTGGATCGTCGATTCGGCTGGGCCCGTACGCGAGTTGGAGCCGACCACTGAAGTCTCCACGGAAACCCGGGGCGGTTCACCCTGACTTCGACGAGTACCGCCGCCTACTGCGCAAGCGCGGCATCGAGCCGAGCCCAGGGCTTGGAGCGGGTCTCGGGTTCCCGGCCCTGAGCCCGGTCTGGGCTTCGATCTGTGAGCTTCGGGCCTCGATCTCACCGGTCGTGCGGAATGCTCCGGTTCCGGGTACGCCGCCGCTCCGGATACGCCGGCACCGCGCGGCACGGCGCGGCCGTTACGCGGAGGCCGCCAGGCCGTCGCGGGCGGCGAACGCGGCGCCGCGCGCCCCCGCCATGTCGAGGTCGGGCACGAGCGCGAAGGCGGCCGCCCGCGCCTGCTCCTCGCGCAGCACCGTGTGCGCACGCACCCGGCCGAGGAACCACTCGCGAAAGCGCGGTGCGGTCTCGACGACGCCGCCGCCGACGAAGTAGGCGTCCGGGTCGGTGAAGTTCGCGGCGATCGTGAACAGGCGGCCGAGCGCCAGCGCCTGCTGCTCGAAGATGGCCAGGGCGAGCGGGTCGTCCTTCTCGGCGTACCCGCGGACCAGCTTGGCGGCGCGGTCGAGCGGCTCGCGGGCCAGCGCGTGGCCGGGGAAGCGGGTGAGCCAGTACGGCAGGAGGTTCTTGGCGATGCCGGTCAGCGACGCGACGCTCTCGGCGTCGCCGCTGAACCCGCAGTTGCAGACGGGTACCTGCTGGCCGTCCTCGATCAGGCCGTCCATCGGGATGTGCACGTGCCCGAGCTCGCCGGCCATGCCCGCCGCGCCCCGGACAACGCGGCCGGACTGGATCACGCCGCCGCCGAGGCCGGTGCCGACGATCGCCGAGATCGACGACCGCTCGGACGCGCCGGCGCCGAAGTGCGCGTGGTGGGCGTACAGAGCCGCCGCGTTGCCGTCGTTGTTGTAGACGACGGGCAGGCCGAGCCGCGCCTCCAGCGCGCCGCGGATGTCGAAGCCCCACCACTCCGGCTGCGGGAAGTTCGTCGCCCCCTTGCTGGAGATCACGCCGTCGGCGCTCGCCGGGCCCGGGGTGTCGAGGCCGACCGCGCGCACCAGCTCCCGTTGCGTGCCGGTGATCTGCAATATGCCGTCGAAGGCCTCGACGAGCGCCGCGACGGCCACTTCCGGCCCTTCGAGCACACGGCTGGGAGTTTCCACGAGACGGTCGACGAGGAATCGGCCCTCGGCGTCCAGCACCGTGGCGTTGTTGCAGGTCCCACCGCTGTCGAGCCCGACGACGACCCACTTGTCCGGCATCGCACACCCCTTTCGGCCTCAAGCATGGTACGGCCCGAAGACATGACGCGGCCGGACGGCGGCCCGCAGCTCCGGACGCGGAAGCGCCTGGCGGGGCCGCGCCCGGCCCGGCGTGCTACTTGCGCATGACCTCGGGCTCGTGGCGGCGCAGCATCCGCGCCACGAGGAAGGTCAGCACGACGACGTGGACCAGCATGATCCCCATGTCCAGCGACCAGGTGCCCAGGTCCTGTTTCCACAGCGGGTCGGGCGGGTCCGTGATGTGCGGGATCAGCTGCCCGGCGTTCAGCGAGCCCGCCATCGCGGCGAGCGCCCACCGCGCCGGGACCAGCCAGGAGAGCTGTTCCAGGACGGGCTTGCCGTCCAGGTGCACGAGCGCGCCGCAGAACACCACCTGGACGAGGGTGGTCAGGACCAGGAGCGGCATCGTCATCTCACTGGTCTTGACCAGCGCGGAGATCAGCAGGCCGAGCGCCATCGCGGTGAAGGACAGCAGCGCGACCGCCATCACCAGCTCGGTCATCGGCGTCGTGAACACGCCCTTGTCGTGCATCGCGACGCCGCTCATCGCCACGAGCGTCAGCACGATGCCCTGGCCGATGGTGATCAGGCCGAGCACGAGCAGCTTGGATGCCAGGTACGCCGATCTGGACAGGCCGACCGCGCGTTCTCGCTGGTAGATGGCTCTTTCCTTGACCAGCTCGCGCACCGCGTTGGCGGCGCCGGTCAGGCAGCCGCCGATGCAGAGGATGAGCAGGAGATTGGCCGCCTGGCTGTCGCCTCCGGGCCGCGTCGCCTGGAGGTTCCCGGTGGGCACGACGCGGGCGAGCAGGCCCATGATGATGGGCAGCAGCACGGTGATGCCGAGGAACATCGGGTCGGCGGCGATGCCGCGAACGTACCGGCGGATCAGCGTGCTGAGCTGCTCCGGCCAGCTCTGCGGCTTGGGCGGCGGCTCGAAGTTCACCGGGCCGGTCTGCGCCACCGGCTGCACGAGCTCCGCCTCGACGTACCTCTTGTGCTCGGCCGAGTTCAGGTAGCGGCCGCCCCAGTCGATCGATGGGTCGTCGAACGCCTGGAAGACGTCGGCCCAGTCGTTGAAGCCGAGGAACGGCAGCGCCTCCTTCGGCGGCCCGAAGTAGGCGATCCGGCCGCCCGGCGCCATGACCAGCAGCCGGTCGCAGATGTCGAGGTTGGCGACGCTGTGCGTGACCACCGCGACCGTACGGCCGTCGTCGGCCAGGCCGCGCAGCATCTGCATGACCGACTTGTCCAGGCCCGGGTCGAGGCCGGAGGTCGGCTCGTCCAGGAACAGCAGCGACGGCTTGGTGAGCAGTTCCAGCGCGACGCTGACCCGTTTGCGCTGGCCGCCGGACAGCGACGAGACCTTGTTGTCCTTGCGGTGCTCCAGGCCGAGCTCCTTCAGCACCTCGTCGACGCGGGCCTTGCGCTCGGCCTGCCGGGTGTCGTCGGGGAAGCGCAGCTCCGCCGCGTATATCAGGGCGCGCCGCACGGTGAGCTGGGTGTGCAGGATGTCGTCCTGCGGCACCAGGCCGATGCGGGAGCGCAGCTCGGCGTAGTCGCGGTACAGATCGCGGCCGTCGTAGGAGACCGTGCCGTGGTCGGCCGGGCGCAGGCCGGTGAGCGCGCGCAGCAGCGTCGACTTGCCCGAGCCGCTCGGCCCGATGATCGCGACCAGGCACTTCTCGCCGAGCGGGAAGGTCACGTGGTCCAGCAGCACCTTCCCCTTGTCGACGACGACGGTCAGGTCGTGCGCGCTCAGGCGCACCGCGCCGGTGTCGACGTACTCCATGAGGACGTCGCCGACGAGGTGGAAGGTCGAGGGGCCGATGCCGATGATGTCCTGCGGTCCGATCGGCGCGCGCTGCACCCGCCGGCCGTTGACGTACGTGCCGCTGCGGCTGCCCAGGTCGACGATCTCGTACGCACCGCCGGCGGAGCGCAGCTCGGCGTGCCGGCGCGACACCCGCAGGTCGGGGACGACCATGTCGTTCTCCGGGCCGCGGCCGATCCGCACGACCTGGACGCCGCCGAGGTCGCGGACGTTGGCGGGCTCGCGGTACTGGCCGCTCATGGTCTGAACGACGGGCGACCGCGGCGCGGGCACGCGGCCCTGGTAGAGGCGCCCGCCCGGGGTCGCGGGCGCACCCGGCCACGGGCCACCGGCGCCGCCCGGACCGCCGGTCCCGGGCGGTGCCGGGAACGCGCCGGGCGCCGGCACCTTGTCGGGCGCGGCGTACGAGGCTGCCTGTGGCGGCACGTCCGTGCCGGGGAAGGCGCCGGGCGGCGGGGCGGCCTGCGGAGCGCCGACGGCGGGCGGGCCGGAGTAGGAGTCCGGGACCGGCGGGTACTGCGGCACC
>JBEHYF010000210.1:0-7797 GCA_048498315.1 Actinomycetota bacterium
ACCGGCCGACCGCAGCCGGCGCCACACCGACGCGCGCAGCCGGGTGGGCTCGCTGGGGATCCGGTACACCAAGATCAGCCAGGAGATGGGATCAGCCACGCTCCCAGTCTGCCGGACCCGCCGATGGCGGCCTTCCACCAGCGCGGAGCCCCGGGATCGGTCCCGGTGGAGCAGGCGATCTGTGACCTCGCCGCGCGGGCCGTACGGCCGTTTCGCGGCCGGATGAGGACCGACCATGGCCGGTACGGCGGCGTGCCGTGATCACCTCTGCCGATCGTGGGCGACAATGGGGCAGAATGGGGTGGCAGAGGTGATGGGGCTCACCTGTAACCGCGGCGCAGCCGATGACGGTCCCTGGCAGATCAGGGAGGTGTCGTGCCGCGGATGCGCGCCGTCGATGCCCGCACGGCCGGTGTTGTGCTACTGCTCGCCGTCGGTGCCGTCGGAGCGCGCTCTTGGCGGGCTGTCCCAGCCGGTGGTGCCGCTCTCCGCGTGCCGGCCGCTCCGGTCCTCGTCGCGTTCGGGGTGCTGGAAGGCGTGGCGGTGGCGGGCGTCGTCGCGCTGCTCGTGATGGTCTGGCGGCGTCCGCGCCGCCGCAGGTGCGATGAGTGGCGGCTGGTGGTCGAGCCGGTGTTCGGGCGCTGGGCGAAGCCGGTGGCGTTGCTGTTCGGTCTCTTGGTCATGGTGTTGCCGCCCGTTCTGTTCGTCGCGGGCATGCGCGGGTTCTCCGGGCATGGCCGTGCCGGCCGGGGGACGCCGCCTCCGCCGGCCGTGCCGGGCACGCCGGTGACCGGCACGCCGTCGCGGCCGCCCGCCGGAGCCAGATCGGTTGCGGGGTGGCCGCTCGGTCTCGTTCTCGCCGCGCTCGTGGTGGCCGGGATCGTGCTCGTCCTCTTCCTCCTGCGCCGGCGTCGTGCGCGCGCCGCGGACGGACCACCGCCGGAGGACTCCGGTCCGCTCGTGACCGTGGTGGCCGCGGGTGAGCGCGCGCTGGGCGTGGCGAGCGGCCCACGCGAGGCCGTGATCGCCTGCTACACGGCCATGGAACACGCGCTGGCGCGTTCGGGCCTTGCCGTCGGCGACGCCGACACCCCGGCCGAAGTGCTCGCCCGCGCGGCGGGCGCCGGTCTGGACCGTTCCGGCGGCGCCGGTGCGCTGACCCGCCTGTTCTGGGAGGCCCGCTACAGCGTTCACCCGATCGGCGAGGAGCATCGCAGGTCGGCCCGGTCGGCACTGGCCGACCTGCGCCGGGAGCTGGAGGCACGACCATGAGGCCCGCGGTGATCGCCGGAACGACCGCCGTGGCCTGCTGCCTGGCCGCAGGTGCCGTGGCCGCGGGGCCAGGGGGCCTGTTCGTGGCCGGCTGTGTGCTGGCGGCCCTGGGCCTGGTCATCACCCGGGTCGGCGTCCCGCCCGCGGCGCCGATGCCGTCGCGCGGCGCGCGCCGCGCGCACGGCGTGGCCGGCGACGGGGCCCGTCCGTTCGCCGCGTACCGCCGGATCCGCGAGGCGCTGGGCTGGGCGGGCGTGTCGGCTCGCCACTACGACCTGGCGACGCGCCCGGTGCTTCAGCGGCTGCTGGCGGCCCGGCTCGCCGAGCGGCACGGCATCGACCCGGTGCGTTCTCCGGACCGCGCCCGGGCGCTGGTAGGGGCGGACCTGTGGCCGCTGCTCGACCCGGCCCGGCCCGCCTCCGCCGACAGCGGCGCCCCCGGCATCGACATGGCCACGCTGCATCGTCTCGTCGACCGGCTGGAGGAGCTGTGAGCACGCCCGCCGAGCTGATGACGCCCGCCGAGGTCGCCGATCGCTGCGAGGAGATCCTCGCCCAGATCGACCGGGTCGTCGTCGGCAAACGGGACGCGGCCACGCTCATCCTGCTGGCGATCCTGGCGTCGGGCCACGTGCTGATCGAGGACCTACCCGGTCTGGGGAAGACGCTCCTGGCCAGGTCGTTCGCCACCGTCCTCGGACTGGACTTCACCCGCGTCCAGTTCACCCCCGACATGCTGCCGGCCGACCTGACCGGCGCGCCGGTCTACGATCCGCGCACCGGCGAGGTGACCTTCCGGCCCGGCCCGGTGTTCACCTCGTTCCTGCTGGCCGACGAGATCAACCGCACACCGCCCAAGACCCAGGCGGCGCTGTTGGAGGCCATGGCCGAACTGCAGGTCAGCGCGGACGGGCGTACTCGCCCGCTGCCTCGGCCGTTCATCGTGCTGGCCACCGACAACCCGATCGAGTATGAGGGCACCTATCCCCTTCCCGAAGCACAGCTCGACCGGTTCACGATCCGGATCCGGCTGGGCCACCTGTCCGCCGAGGACGAGGTCGCCATGGTCGGCCGGCGGCTGCGCGACGGCGCCGCACCCGCGCCGCCGTCGCAGGTCGTCGACGCCGAGCGGCTGCTGGCGATGCGCGAGGGCATCGAGCGGGTTCACGTCGACCACGACGTGATCCGCTACGTCGTCGACCTGGTCGCCGCGTCGCGGGCGCACCCGAAGGTCACGGTCGGCGCCAGCGCGCGCGGCACGCTGGCCACCGTGCAGCTCGCCCGCTGCCACGCCGTGCTCGACCACCGCGACTTCGTCCTGCCCGAAGACGTCAAGGCCATCGCCGTCCCGGCGCTGGCCCACCGGCTCGTCCTGCCGCCGGAGATGTGGGTACGACAGGTCACCGGCGAGGACGTCATCGCCGAGGTACTCGACCGCACCCCCGTACCGCGGGCGCCGTCGTGAACCGGCCCGCCCGCGCCTCCGGCATCAAGGTCGAGGCGCGCAGGCCCGGCTCCGCGCGCATCTCGTCGCGCGGCTTCTCGCCCGTCTCTGCGCACGTCTCCGCAACCCGCCCAGCGACCGGGCCGGCCGGCCAGGAGGCCATGAGCCGCCACGTGCTCACCTGGAGGCCGGCCCCGCACGCGCACCGGCTCGCGACCGTCGCGCTGGTATCGCTGCTGGCCGCGATCGCCTTCCGGCACCCGGCGCCGCTTCTCATCGCCGCGCCGCTGCTGGCGGTGCTGGCGTCCGGCCGGTCCGCCGCCCGCCCGGACGACATCGAGCTACGCGTGACCGTGACGCCCCGCCGCTGCTTCGAGTCCGACGAGGTCGAGGTGCTCGTCACCGCCGTCCTCGCCCATCCCGTCGACGAGATCATTCTGGAATTGCCACCCGCCGGACCCGTCCGGCTCGGCACGGGAGACCAGCGGCAGGGCCGATCCGCCACCGGCCGGGTGCAGGCGCGGTGGATGCTGCGGCCCGATCGGTGGGGGCGGTACCGTCTCGGTCCCGTACACGTCGGTTGCCGGCACGGCCACCGGACGTGGCAGGCGGTCCTCGATATCTCTCTCGGCGAGCTCGCCGTGTTCCCGCGCGGCCACCGGACACGTCCGGGGCTGGTCCCGCCCGAGTTGCCCCGCTGGATCGGTGAACACGCGAGCCGTGCCGAGGGCGCGGGCGTGGAGTTCGCCGGCGTGCGCCCCTACACCGCCGGTGACCGGCTGCGCGACGTCAACTGGAAGGCCAGCGGCCATCGGGGCCGCCTCCACGTGACCACGCGCGCCGCTGAGCGGCAGGCCGACGTCGTCGTGGTCGTCGACGGCCGCTCAGACGCCGGGCCCCCCGGAGAGAGCGTGCTGGACGCCGCCATGCGGGGCGCCGCCACCGTGGCGGCCGCCTATCTGCGCCGCGGCGACCGTGTCGGTGCGGTCGGCCTCGGCGGGTACGTGCGGTGGCTGCCGCCCGGGCTCGGGGAACGGCAGTTCTACCGCATCGCCGAGGCGCTCCTCGACGTCCGGCGCTTTTCCAGCGAGCTGCCGCCGGACATCACCGGCGTGCCGCGGGTGGCGCTGCCGCCCCGCGCCCTGGCGGTCGTGTTCTCGCCGCTTCTCGACCCCGGCGCCATCGACGCGATCGTCGACCTGCGGCGGCGCGGCAACCCGGTGCTGGTCGTCGACGTCCTCGACGCCGAGCCCCCGGTCAGCCCGCGGTCGCGGACGGAGCCGCTGGCGCTGCGCCTGTGGCGGCTGGACCGGGTCGCGCTGCGCCGCGACCTCGCCGGTGCGGGGATCGCCGTCGTCGACGGGCGAGGTGACGGCGCGCTGGCCGCGGCGCTGCGGCCCGGCGTACGTCTGCCGGCGTCCGGGAGCCGCCGATGAGAGTGCTCGTCGTGGCGATCGGAAGCACGATGATCGTCGTCACCGCCGCACTGAGCCCTGGATGGGCGCATCCCGCCGCCGTTCCGGGTCTGGCGGCGGTGCTCCTTTCGCTACCGGCGCGGACCCGATCGGCGGCGGCGGTCACGGCGGCGTCCGTCGCCGCGCTGCTGACCGCCGGCGGACAGCCGATCGTCCCCGCCGCTCTCGGTGCGGGCCTTCTGGTACTCGCCTATCTGCTACTCGTCGACGTCATCGACGCGCCGGCGCGCGGCCGGGTCGTCTCGGGGACTGTGGCGGGGCTCGCGGGCGGCGGCATCGTCGCGGTGGCGCTGTTGGTACCGGCCATGCGCGGCGTCTTCGGTGTGGTCTTCGCGGTCGCGGGCCTGGCCGCCCTGCTCGCTGCGTACGTACTGGCCGTGCCGGCGCGTGCCCGCGGGCGGCCCGGCACCGGCGATCCGACGGCCGTGGATCGGTGAGGGACCAAGGTCTCTGGATCGACCCCGCGGCAGGCGAGCACATTGTTGCCGACGACATTCAGGAACAGGTTGTAAGAACAAGATACGAAGGGAAGACGGCATGGGACTGCAGATCGCGTCGGTGCGTGCGGTGGAGATTCTCGACTCTCGCTCCCGCCCCACGCTGGCGGTGACCCTCACACCGGCCGGCGGCGTGCCCGTACGGGCCGGGGTGCCCTCCGGCGCGTCCACCGGCAGCCACGAGGCCGTGGAGCTGCGCGACGGCGACCCGGCGCGTTACGGCGGCAAGGGTGTGCGGCGCGCGGTGGAGAATGTGGGCGGCGAGATCAACGACGCCGTGGCGGGCCGTGACTTCCCCGACCTCGCCGCGCTGGACCGCGCGCTGATCGAGCTGGACGGCACCGAGACCAAGTCGCGGCTGGGCGCGAACGCCATCGTCGGCGTGTCGATGGCGGCGGCCCGCGCGTTCGCCGACGCGGCCGGCGTGCCGTTGTGGCGCTACCTGACGCCGGACGGGGTCACGCCACGGTTGCCGGTCCCGCACTTCAACGTCGTCAACGGCGGCGTGCACGCGCCGAACTCGCTCGACTTCCAGGAATTCATGATCGCTCCGGTCGGCGCGCCCAGCCTGGCCGAGGCCGTCCGTGCCGGCGCCGAGGTCTACGCCGCGCTGCGCGCGCGCTTGGCGCGGGCGGGGCATGCGACGGGGCTGGGCGATGAGGGTGGCTTCGCGCCGGACATCACCGCGCCTGAAGACGTCCTGGCCGAGCTCGTCGCCGCGATCGGCGACGCCGGCTACCGGGCCGGACCGGACGGCGTGGCCATCGCGCTGGACCCGGCCTCCAGCGAGTTCTACCGCGATGGCCGCTACCACGTCGCGGGAGAGGCCCTGTCCAGCGACGACATGATCGACCGGTACGAACAGATCACCGACCGGTACCCCGTTCGGCTGATCGAGGACGGCCTCGCCGAGACCGACTGGGACGGCTGGGCCCGCCTCAACGAACGGCTGGGATCCCGCGTCGAACTGGTCGGCGACGACATCCTCGTCACCAACCCCGCCATCGTCGCCAAGGCCATCGACGCGCGCATCGCCAACGCCGCCCTGATCAAGGTGAACCAGATCGGTACCGTCACCGAGACACTGGAGACCATGGCGCTGTGCCGCTCCGCCGGATGGGGACAGTTCGTCTCGCACCGCTCCGGCGAGACCGAGGACACCTTCATCGCCGACCTGGCCACCGGCACCGGCTGCGGCCGCCTCAAGACCGGCGCGCCCGCCCGCGGCGAACGCGTCGCCAAGTACAACCGGCTCATCGAGATCGAAGCCGGCAACGGGCTCGCCTACGGCCTGGGCTGAGGGCATTCCGGGGAGGGGGCCGCTCCTGCTGTCGGGGCGGCTTCCCCCAGGAGGCACTGCTCGGGCTGTTGCCGCGGCCGAGGTGATCGTGAGGGACGGTCACGGCCGCAGGGTGGCGGCCAGCGTTCGCGGGTCGAGCAGGAGGTCGAGCGCGTCGGTGATGGTGACGCAGACGATGTCGGCGGCCGCCAGGGTGCGCGGTGAGGCGCCCTCCGGGCCGATGACGGCGACGCCGAGTGCGACGGAGCGCAGAAGCTGCTCGTCGTTGGCGCCGTTGCCGATGGCCGCGCAGCTCGCGGCGCCCAGTCGATGGGCGGCGGCCGCCTTGTCCGCTCCGGTGTCGACGCGCTCCGCGTCGACGCCGAGGTGGCCCGCGAGTGCGGGCAACGTGCCGAAGGTGTCGGCGGACAGCAGGTGGATCCGGACGCGCTCCCGCAGCCGCGTGAGGCGGTCGGCGACGCCGTCGATGAGCGTTCCGCGGTAGGTGAGGGTGCCGTTGACGTCGAGGATGAGATGGTCGAGCGTCAGCCGCGTCCGGCCTGGTACGGCGACTTCGACGGTCACGGCCGACCACCTACGCCGGCCGGGTGCCCGGGGTCAGGGAGAGGGTGAGGCATATGGCGATCCTCGTCTTCGGTCTGGTGATCGCGGTTCTCGCCGGGGCCTCCGCCTATCTGATCACGTTGCAGGAGATGCACCATCACTTCCCCTCCGGTCGTCGGTCACATCGCGAGGCCTGGCACGCCGCCGTCGTGACCGCCGGGTTCTTCGCCGTCCTCGCCGTCATCCTGGCGTTCACCCTGCCGATCATGTTCTCCGGCTCGTGAACCGGGTGAACCGGGCCACCCCGACACCCCCGGCACCGGGCAGACGGGCGCTGATCGCTCAACCTCGCCGGAGACGGCGGGCGCCGATTCGCCGGCTCCGTCGATCGACCCCAGCGCCGCGCGCGCCGCCGCTGCTACCTCCACATCGTCGTCTCGGGCGAGTTCCCACAGGATCCGAAGGGCGCGCCCCTCACCGCGTTGGCCGAGCGTCCGCGCCGCGGCCAACTGGACGTCGGCGCACGGGTGGTACAGCGCCCAGCGAAGGCGCGCGATCTCATCGGCGTCATCGGGCGCGGCGATCTGCCTGCCGCAGTAGAAGCAGCGGCCCGATGCCCTGGGCACCTCGCCGTAGCATCCCCAGCAGTAGTGGATCGCCGTCATGGACGGCACACCACAGGCGACGGCGCGGGATGGCCCCTGACTGTGAACTCCATCGCCGTCACAGTACGAGCAGGGCGGTCGACGTCGTTCCGAGCAGTTCCTGCGGTACCTTTCCCGGTCCGGATCGCAGCGTGCCGCCCTCCCCGTGACGGCCGACGACGATGAGGTCGAAGCCGTGCTCGGCCGCGTAGTTCGACAGCGCCGTGGCGATGTGGCGGCTCTCGGCCAGGTGGAGGGTGATACGGGCGTCGGTCTCGGCCGCGAGCCTGCGCAGCACCTCCTCGAACCGGTCTTCGGCCTGCCTCCGGTGCGTGGCGGACTCCAGTGCGCGTTCCTCGCCGGTCTCGGCGTGTCGCGCCGGCGTCAGAATCGCCAGCGCCACGACGTGGCCTCCGGAGCCCGCGACAAGGCATGCGGCGGTGCGCAGCGCGTTCTCGGCGTTCGCCGAGCAGTCCCAGCCGACCAGGATGCGGCGGAAAGGTGTGGTCTCCATGCGGGTCTCCCTTCAGGCGAGGGCGGTGACCACGGAGATGACCGCGACGAGCGCGATGAGCATGTAGGCGATGTAGGCGTCCAGGCGGCCGGACTGCAGGCGCTTGGC
>JBEHYF010000211.1:0-7765 GCA_048498315.1 Actinomycetota bacterium
GCGGACGACGGCAGGCTCATCCGTCGTGTCACCGTGCTTGAAGACCCGGCCCAGCTCGATCCGGAAAAGCGCGCGGCGGGGATCGACGGCTGCAAGCCCGGCAACCGGGACCACCGCTGTGGCAGGTACGCGACCGCGATTCACGATCCCGATGCCTTCGCGACGGCGTTTGTCCGGGGAACTGAGCATCCCGAGGTTCGTGAGGTGCTGGAATCACCCTACGATCCGGAGGTTTACCTACCAGACGTCTCGATTCCTATCGAGGAGTTGCTTGGTGCTGATGGTCCTCGTTATTGCACGGGTTACCGGCTGGCCCCGATCGCCGGGGATACTCGTGCGGCGATGGACTGCCGAGAGGCGTGGGTCGACGCGCGGGCGAACGATCGGGATCCGGACGTTCCTCCGCCACGGGCGGTCCCGGTCGATTCGTTCGATGATGCGGAAGTCAAGTTCTTCTTCCGTCCGACCCGCGCCAAAGATGGATATGAGATCGCCACGATGTACGTGGTGCCGTCCGACGAGATTTAGGAGGTTCGGTGAGTAGATTCGATGAAAAGTACTGGTGGCGGAAAAATCCCGACGCGCCCTTCGCTGAACTCCTGCGTGCGGTGGAAGGACACTGTCATCCCGAAGCCTATGAGGAGGCGTACGACGATCTGATTCGGATCGTACGGAACCCGAAAGGCGGTGAGGGCGCCAGGCGCTTCAAGGAGCAGCTGATCGCTGCCCTGCGCGACCCGTCCGCCATCCCGAAAGATGCTCTGTTCAGGGCCGCTGAGTACAGTGACGGCAGCGACGAGAAGTTTCTTCGCCGGTTGTGGCGTGACCTTTACCCGGACGAGCCGGTCCCGGGCGAGAACGCGTCTTGAGGGATCCCGTGCACACCGGGGCCGGTTTCAAACGTGTTCGGGGCTTGGCGAAGACGCTTACCTTCTCAGCGCAGTAGGTGCGGGGAATGGGGCGGCGTCCAGGTGGCGGACGAGGTGTTCGGCGGTCTCCTGCAGGTCGATGAGCGGGTGCTGGACGTAGCGGCGGCGGTCGGCCCGCCAGCAGAAGTGGCCGGGGCGGACCCAGACGTTCAGGCCGGGTAGTTCGAGGACGGACAGCCTGGTACGGTCGCTGCTGCGTCTCCCGGAGAAGCCGCAGCTCTTAAGGGCGTGCAGCAGGCATCGTGCGGCGATGTCCGGGCCGACCCTGAGCGCCCGGCCCGGCCAGGCGGCGGGTAGCGGCAGCGCGAACCAGACGGTCTTGCCGGGGACGGGGTGGTCGGCCAGCCGGGACCGGGACGGGCCGGTGCCCCATTCGGCGGTGAACTTCCCGAGCAGCGCGAGGCCCTTGCCGTACTCGTCGAGCAGGTCGGCGCCGGACGCGCAGGAGAGCGCGGTGCGGGCGTGGTCGAATACGGAGACGACGAGCTGCGGTGCGGGGACGCGCGCCCAGACCCACAGCTCGGGCGGTACGGGCGCGCAGCCCGCCGACGGCTGCCGGGCGTGCCGGAGCGCGTTGGTCGCGGTCTCGGAGACGGCGAGCCTGCCGTCCTCGATCACGTCCCGGTCCAGGCCGAGCCTCGCCATCGTCCGCTGCAGTAACGACCGCGCGACGGCCGGTCCGGTCTCGTCCGTCGGCAGCCGCCAGACGCACACCCCACCCGCGGCCAGGTCCGGGGGCCGGTCATTCACCACGTTCGCACCTCCATCGATGGGGCACACGCTTCGGTCATAGTGATCAAGCAATCACTATGCGTGTTCAGTTGGATGCATGGTGCATCGCCCGCCCGTAGGCCGCAACTGTTTCAAGAAAAAGAGGCGCGAATCTTCGTGTGTCGAGTTGTCGGAACTGGTTGCCGTGTGGCTACGGAGCGGTCATGCTCGATCACGTGTCCGTTAGACCGCCGACCATCCGCGAACGTCGCCTCGCCAGTGAACTGCGAAGACTGCGCGAGACCTCTACTCCGCTCAGCCTGGAGGAGGCCGCCGAACAGCTTGGTTGGAGCAAGACGAAGCTATCTCGGATCGAGAACGCGGTCCGCCGAGTCTCCCCCGCAGAGGTTCAACGCATTCTCACCCTGTACGGCGTGAGTGGTCATCGTTTCGAGGCGCTTGTCGCATTTGCCCGTACGGCCAAGCAGCGCGGCTGGTGGGACGCCTACGCGAACAGCCTCCCGATGGACTACGCCACGTACATCGGTCTTGAAGCCGAAGCCGAGTGGCTGAACTCGCACACGATGGGCCTGGTTCACGGCCTGATGCAGACGGAGGCGTACGCACACCACGTGATCAAGACCGCCCTGATGCGCTTCTCGCCGCCTTCGGAAGTGGAGCGGCGGGTCGCTGTCCGCATGGCGCGCCAGAAGGCCTGGCTGGAACGGGACGAACCAGTGCAACTCTGGTCGATCCTGGATGAGACGGCACTCAGGCGCATCGTCGGCGATCACGACGTCATGCGTGACCAATACCTACGCCTCATCGAGCTGGCTGATCTTCCGAACGTGATGTTTCAGGTCATGCCGACTGATGCGGGTGCCCACCCTGGGGTCGTGGGAAACTTCACCATCGTGGGCTTCCCCGAGCGGTTCACGCCAGATGTCGTGTATGTCGAGAATATGACTGGTGCCCTGTACATTGAGGACGAGAAGGAAGTACATACCTACTCGCTTGCGTTCGAGCAGATGAGGGCGACCGCCCTGAGCCCCGACAAGTCGCTGGCCATGCTCGAACGGCTCGCGCGACAGTGACCGCGAGGAGGCGCGAAGTGTCCGACCTCGAACTCGTCCAGGCTGCCTTCCGCAAGAGCAGCCACAGCGAGGGCGGTAATGGGTGCGTGGAAGTCTGCATCGTGCGTTCGAGGGCCGGCGATGACGAGACATGACCAGTGTCGTTTCCAGTGGCGCAAGGGTTCTCGCAGCGGCAGCTCGGGTGGCGAGTGTGTGGAAGTTGCGCGGCTCGATAACGCGGCGGTGCTGCGTGAGCGCCCGTCTCCGGAGAGCGCAGCGGGGTGATTTCGCCGATTCTCACGTGAGAGTTCGCCCGGCGGCGGGCATGGGGCCGCTTCGGCGCGTACATTCGGACGATCGATAGATGATCGGCGTTCGAAGCTCTGGGGCTCCTGCTCCGCCGGTGGCCGGCTCAACGTCCACTGGGCGACCATGCAACTGCCGCCCACGCTGATCGACTACGTGCTGGTGCACGAGCTGGCGCACCTGGAACGCCGCGACCATGGGCCGGAGTTCTGGCGGATCGTGGAGCGCGCCATGCCCGGCTATGAGGAGCGCCGCGAGCGGCTGCGCCGGTTCGGCCCCGAGCTGTGGCTGCCCGAGGAAGGCCGCTGAGGATCGGCCGCCGATCGCGGTAGATTCGGCGGGGTGACCGGCCCCATCGTGCTGAACGATCGCTACACGCTCGACCCGGTGCCGCTCGGCAGCGGCGGCATGGGCGAGGTGTGGGGCGGGCACGACACCGTGCTCGGCCGGCGGGTCGCGGTCAAGCTGATCCGGCAGCCGGGCGACGCCGCCGACCCGGAGCTGGAGCGGCGGTTCCTGCGCGAAGCGGAGGTCATGGCCCGGTTAGTGCACCCGGGTGCGCCCGCCGTCTACGACGCCGGCGTCTGTGCGGGCGCTCCGTACGGGCGGCGGATGTTCATCGTCATGGAGTTCGTCCACGGCGTCCGGCTGGACGACGTCATCGCCGAGGTCGAGCCGCTGCCCATCGGCTGGGCCGCCGCCGTCGGGGCGCAGGTCGCCGCGGTGCTCGCCGCCGCGCACGAGAAGGACGTGCTGCACCGCGACCTCAAGCCCGCCAACCTGATCCTTTGCCCCGACGGCGCGGTCAAGGTCATCGACTTCGGGCTGGCGCTGCTGCACGATCCGGCCGTCACCAGGCTCACCCGCACCGGCCAGATCCTCGGCACCGCCCTGTACATGCCGCCGGAGCAGGTCCGGTCGCGGGACGTCACCGCGCGCAGCGACCTGTACGCCCTCGGCTGCGTGCTGTATGAGATGCTGAGCGGGCGGCCGCCGTTCACCGGCGAGACCGAGTACGCCATCCTCGACCAGCAGGTCAACGCGCGGCCGGTTCCGGTTGAGGAGCTCCGCCCGGACGTTCCACCCGACCTGGCGGACCTGGTCGCCGGGCTGCTGGCCAAGGACCCCGCCGAGCGGCCCGGGGACGCCGCCACCGTGCACCGCCGGCTCGTCCCGTACGTGTCGGGCGCGCACTCGCTGCCCCGGATGGCGGACCGGGAGGCCGGCCCGCTGCGGATGTACTCCGACGTGCTCACCAGGATCCTGCACCGGCCGACCGGCAGCGGATCCGGTCTCCCGCAGGCCGCTCCGCCGCGTGACCGGGGCGCGCTGGCGCGCGCCCGGCGGGAGGCGATGACACTGGTCCGGGAAGGCCGCCGCGCGGAGGCGGCGCGGCTTGTGACGGCCGCCGTCGAACCGGACGGGCGGCCTGCCGGCGTGGACGATCCCGAGGTCGTCAAACTGCTCCTGTCCCTGGCCGGCCTCCTCGCCGAGGCCGACGTCCGGCGGGCGGCCGCCGTCCTCCGTGGGCTCGGCGACGCACTCGCCGGACGCTACGGCGTGGCGGACGAACGGGTGATGCAGTGCCGCATCGGCGAGGCCGACTGCCACGAACGGCTCGGCGACGGCCTGCTCGCGCTGCGCGTGCTACGCGATCTGCTCACCGGCCAGCTCTCCGTACGGCCCGCGGACGATCCCCGGCTGCTGGAGCTGCGGCGCCGGGTCGGCGAGCTGGAGGCGGCCGTGGGCGAGCGCGCGGCGGCCCGGCGGACGCTGACCGACCTGCACGAGGACCTGATCCGCAGCGTAGGGCCGGAGCATCCGTCGGCGATCCGGGTGCGTGAGCACCTGGAGCGGCTCGGCTCCTGACCGGGCCGCTCGGCCGGGCTCATTCCCCGGGTTCTTCAGGCGCCGGGCCGGGATCGAGAACGCCCGTGGTCAGGCCGTACAGCGCCCAGCCGGCGGTGTCCTGGCCGAGCCGCGACGCCTCCCGGAGCAGGCGCGTCCAGTCGGAGATCCGCCGGAACGCCGCGGCGTACCGCCGCTGCTCGGCGAGCGGGATGCGGGGAACGCGCGCCCTGCGCACGGCCGCCCGTACGGAGCTGCCGGTCGCCGTCGCCTCACGGTCGCGCGCCGACGCGCCCAGGAAACCGGCGACGAAGAACGGATCGAGCTGCTGCGGATCACACCGGAGGATCTCGACGAGCCCGCCGCGGCGCCGCACCTCGTCCAGCTCCTCCGGCCCGCAGACGACCAGCGGTTCGGCGTTCGCCGGTACGGCGATGTCTCCCACGCGCAGCCCGGCGTCGCGCCCGAGCGTTTCGAGCGCCCCGGCGCGCTGCAGCTCCGCCAGGCCGATCAGCGGAAGCTCGGTTCGCCGCTCCGCCGGGCGGAAGGCCGGCGCCTGGGTGGCGATCCTCCTGAGCAGCGGCTCGATCTGCTTCCTCGCCTCTTCGTACCGCCGGACGAGGTCCGAGATCGGCGGCTTGACGTGGTGCGCCGGGACGAGTGCCACCTCCTCGTCCAGCAGGTCGAGCGCGGACACGACCCTGCTCCTCGTCCGGTCGTCGAAGACGGCCGCCCAGTCCGGCCCGTTCTCGGGAAGATCGTCGGCTTCGGAGAGATCGACCATGCGAACGTGATGGTCGGGTGGCCCGGCCGGCCGTTTCAGGATCCAGATCCGCAACCCGCCGCTGATCCTGAGGGAGAAGCGGTGCGGCAGGCCGATGACGGTGCGCAGCACACCTCGCCGCACCAGTTCGGCGCGGATGCGCCGGCCGGCGGCCTTGACGGCGAGAGCCGCGGGTAGCAGGAGGATCGCCGTTCCATCCGGCTTGAGGTAGGAGTAACAGATCTGCGTCCACGCGCCGACCGGGTCGCTCGGCGCGGGAAGACCGAACTCCCAGCGCGGATCCAGAGTCAGTTCCGCGAGCGGGATCGGCCGCGCCGGCCCCTGGGAGCCGATCGGCGGCGCGCACAGCACCACGTCGGCGGCCATGCGGAACTCGGCAAGCGCGTCGTCGACGAAGGGATCTCCCTGCCGGAGCGCCGCCGGCGTGCGGGAGATGTCCTCGAACGCGTCTCGCGCCTCTTCGACGGCCCTGCCGTCGGGGTCCTGCGCGGCGAACGCCACGCCGGCCTTGGCGGCGCTCGCCGCCGCGGCGAGCAGCCGGCCCGCCCCGCACGCGGGGTCGAGGATGAGCCCGGCGTCGACCTCGGGGATGAGGCCGGTCATCGTCCTGGCGAGCCGGGTATCGTCCAGCGGCGATGGCGACGCGGGATCCTCGTCGTCATCGGCGCGCTGCTCGCCCGGCCGGGAGAGCTTGTCGTTCGCCTTCAGCCAGCTCTCGACCTCGGCCCAGGAGAACGTCGGGCTCGCCGGCGTGCCGCCGACGGGCTTGGGGAAGTCGAGATAGCGGCGTCGCCAATTGGAGACCGCCGCACGGCCGACGCCCACGATGCGGGCGATCTCCGCCGCCGTCACGCGGAGGTCTTCGGGCACCGCGCCACCTCCCTTCACCTCCGGTCAGCGTACACAACCGGTCCGAATCACCCACTGTCGGCACGATAGCTGTGAACTCACTTGACGTACACATTGCTGTGGTCCACAGTTGTGAACGATCAGCCTGAACCGGACACGCACTGAAGGAGGCCGTCGTGGACTTCACGGACTCACAGATCGAGGCCATCGACGCCATGGACGGCAACGCGCTGGTCATCGCTTGCGCGGGTTCGGGCAAGACGGAGGTGATCGCGCAGCGGATCGCGCGGCTCGTGGGCAGGCCGGACGTCGCTCCGAAGAACATCGTGGCGTTCACCTTCACCGAGAAGGCGGCCGGCGAGCTCAAGGAACGCGTGCACAGCAGGATCAAGGAGCGGTACGGCGAGGTCCTCGGCCTCGCCGAGATGTTCATCGGGACGATCCACGGCTACGCGCTCGACCTCCTGCAGGGCCACGCACCCGAGGCGTTCAAGTTCAACGTCCTCAACGACGCGCAGGCACGGTTGATCATCGACCGGTACAGCCGCAGGTCCGGGCTGACCATCGCCACCAAAGAGGTGCGGGGCGTACGCGAGCCGCTGAGCCGGTGGAAGCACTCCCGGCTCTACCAGCAGGTCACCGCCGTGCTCCGCGAGGACGACGTGGATCGCCGCCTGCTCCGCGACGACCTGCGGACGGCGCTGGAGAGCTACGAGACCCTGCTCATTGAGCGCAACTACTTCGATTACACGGCCATCCTGGCGCGGGCGGTCGACTACCTCGGGGATCGCGAGGGGCACGCGTCCGCGAGCACCGTGCAGCGCCACGTCCGGGACACCGTGCGGTACGTCATCGTCGACGAGTACCAGGACATCAACCCGATCCAGGAACGGCTGATCCGTGGCCTCACCCAGTACGGCGCCGGCCTGTACGTGGTCGGCGACGACGACCAGACGATCTATCAGTGGCGTGGCGGCGCGGTGGAGAACATCCTGACCTTCGAGAACCGCTACCCGGACGTCAAGCGGATCACCCTGAACGAGAACTTCCGCTCCACCCGGGCCATCACCGACCTCGCGCGGTCGATCATCGGTGAGATCCCCGAGTCCGTCCGCCTGAACAAGGCCATGGTCGCGGCCGGCCATCAGCGGTTCGAACGCGGCGACCTCCTGGCCCTGGAGTTCCCCGACACGGCGGCGGAGGCCCGCGGCATCGCCGACCGGATCGAGGCGCTGCGCGGCATCCCGTTCAAGGACGACGAGTCC
>JBEHYF010000212.1:0-7722 GCA_048498315.1 Actinomycetota bacterium
AGAATGAAGCAACCAGGTTGTCTGAGATACATCAAGAACTTTTCTGGAGGGCATTTGCTTTGGTGGGAGAAGTGTTGGAAATTGTGGCCTACCAGGCTCATCAATTGGCTGTTGAGCTTGGCCAACAGTAAAGGGAGCATCTTTCAGCTCACAAAAGAGGTTTTGGACCTGTCTTGTCTTTAAACCAGGTTGATTAATAGCAAGAATAGCGGCGACCCTCCTGCTGAGGCATGGGGTGGAAAAACTGGACATGGGCCGAGCTTGGCTTTTCACCATCTGGCGTGCAAAAGAGGCCCCGGCCTTCGGGGCGCGCACGAAGAACGAGCGGTCGGGCACCACGGTGCCGGTCGCCGCGGGCGCGGTGCACGGCGAGCCGGCCGGTGATCGAGTACCGGGCCGCCGCGCGCCCCTGCGCCCGTTGCCGCCCGCCGCGCCGCGGCAGGCGGGGAGCAGGGCCGGAGAAGGGGCCAGGCGCCCGCCGTTCGCGGCGCCCGGGCCCGCGCGTCGCTGCGACCCGCGCCTGCTGCGCAGGCCCTGGATTTCGTCCCGCCGCCGGCCGGTCGCACAGTGGAAGCATGGCGAACGGCCCGGTGACGCTGTTTCTCGGCGGTGACGTCATGCTCGGCCGGGGGGTCGACCAGATCCTTCCGCATCCGGGCGACCCGGCCCTGCGCGAGGGGTACGTGACCGACGCCCGCGCGTACGTCCGGCTCGCCGAGGAGACGCATGGCCCGATCCCGCGGCCGGCCGGCTTCGCCTGGCCGTGGGGCGAGGCGTTGCCGGAGCTGGAACGGCTCGCCCCCGACGTCCGGGTGATCAACCTGGAGACGAGCGTCACCCGGAGCGACGCTTTCGCCCCCGGCAAGGTGGTGCACTACCGGATGAACCCGGCGAATCTGCCGTCCCTGATGGCGGCGCGGCCGGACGTCTGCGTGCTGGCCAACAACCACGTGCTCGACTTCGGCCGGCCCGGCCTCATGGAGACGATCGACGCGTTGACCGGCGCGGGGATCGGCACGGCCGGGGCCGGCCGGGATCTCGACGAGGCGTGGGCGCCCGCGACCACCCGCCTCCCGGGCGGCAACCGGGTGCACGTGCTGGCCTGCGGCATGCCCTCCAGCGGCGTCCCCCCGGCCTGGGCGGCCACCGCGGACCGGTCCGGGGTCGCCTACGTTCCCGGGCCGTCGGACGCCGTCGCCGCCGAGATCGCCGGGCACGTCGCGCGGATCAAGCGCCCCGGCGACGTCGTCGTCGTGTCCGTCCACTGGGGATCCAACTGGGGGTATGAGGTCGGCGCTGACCAGGTCGCCTTCGCGCGCCACCTCGTGGAGCACGGCGTCGACGTGGTGCACGGGCACTCGTCGCACCACCCGCGCCCCATCGAGATCCACGCGGGCCGGCTCATCCTGTACGGCTGCGGCGACCTGATCGACGACTACGAGGGCATAAGCGGCTACGAGGAGTACCGCGACGACCTGCATCCCCTGTATCTCGCCGCGGTCGACCCCGGCGGCGGAGCGCCCGCCGGCCTGCGGATCGTGCTTCTGCGGGCTCGCCGGATGCGGCTCGAACGAGCCCCCGCCGATGACGTCCAGTGGCAGCGGGACGTGCTGGATCGGGTGAGCCGTCTCTTCGGCACCCGCATCGACCCGGCCTCCGACGGCACCCTCGTCGCCCGCCGGGCATGACGCACCGACGGACGTTCACGCGTCGTCCCCGTCGGCGTGAAGGACGCGCCGGGTCAGCGCGACGACCATGGCGGCGAAGGTGAGCGCCCATGCGGGGAAGGCCACCCACACCCAGGCGCGGCCGATCGTCCCGACGATGGGCAGCCGCGCGGTCCGGCCCAGCTCCATGCTCGCCACCGCGTACATGCCGAGCGGGAACACGATGCTCCAGAGCTCCGGGCGGTACTCCAGCCGGGCGTGGCGGAGCGCGTGCCGGCAGATCCCGAACACGACCAGCAGCGGCATGAGCCACGTCCCGAACGCCCACAGCACGACCGCCAGCCCCACGATGATCGGACGGGTATCGCCGATCGCCGCCGCCGGCGGCATGCCGAGGATGCGCGCGGCGGCGACGACCGTGATCGCCGTGGCGCCCATCATCACCCAGTACGACGGCGTCAGGTCCCGGGGCCGCACGTCCATCAGCAGGAGGCGGGTCAGCACGAGCGTGGAGATGATCAGGTACAGCACCACGCCCGTCGACCACAGCAGCATCGCCACCAGCCCGTCCGGTCCCGCCTGGCCGGGGAATGCGGTGCCGGCCACCGCGAGCGTCACCACGAGCGACTGAGTGCCGACCACCCAGATGAACCAGTTGCCGTTCACGCCCGCGAGCACCGGGCCGGCGCGGGGGCCGAGCACCAGCCGTGCCGGGATGCCGTAGCTCAGCGCCGCCCAGACCACGAAGCCGATGCCGCCCAGCGCCTCCGCGGCCGTCGGTGACCCGGCGACGGCGATCCGGTCGCCCACCACGCAGTACGCCGCGACCAGCGTGAAGAAGGAGTACGCGCGTTCGGGCGCCGACAGGTCCGCGGCGACCTCGCGCGGGAAGACCGCGATCCGCACGACGAGCTCGGCGGTCAGCACCAACAGGGACAGCACCCCGATGACGAGCAGCATCTCCGACAGGGCCGCCTGCCCGACGTCGTGCAGCGCCACCGACACGATGCCGGTGGCCATCACCAGCGCGAAGTAGGCCGGATACATCCACTGCAGCGGCGCGAGACGGCGCCGCCCCGCCTGGGCCGACGATGGGCGGGGGACCTGCTCACGATCCTGCACGGTCGCCTCCCTCCGCGTCGGCGCGATCCGCCCGTGCGGGCGCCTCCGCCCGGCCCCGGTACCGGTGTCCGTCCCCTGCCGGGCACGCGTCCTTCCGTTCGTGCCGTGCGGCCTGCGGGCCTGCGGCCGTTCGTCCCGCGACCCCGGGGACCTTCGCCCCTGGGGGCGCCGGCGCGGCACCCGGAACGCTGGCCCTGTGAGCGATCGTCGCACCCGGGTGCCGCGTTGTCACCGAGCACGATTACCCGGCGGTGGCGTTCCCTACCCGATGCCGGCGAGGCGTTCCGGGGCGGTCGCGCGTCCTGGGCGGTGCCGGTGGGACGGCTGCAAGAGATGTGTCACGTCCCACCCACTCGCGACGCATTCGGTTCGGCTACCGGCCGGCTGTGCCCGGCACGCCACGCCGGCCGTTCCCCGAGGTGCTGGAACGGGCGTCCTAGCGCCCGGCCACCCCGGACCGGGTGCCGGAACGCACCCGAGCCGCCCGCACCGCGCGGGGCCGCGTACGAGGCGGTCCTGTCCCACCTCAGCGGCTGCGACGGGCTCTCGCTCGTGGTCGAGACGCTGCCGGACGAGTGGGTGGATCGGATCCCGGCGGCGCGCCGCACCGCTCGCTCGGCGGCCTGTGCCTGCTCAGCTGGGCGGCCACCGCCCGCGACCGCGCCGCCTGATCGCCCGGCACCCGCACACCGTCAGGCGCCGCGCCACGCACGTCGCCGGCCGCGCCGGTCACCCGGCGGGAGGGGCCTCGGGGGAGATGTGGGCCAGGCACAGGTTCGGCTCGACGAACGGCTCCAGCCGGTCGGCACCGAGCGGGGCGTCCATCTCCGCGAGCGCGCCCTGGATCAGGCCAAGGTGCAGCGGGCAGATGATCTCTCGGTGCTCCTCGGCGACCTCGCGGAACGGGCAGTGCAGCAGCCGGATCAGCGTGCCCTCGGACGTCGGCTCGGTGCGGGAGACGAAGCCGATGTCGGCCAGGAGATCGGCGAGCCGGTCGAGTGCGGTGTCCGCGTCGATCCGCTCGAACGGGGCGGGCCGCTCGGTGAGATAACGACCCCAGGCGCGCCCGGCCTCGCGGGCCGAGGCCGACGGGTCGGGCATCGTGCCGGCGATCAGGCTGGTGAGGATCTGAGCCAGCAGCCGGTAACTGCGGGTGCCGTGGCCGTCGGCGGGGGCGCGGTAGAGCGTGCGCGGCCGGCCAGGCCGTGCACGCTCTTCGACGGCGCGCTCCGCGAGGCCGGCCTCGACGAGCCCGTCCAGGTGGAACCGGACGGTGTTGGGATGCAGACCCGTCTGCGCGGCCACCTCACGGACGCCCATCGGGCCGGACGCGCGGATCACATTCAGCACGGTACAGCGGCTGTCGCCGAGCAGGACGGCCGGCTCGGCGTCCACCAGTTCGCGCCTGTCCATGCATCAAGTTTATACAGCTCCGCTTGTCACAAAATTCGGCGGATGATCGCTCTTCCGCCCGGTGAACCGGCCGGTCAGGTCTGCGGGGGCAGACCGGCCACCAGCTCGGTGTCGACGCCGGTCGGACCGAGCTTGGCGGCTCCGCCGGGCGAGCCGAGCGGCTCGGCGCGGCCGGGCAGCGGCTCGGCGAAGAAGCGCGCGTTGTCGGCGAGGTGCGCCTGCCACTGGCTGGGCAGGTCGTCCTCGTAGTAGATCGCCTCGACGGGGCAGACCGGTTCGCACGCACCGCAGTCGACGCACTCGTCCGGATGGATGTACAGGCTCCGCCGGCCCTCGTAGATGCAGTCGACCGGGCACTCTTCGACGCACGCCCGGTCGACGACGTCCACGCACGGCTGTCCGATCACGTAGGTCACGATGTCCTTCCTTCCTGCCCGGGATCCGCCGGTGGCGGAGTCGCGCGAGCCGCCGGTCGCGCACGCCACCGCCGTGGCGGGCGTCGCCGCGAGCGGCCGTCCGGAGAAGGCGTCCGCGGCCGCGTCGACGTGCGGCGGCACCTCGCCGGCCGGGAACAGCGAGAGCGCGGCCTTCTCGGCGTCGTGGGAAGCGCCCGCGCCGATGGCGGCGACCGGCGCCGGGACGCGTTCCTCCGGCCCGGCAGCAGTCGGATGCGCCGGCGCCGGCCGGCCTCGGTGGTGGACATCCCGATCACCGGACGATCACCTCTTCTCGTCGGACGCCGCGGCTATTTTTACGATCTCATTCGTAAAATATCAATACCGAAGACGAGGGCGGCGACGGGGTGTGCGGAGGCCGGTCCGTCGCGGCACCGAGGCGGCTCCCGGTCGCCACCGGGGGCGCCGGCGCCGGTCCAGGCGGTCCGGGCGTCCCGGCCACCGGCCTTCGGAAGGCGACGCCTGGGAAACCGCGGGAGCGGGAGAGCAGGAGCGCCCCCAAGGTGATCTCGGCCGTGCTCTACTTCCCCGCACCGCGCGGGAGGCGATCCCAGGCCGGCCGCGCGGCCGTGGCGATGTGGCGCCGTATCGCCGTTTCAGCTGTGAGGCGCCCGGGTGCGGCGTCAGGTGGCGGGCATCGGCCGGGCGGGGGATCCGCCGGATCGCTCCTGGGGCCGGCCGGCCAGTGCGTCGACGCCGTCGGCCGGAAGGTGCAGGGCGGCCAGCACGGACCGCAGCTCGTCCCTCTCTTCGGCACTGACCGGCGCCGACCGTGAATGCAGCGCGGCGATCAACTGTTCGACCGCCCGCTCCCACTCGCCGGATGCGGCCGCATCGGTGACCTTCTGCTGGAGGCGGGGACCGATCCGGTCACCGTACCGGGCCGGCAGCCGCCGCATGACGGCGGCGAGCGCGCGGCTCTCCTGCGGTGTCGGCGGCTCGTGCCGGATCGCATGCCTGCGTCGCCGTCGCGCCGCCCGTCCGCCCACCAGCCGCACCACCCACAGCGCCTCCGCCAGAACGGCCATCGTCCTCCCCCGGATCATCCGATGTCGCGCGCGGGCCGGTCGCATGCGCCGCGTCTCGCGATTCCCCGGTCCGCTCTGATTGCTCACTGTAACAAGCAGTGACTCTGTGTCATCGAGTGGGGTGGGGCACCGCCCTCGCCCGGGAGAACGCGACGTGAGTAACGTCGTCCGCAAGATCATTACTCGCCTCGCCCGCGCCTGCCGCGGCACCTCCGGCGGCGGTGCGGACTCCGGCCGTCGCGACGGCGGCGCCCGGCGGACCGGACGGGGCCTGGCGGGGCGGGACGGGGACCGTGGGCCGGACGCGGATCGGTCCCGGACTTCTTCACGAGGAGCGGATGTGAACCCTTCCCACGTGGTGACGGGAGGTGGCCGCGGCGTCGGTCGTGCGATCGTCGAGCGGCTGCTGCGCGACGGCGCGAGCGTGGTCGTCATCGAACGCGATCCGGACGCGCTGCAATGGGCCGGCGCGCATCCGGCGGGCCCCCGGGTGATCCCCGTGGCCGGTGACGCCGCCGACGAGGCCGTCGCGGAGCACGCCGCCGACCTGGCCGAGGGCCTGGCCGGCTCGCCGGCTGGGTCAACAACGCGGCGGTCTTCCGCGATCCGCCGCCGCGCCCGCCAGCGGCGCAGGTGCTGGACCTCGTCGGGCGCAACCTCGCCCCGGCCGTGGTCGGGTGCATGACAGCGGTCCGGCGGTTCCTCGACGCGGGCGACGGCGGGGCGATCGTGAACGTGTCCTCCCACCAGGCGCGGCGGCCCGTACGCGGCTCGCTGCCATACGCGACGGCCAAGGCGGCCGTTGAGGGCCTGACCCGCGCGCTGGCGGTCGACTACGGACGGTACGGCGTCCGCACCAACGCGGTGGCGCTCGGCTCGATCACCACCGAGCGCTATGAAGACCTTCTCTCGCGCCGGGAGGCGGCGGAGGCCGCCTGGATCGAGGAGGAGATGCGCCTGCTGCATCCGGTGGGCCGGGTCGGCCGGCCGGATGAGGTGGCGGCGGCCGTGGCGTACCTGCTCTCGGACGAGGCGAGCTTCGTCAACGGCGCCACGCTGCCGGTCGACGGCGGCCGGTCGGTGCTTGGCCGAGATCCGGAGGAGCGGTGACGACGCGCGGACGGGGGAACATACCCTGGTCGGCAGTTACCTGAGTTCGAGGAAGGGATTCGCCCCATGTGCAGCCCGGCCGTCTGCGAGCGTTGCCGGAAGATCACCTGGACCGGTTGCGGCCGGCATGTCGAGGAGGCCCTCGCCGCGGTGCCCGAAGACCGGCGATGCACCTGCCGCTAGTGGGGTGTCCATGAACGTTCACCGGGCCGGCGGTGGACGGCCGGGGCCGCCCATCGGCCAGGCCGACCGCCGGTGTCTGGTGCGCGAGCTCGTTCCCTCAGCAGGGAAAAGTTCCTGCTGAGGGGACGAGCTCGATCAGCACCCCGGGCGCGGCCCGGCCCCGGATCGGATCCGCTCACCCGATGCGGTCACACCAGGATCCCGTCGCAGGAAAACTCGTCCGGCCGGATCTGCCCGCAGCCGAGACCGAGGCCCACAGGCCCCGCCATCACCGATGTCGTCCGGCGTGCGCCGAGGCGAACGCGATCGCCAGGATCGGCCACAACGGCGGGTATGGGAGGGCGGCGAGCAGCCAGAGGGTCAGGAATGCGCCGAATCGCACGAAGTTCGCGCCGATGAGGACCGTTGTGGTGGCCCGGTCGACCAGCGGCCCGGCCGGGACGCCGACCAGCAGATACCCGACCGACCGCATCGCCGCGGAAAGGCCGGCGAGTACCGGATCGCGGTTTAGCCGCAGCACCAGGAGCGGGACCGCGAGGATGGCCAGACCATCGCCCAGCAGCGAGATGACCTGTCCGGTCAGGAACACCCGCCGGGCAACCGGCTCCGGCCCGGTCACGGACCGCATCGGGTATCCGGTGTGCTACGACCACGACCACCACTCTCACCTGCACCCACATGTTTTCCGGCGAACCCGGGGCCAGTGCCCCGACGACGCACGGTGTCTGGTGACCGAGTGTCAGA
>JBEHYF010000213.1:0-7628 GCA_048498315.1 Actinomycetota bacterium
CTTTTGTGGGACCCCCTTCGCGGGTCCCGGCGCGATGGGGGGAGAGATGAACGATCCGCGCGTGCTCGTCGTCGACGACGAGCAGAACATCCGTGACCTCGTGGACGTGGCACTGCGCTTCCACGGTTTCGCCGTCGTGACGGCCGCGACCGGGGACGAGGCGCTGCGACGTGCCCGCGACGACCGCCCCGACCTGATCGTGCTCGACATCATGCTGCCCGACCTGGACGGCTTCGAGGTCTGCCGGCGCCTGCGCGGCGCGGGCGACGACACCCCGATCATCTTCCTCACCGCGCGCGACACCCCGTCGGACACCGTCACCGGCCTGACCCTCGGCGGCGATGACTACGTGACCAAGCCGTTCTCGGTCGAGGCCCTGGTCGCGCGGGTCCGGGCGGTGCTGCGGCGGGCACGGCCCGCCGAGCCCGCCGACCACGTGCTGCGCGCCGGCGACCTGGAGCTGGACGAGGCACACTGGACGGTGCGCCGCGCCGGCACGGAGGTCGAGCTGTCGCCAACCGAGTTCCGGCTGCTGGCGTACCTGATGCGCAACAAGGGCCGGGTGCTGACCCGGGCGCAACTGCTGGAGAACGTCTGGGGCTGGGACCACTCCGCGGGCTCGCCGGTCGTGGAGACCTACATCAGCTACCTGCGCCGCAAACTCGGCGCCGACCTGATCCACACCCAACGGGGCGTCGGCTACGCGCTGCGCCCGCCGTCATGAGATCGCTCACCTCGCTCAACGCCCGGCTGATGGCCGGGCTGCTCGCGGTGACCGCGGCCGGCCTGACCCTCATGGGCCTGATCAGCGCGGTGGTATTGCGGACGTACCTGGTCCACCGGGTGGACCACCAGCTCGTGACCGTACGGGCACGGCCGGCGCTGGCCCGCGCCGGCGAGGGCGTGAACCCGGGCCGGTACGTGATCCTCGCCGTCACACCGGACGGGCAGGTGCGCGTCGCCGGCGGCCTGCCCGGCATCGGCACAGCGGAACCGGTTCCCCCGGCGGTGGCCCGCGCGGTACGGCAGGCGGGCCGTATGGGATTCGCCGCGCTGTCGGCGAAGGCGGCGGCCGCGCGGCCGTTCCGGCTGGGCGATGCCCGGGCCATCGCCCGCCCGGGCGTACGTGATCGCATCGTCGTGGTGGTCGACCCGCTCGGGGAGGTGCACGCCGCGCTGACCGGCCTGGTGATCATCGAACTGGTCACCGGCGCCGTGCTGCTGGCCGTCGTCGCGCTGGTGGGCCGCGGGCTGATCCGGCGCGGCCTCGCGCCGCTGTCGCGGATGGCGGTCACCGCACAGCGCATCGCCGGCGGCGGCGACCTGCGCGCCCGCATGGAGGTGTCGCGGTCGGAGGTGGGCCGCCTGGCCCAGGCGATCAACCTGATGCTGGACCGTATTGAGCAGGCGTTCCTGGCCCGGCTGCGCTCGGAGGCGAAGGTGCGGGAGTTCGCCGCGGACGCCTCGCACGAGCTGCGCACCCCGCTGACGACGATCCGCGGCTACTCGGAGCTGTACGAGCAGGGCGCGGTCACCGCGGATGAGGCGATGCGCCGCATCTCCGGCGAGTCGGAGCGGATGCGCCGCCTGGTCGACGAGCTGCTGGAGCTGGCCCGGCTCGACAAGGGCTCGGCGCTGGAGACGGTGCCGGTGGACCTGGCCGCGCTCGCCCGCGAGGCGGTGGCCGACGCGCGCGCCGTCGAGCCTGACCGGCCGCTGGCGCTGGAGGTGCCGGACACGCTGGTGACCGTCGCCGACGAGGCGCGGATCCGCCAGGTGCTGGCGAACCTGCTGGCCAACGTCCGCGTGCACACGCCGGCCGGCACGCCCGCGACCGTACGGCTGGCGGCGGCGCCGTCGGTGGTCGCGCTGGAGGTGGCGGACGAGGGGCCGGGCATGGCGCGGGAGGAGGCGGAGCGGGCCTTCGACCGGTTCCACCATGCGCCCGGCGGCGGCACGGGGCTGGGGCTGGCGATCGTGGCGGCCATCGCGACCGCGCACGGCGGCCGCGCCATGCTGCGCTCCGAGCCGGGCGCGGGAACCGTGGTACGAGTCGAGTTGCCGCGGGTCGTCCCGACCGCGGCCGAGGACGGAGGTACGCCGCATACCCGACCTACCAGCGGGTAGAACCAAGTAGTAACTTGGTTGGAGGTGATCTCCGTGGCACACGTGGACGAACGCACCGCCCGGCGCGTCGCCGAAGAGGCCCGCGAGACCTCATGGCGGCTGCCCAGCTTCGGCAAGCAGCTCTTCCTCGGCGACTTCCGGCTCGACCTGATCCACCCGCACCCCACCGGCGACGAGGAGATGCGGCGCAAGGGCGAGCGGTTCCTGGCCCGGCTGCGGGAGTTCCTTGCGACCAAGGTCGACCCGCAGATCATCGAGCGCGAGGCCCGGATCCCCGACGAGGTCGTCAAGGGCCTCAAGGCCATCGGCGCCCTCGGCATGAAGATCCCTGAGCGGTACGGCGGGCTCGGGCTCAGCCAGCTCTACTACAACAAGGCCCTCATGCTCGCCGGGTCGACGCACTCGGCCATCGGCGCGCTGCTGTCCGCCCACCAGTCCATCGGCGTCCCGCAGCCGATCCGGTTGTTCGGCACCGAGGAGCAGAAGCGGGAGTACCTGCCACGCTGCGTCAACGAGATCAGCGCATTCCTGCTCACCGAGCCCGACGTCGGCTCCGACCCGGCGCGGCTGCGCACCGCCGCCGTCCCCGACGGGGACGACTACGTCATCGACGGCGTCAAGCTGTGGACGACGAACGGCGTCATCGCCGACCTGCTCGTCGTGATGGCGCGGGTGCCCGAGTCCGCGGGCCACCGCGGCGGCATCACCGCGTTCGTGGTCGAAGCGGACAGCGAGGGCATCACCGTGGAGAACCGCAACGCCTTCATGGGTCTGCGCGGCATCGAGAACGGGGTCACCCGTTTCCACCGGGTGCGGGTGCCGGCGAAGAACCGGATCGGCAAGGAGGGCCAGGGCCTCAAGATAGCCCTGACCACGCTCAACACCGGCCGGCTGTCGCTGCCCGCGATGTGCGCCGGCACGGCCAAGTGGTGCACGAAGATCGCCCGCGAGTGGTCGCGGGAGCGCGTGCAGTGGGGTCGCCGGATCGGCGAGCACGAGGCGATGGCCACCAAGATCTCCTTCATCGCCGCGACGTCGTACGCGCTGGAGGCGATGGTCGACCTGTCCAGCGCCCTGGCCGACGACGAGCGGAACGACATCCGCATCGAGGCCGCCTTCGCCAAGCTGTACGCGTCGGAGATGGCGTGGAAGATCG
Organism: Actinomycetota bacterium; assembly: GCA_048498315.1. Lineage (GTDB taxonomy): Bacteria > Actinomycetota > Actinomycetes > Streptosporangiales > Streptosporangiaceae > Actinoallomurus. The sequence continues at coordinate 3,284 of JBEHYF010000213.1, forward strand.
CCGACGAGCTGGTGCAGATACGCGGCGGCCGCGGCTACGAGACCGCCGAGTCGCTCGCGGCCCGCGGCGAGCGCGGCGTGCCCGCCGAGCAGATGCTGCGCGACCTGCGGATCAACCGCATCTTCGAGGGCTCGTCGGAGATCATGCGGCTGCTCATCGCCCGCGAGGCGGTGGACACGCACCTGTCGGTGGCCGGCGACATCATCGCCCCCGACGCCGACATCAAGCGCAAGGCCAAGGCGGTGGCCCGCGCGGGCGGCTTCTACGCCACCTGGTTCCCCACCCTGATCGCCGGGCCGGGGCAGCGGCCGGGCGCGTACGCCGAGTTCGGGCCGCTCGCCCGCCACCTGCGCTTCGTCGAGCGCTGCTCGCGGAAGCTGGCCCGTTCGGTGTTCTACGCCGCCGGCCGCTGGCAGGGCGCGCTCGAACGCAAGCAGGGCTTCCTGGGCCGCATGGTCGACATCGGCGCGGAGCTGTTCGCGATGAGCGCCGTCTGCGTGCGTGCCAAGGCCGACGACAGGCCCGAGGCGTACGAGCTGGCAGACGCGTTCTGCGGGCAGGCGCGGCTGCGGATCGGCGAGCTGTTCGACCGCCTGTGGCACAACACCGACGCGGCCGACGTGAAGCTGGCCAAGCGGATCACGGCCGACCGGTACGCCTGGCAGGAGGAGGGCATCCTGGACCTGTCCATCCCCGGCCCGTGGATCGCCGAGGCCCAGCCCGGCCCATCGCAACGCGAGAACGTCCACCGCACGGTCGCCTGAGACGGCATGAGCCAGCGGCCCGTCCTCCGGGATGGGCCGCCGCACGTCGCGATGCAGGTGCATTACGAGACGCCTTCGTCCTTCTTCGGCGCTCGTACTCGCGCCTGCCGTTCCGTCGCGGTGGCCGCGGGGCGGCACCCTATGCCGTGTCCGATGATACGCCGTCGGGCCGACAGCCGGTGATCGGCTAACGAATGACGGGACGCGAGGTCACCGTGGGGATCCACCGGGCGGCGGGATGAGCGGGGGGACGCGCTCGCGGCGCATGCGCGGGACGAAGGGGCGCTGCTCGCGGTCGAACAGGCGGTCCCAGGCCGCGTCGAGCTGCGCCTCCAGCTCGCGGATGCGCTTCTCCAGCACGAGGACGCGGCGGATGCCGGCGAGCGTGATGCCCTCGTCGGCCAGCTCGATGATGTGCCGGATCCGGCCGATCTCGTGCGCGGAGTAGCGGCGGTGGCCGCCGGGCGTGCGCCTGGGCCGGACGATGTCGTGCCGGTCGAGGCGGTGGAGGAAACGCCGCCGGGTGTGCAGCAGCTCGGCGGCCTGGCCGACGGAGTACCGCGGCGCGTGCTCATCTTCTGCGGGGATCATGACGGGGACATCGCAGCACGTCCCGCGGGGCGGTGCGGCGGCACACGCCCGGGTTGGCGCCTTCTTTGACGAACCCGGGCGCGCACCCGTCCGCGGCGCTCAGAGGCGTTCGATGATGGTGGCGTTGGCCTGGCCGCCGCCCTCGCACATCGTCTGCAGGCCGTACCGGCCGCCGGTGCGCTCCAGCTCGTGCAGCAGCTTGGTCATCAGGATGCTGCCGGTGGCGCCGAGCGGGTGGCCGAGCGCGATGGCGCCGCCGTTCGGGTTGGTCTTCTCCAGCGAGGCCCCGGTCTCCTTGGCCCAGGCCAGCGGCACCGGGGCGAACGCCTCGTTGACCTCGAACACGTCGATGTCGTCGATCGTCAGGCCGCCGCGCGCCAGCGCCTTCTCCGTCGCCGGGATCGGGCCGGTGAGCATGTACACCGGGTCGGAGCCCTCGACCGCGAGCGTGTGGACGCGGGCGCGCGGGGTCAGGCCGTGCCGCTTGACGGCGGCCTCGGAGGCCAGCAGCAGCGCGCCGGCGCCGACGGAGATCTGCGACGCGACGGCCGCGGTCAGCTCCCAGCCCTCGCGCAGCGGCTGCAGGCCGGCCATCTTCTCCAGGGAGGTGTCGGGGCGGGCGCCCTCGTCCTTGGTCACGCCGGCGATCGGTGCGGTCTCCCGGTCGAAGTAGCCGTTCTCGATGGCTCGGACCGCGCGCCGGTGGCTCTCCAGGGCGAACTCCTCCAGCTCGCCCCGCTTCAAGCCCCACTTCTCGCACATGAGCTGCGCGCCGCGGAACTGGGAGATCTCCTGGTCGCCGTACCGCTGGGCCCAGCCCTCGCCGTACGGGAAGGGCATGCCCTTCTCCAGCGCCATGGCCACGCTGGAACCCATGGGCACCATGCCCATGTTCTCGACGCCGGAGGCCACGACGAGGTCCTGGGTGCCGGCCATGATGGCCTGCGCGGCGAAGTGGACGGCCTGCTGCGACGAACCGCACTGGCGGTCGATGGTGACGCCGGGGACCCGCTCGGGCAGCCCGGCCGACAGCCAGGCGGTGCGGGCGATGTCGAGGGACTGCGGTCCGACCTGCATGACACAGCCCATGATCACGTCGTCGACCGCCTCAGGGTCGACGCCCGTGCGCTCGACGAGCTCCTTGAGCACATGCGCGGCCAGGTCGGCGGGATGGACGGCCGCCAGCGCGCCCTTCTTGGTGCCCACGGGGGTACGGACCGCTCCGACGATGTACGCCTCGGCCACGACGCCTCCAAGTTCCTTGAGGTGGTTCCGTCCCGGAATGGACCGAACACTATTCGGTCAGTACGAGGTTACCTCGCCGGACCGCGCCGTCCATACGGCCGGGCCCCGGCGCGGACGGCCGCCCGTCCGGGCGCGCCTTCGATCCGGCCCATGGCGTCTGGGCGGGCCGGCCCGTAAACTGCCGGAGGCAATTCAGCAATGCCGGCTGCGGCACTATGGCGACCGGCGGTCACGTCTTCCATTTCCGAACGGCAGAGTGTTGCAGGCGGCGAGGGGGTCCTGGCATGGCATCGTCACCCGTCGATGAACTGGCCCGGGTGCACGACGACGCCGAGCGGCTGGTGGCCGGCGTCCGGGAAGACCAGTGGGACGCGCCCACGCCGTGCACCGAATGGACGGTGCGCGACCTGGTCGGCCACCTGGTCGGCGGCGACCGCGTGTTCGCCGCCGTGCTGCGCGGCGACGCGGCCTCGCCCATGGAAGCGGCGCGGCCCGCCGACCCGCTCGGCGACGACCCCGTGGCCGCCTACCGCGCTGCCGCCGACGAGATGCTGGCGGAGTTCCGCCGGCCGGGTGTGCTGGAGCGGGTGGTCACGCTGCCCATCGGGCCGGCTCCCGGGGTCGTGGCGGCTCAGCTGCGGATCGTCGAGACGCTCGTCCACGGGTGGGATCTGGCCCGCGCCACGGGCCAGCACCTCGGCTTTCCCGATGACATCGTCGAGCGGGCCCTGGAGCTGACGCGGGCCCGGCTATCCGACGTCCCGCCGGAACGCAGCCCGTTCGCGCCGCCGCAGCCGGTGCCGGACGACGCCCCGCCCATCGACCGCCTCGCCGCCGCCCTCGGCCGCCTCGTCACCGACCGGCCGGACTGACGACAAGAGCACTCCCCGGCCATGCCGAGCCGCCGGCGGACTCGGCGGGACGCTTACAGATCGTCGGGGAGCAGCCGGAAGGCCTTGTGCGGGGTGAGGGGCCGAACGGCGCGGAAGTCGCGGCGATCGAGGGTCAACAGAGCGTCGGTGCGGTACTCGGCGGCGAACACCACGTTGACGGCATCGGCCAAGTCAAGATCGAGGCCGGCATATCGCCGCTGGACGGCGCAAGCCGCGTCGAGGATCTCCGCGGTGACCTGTGGCAGCTCGAACCGCATGCACCGCGCCTGCGCGAGAATGAACGAAATGATCGTGGCTCGGGCGGCGGATCCGAACCTGGCCTTGGCCATGTGATCGACCTCGGCGAGGACCAGCGGAGAAATGACGATCGTCCCCGCCTCACTGAGCACGGTGCGGCAGGCGGCCGTCTCCGGGGAGTTGCGATCGGAGGCGGCGATCAGACCGGAGGTGTCCGCGATCGCGATCACCGTCGTACGGCACTTTTCGCGATCGTCGCCGTGATCTCGTCATCGCCTGCCGTCTCGCCGCTTCCGTCGAACGTAGGCCACTCGAGCGGGGCGTCCCAGACGCGATTGGCCATCGCCGCGAGATGGATGCCCTGCCGGATCAGCTCCGCCTCCGAGACGCCACGGCGCTTGGCGGCCTCCTTGATGAGGTCGAGATCCTCGGCGTCCGCGTAGACGTTGGTCCTTCTCATAGACATGTACCAACGTTAGCACATGTACCACATCGGACCGCGGTCGAGGGCGCCGTGTCGGAGCGGTCACTGGACGCGGCGTGCCGTGTTGCGATGGGCGTCTTCGGGGCGGCAGTCCCCGCGGCCGCGGACGAACGTGAGGATGACGAGGGCGA
>JBEHYF010000214.1:0-7547 GCA_048498315.1 Actinomycetota bacterium
CGCCCACCACAGGTGGGCGATGCCGCACTCCTCGCCAGGGCGGCGGCCGCCGCCCTGACCGTGCCGCTCTTGGTGATGTCCGCCCGGCTGGGCGCGGCGTACCCGGGCGCCGGGGGAGTGGCCGGCTTCGTCCAGGCGGCGTTCGGGCGGCACCTGGCCGCCGGGGTCGAGGTGCTGCTGCTGGGCACCTTCGGCCTGGGCATCCCGGCGATCGCGCTCACCGGCGCGAACTACCTCGTCGCGCTGCCCGGCGCCGCTGCCCTGCCGGTACCGGACGCGGCGGCGGTCCTGCTTGCCACTACCGCCGGGGTGGTGCTCGCCGGCATCCGCATGTCGACGCGGGTGCAGGTCGTGCTGGCGGTCGCGCTCACCGCGGCGCTGATCGCGGTCGGCGTGCTGGCCGTCGCCGGCTCGTCCACGGTCGGCGGCCCGGCCCCCTGATCAGCCGATGACGCTCTGCGGCGACACCGCCTCCATGCCGTGCGCCTCGGCGACCGGCGCGCTGACCAGGGCGCCGTCGTGGGTGCTCAGGCCCAGCGCGAGCGCCGGGTCGTCGCGCAGCGCGTCCCGCCAGCCCTTGCCGGCCAGCGCCATGGCATAGGGGAGCGTGACGTTCGTCAGCGCGTACGTCGAGGTGTTCGGCACCGAGCCCGGCATGTTCGCCACGCAGTAGAACACCGACCCGTGCACCGTGTACGTCGGCTCGGCGTGCGTGGTCGGGCGGGAGTCCTCGAAGCAGCCGCCCTGGTCGATGGCGATGTCGACGAGCACGGAGCCCTGCTTCATGCGGGCCACAAGGTCGTTGGAGACGAGCGTCGGGGCCTTCGCGCCGGGGATCAGCACCGCGCCGATGACCAGGTCGGCGGTCACGACCTCCTGCTCGATCGCATACGCGTTCGACACGAGGGTCTTCAGGCGGCCCTGGTAGATCGCGTCGATGTGGCGCAGCCGGTCGACGTCGACGTCCATGACGGTCACGTCGGCGCCCATGCCGACGGCGACATGGGCGGCGTTGAGTCCGGAGACGCCGCCGCCGATGACGACGACCTTCGCCGGGGCGACCCCGGGCACGCCGCCCGGTAGCACGCCGCGGCCGCCGTTGAAGCGCATCAGGTTGTACGCGCCGACCTGCGGCGCGAGCCGGCCGGCGACCTCCGACATCGGCGCCAGTAGCGGCAGCGAGCGGTTCGGCAGCTGCACCGTCTCGTAGGCGATGGAGGTCACGCCGCGGTCCAGCAGCGCCTGCGTGCAGTCACGCGAGGCGGCCAGGTGGAGGTAGGTGAACAGGGTCTGGCCCGCACGCATCCGGTGGTACTCGTCGGCGATCGGCTCCTTGACCTTCAAGATCAGCTCGCCGGCCGCCCAGACGTCGTCGGCGGTCTCCAGGATCTTCGCCCCGGCGGCGATGTACTCCTCGTCAGGGATCGATGAGCCGGTGCCGGCGCCACGCTCAATGAGCACCTCGTGGCCGTGCCGGACCAGCTCGTGCACGCCCGCGGGCGTGATCGCCACCCGGTATTCGTGGACCTTGATCTCGCGAGGGACGCCGACCTTCACCATTGCCTCCTTCAGGATTTTCCTTACCCCAGGGTGACGGGCGACCGACCATGGAGGTGGCGGCACGATGTATGGCCATGGCCAAGCTTGCTGACACAGTGTCAGTCGTGACGGGGCGGCTCCGCTCTGCGGGTGAAGCAGTCCGCCAGCTCCGGAGGGCTCTCCCCGGCCAGGACGATCACCTCGTCGCCCGCCCGCAGCCGGGTGTCCCCGTGGACGGGCAGCAGGCGGCCCCGGCGGATCACGAAGCTCACCCAGACGTCCTCCCCGCACGGCAGGTCGTCCAGGGTCATCCCGTCGGCGGCCGCCCCTGCCTTCACCCGGTAGCGGTACAGGCCCTCGGGCTCCTCCTGGAACCGCACGCCCAGGCTCCACGGCTCGGGCTCGACCACCCGCAGCGGGATGCGCAGGCGCCGGGCGAGGGTCGGCATCAGGCCGCCCTGCACGATCACGGAGAACGCCACGACGACGAAGATGATCTCGTACGCCCGGTGGGCGCCCGGCACGCCGGCCTGCACGATGAACGTGCCGAGAAGGATCGGCACCGCGCCCTTCAGCCCGGTCCACAGCACGAAGATCCGCTCGCCCCGCCGCAGCCGCACCGGCCACAGCAGCACGCCCACGAACAGCGGCCGGATGACGAACGCCAGCGCGACCGCCAGCACCAGCCCGATCCACCACGCCCCGCCGTCGGGCAGGTCGCGGAGGCTGACCGTCAGGCCGAGCATGGTGAACGCGACGATCTCGGCGAGGCTCGCCAGCGACGCGTGGAACCGCTCGATCTCCCGCTTGTAGGGCGCGCGCTCGTCGCCGAGAAGAATTCCGGCGGTGAAGACGGCGAGGAAACCCGATCCGTCCGCCACCGTGGCCAGCCCGTAGATCGCCAGGGCGCCGAACAGTACCCGCAGCGGGTACAGGCCCTCGCTGGGCAGCGGCACCCGCCGCATGAACACCAGCAGGAGCATCCCGCCCAGCACGCCGACGCCCGCGCCGATCACCATCTGCGCGACGAACTGGACGGCCACGTGGCCGGCCGCGGACATGCCGCCGCCGGTCGCGCTGAGCAGCGCCACGAGCAGCGCGATGCCGACCGGGTCGTTGGCGCCCGACTCGCCCTCCAGCAGCGTGCCGGTCCGGCCGGCGATCTCGCGGCGGCCCAGCACCGAGAACACCACCGCCGGGTCCGTCGGGGCGAGCGCGGTGCCCAGCAGCAGCGAGATCCGCCAGTCGATGCCGAGCGCGTAGTGTGCCGGCACCGCCACCGCCGCCGCCGTGACGAGCGTGCCGGCGACACCGATCCACACGGTCGCCCCGGCCGCCGAGCGAAACCGGCGCCACCCGATGTTCAACCCGCCGTCGAACAGGATCACTGCCAGCGCGACGGTCACGATCTGCTCGACCGTCGGGATCGGCACGCGGGCCAGCGGGGTCCACAGGTCGGAGGCGACCGCCGCGCACAGCAGGAAGATCGCCGGGGCGGGGACGCGGACGCGCTCGCCGAGGCGGTTGGACAGGACGGCGATCGTCCCGACGACCGCGACGAGCAGGATGGCCGATCCGAATGACTGAACGTCCGCCACGACCCTGCCTTCGCTAGCAGTATGGAAACGACAGAGCCGACCAGACTTCCCGGCGCACCAGAGTCCTAACGATATCTGCCCACGCCCAGGCGCCGCAGCGGGCGAGCGTGGCCGGCCGTCCCGGCCGGCCACGCTCGCCGCGCTCCTCCGGCCGGCGATCCGGCGGCGCTCGGCCGCCTCATCGTCGTCGCACTCGAACCCGCCGCACAGGATGCCGGGCGTGAGCTCGCCGGGCGATCACGAGATGCCGAAGAGCCGCTCGATGACGTTGATGCCGAAGTACGCCGCGAAGACGATCGAAATGATCCACAGCAGCCAACCCGCCCACCGGCCTCGGGCCGTCTGGACCAACGTGTAGGCGACGACGCCGGCACCGACCCCATTGGTGATCGAGTAGGTGAAGGGCATCATTACGATCGTCAGGAACGCCGGGATCGAGATGTCCAGGTGCGACCAGTCGATCCGCACCACCTGCGTCATCATCAACGCCCCCACGATGACCAGCGCGGGCGCGGCGGCCTGTGCGGGCACCACGCTCGCGATCGGCGTGAGGAACAGCGTGAGCGCGAACAGCAGCCCGGTGACGAGGTTGGACAGGCCCGTGCGCGCGCCCTCGCCGATGCCCGCGGCCGATTCGACGAACACGGTGCCCGCCGACGCGCTCGACACCCCGCCGATGATCGCGGACAGGCCGTCCACGGCGAGGATGCGGCCGAGCCGGGGCACCCTGCCCTTCGCGTCGATGAGCCCGGCCTCGTCCGTGAGGCCCAGGATCGTGCCCATGGCGTCGAAGAACCCCGACAGCACGAGCGTGAACAGCAGCACGACGGCGGTCAGCACGCCGGCGCGGCCGAACCCGCCGAAGACGTCGACCTTGCCGAACAGCCCGAAGTCGGGCGCCGACACCAGCCGTGACGGCAGTTTCGGCACGACGGTTCCCCACACGGCGGCCGGGATCGTCGTCGCCGCGTTGATGACCACCGCGAGCACCGTCGCCACGATGATGCTCAGCAGGATCGCGCCCGGGATCCGCCGCACGTACAGCACGATCATCAGCAGCAGCCCGGCGACGAACACGACGACCGGCCAGCCCGCCAGATGACCGCCCTTGCCGAGCGTGAGGGGCGTGCCCTCGCCCGAGCTGACGAAGCCCGCGTCGACCATCCCGATCAGGGCGATGAAGGCGCCGATGCCGGCGGCGATGGCGTGCTTGAGCGGGAGCGGGATGGCGTTCATGATCCGCTCGCGCAGCCCGGTGACGGCGAGGACCACGATGATGACGCCCTCCAGCACGACCAGGCCCATGGCCTGCGGCCAGGTCATGTGCGGCGCGGCCTGGAAGGCGATCACCGCGTTGATGCCGAGGCCGGACGCCAGCGCCAGCGGCACGTTGCCGGCCAGGCCCATGATGACCGTGGATACCGCGGCGGCCAGCGCCGTCATGGTGGTGAGCTGCGGGATCGACAGCCTCGCGCCGGTGACGTCGTGCGCGCCGCCGAGGATGATCGGGTTCAGCAGGATGATGTAGGCCATCGCCACGAACGTCGTGACGCCGCCGCGTACCTCGCGCGCCACGGTCGTCCGCCGCGCCGACAGTTCGAAGAAGCGGTCGAGGGGACCCGCGGGACTCGCGGGACCTGCGGTCTCCAGCCGCATGGTCATTGGTGCTCCGTTCAGGGGGTGGGGCGACCCTTTTTGATCATATGGGCGACATTGGGTCGAAAAGGGGGACGCGGGCAGACTAGCCGCTCGTGCCCTGTTTCGGATGCGCCGGTACATCTATAACGGTCCCGCCTGGTCAGAGGGTCGGCGGCTCTTCCGGGCAGCGTCGGCGCGCCCGGCGTGCGGTCGCGGTGCCCCGCATGCGGTCACTGCGGCCGGCGTGCGTGTCGTGGCGGGCGTCCGGTCACCCGGGACGGGCGGGTTCTGGCGGCGTGCGCCTGCGGAGGGGCTACGCGGGCGACGGACGATCGGCACGCTCGTGCCGCGCCGGGGAGCCCGGCGGGCGCTGCGGGCGGTGGGCGCGGGTCGTCTGGGCATGGCCGGAGCCGGACGTGGAGGGAAAGATCGTGAAATCGGCACGGCGGTGGGTGTGCGGACGCACCAGGCCGCGCTTTCCGGTTGTGTCAGAACCTCCGGATCGCGCGGCCCGGTATGTCGTCGAAGGGTCTTCTATAACGGGCGGGGGAAAACTATCCTTTCTAAAGGAGGTAGCGTCAGCAGCAGTGCAGCGTGTCGGCGGAGACGGTGCTTCCGCTGCTGGTGGGAGCCGACATCGCCGGGGGTGTCCCGGGTGACAGCACAACGGCCGCCGCGGTGACGACGACTACCGCCAGCGCCTTCTTGATACCGGCCATGAGAATCAACACCTCCATGTGAAGCTGGTCAGTTTCTAGAGTTAAAGCGGGTAAACGTGGATAGTCAAGCAACGCTCGGTCAGCGAATCCGGTTGTCACGCATCCGTAAGGGCATGTCACAGGCGCAGCTCGCCCTTCCGGAGCTGTCCGACAGCTACGTGTCACTGATCGAGAGCGGAAAGCGCACGCCGACGCCGGACGTTCTGCGCCTGCTCGCCCGTAAGCTCGGCTGCTCTCCCTCGTACCTGTCCAGCGGCATCGACGAGGCGACGCAGGAACGGATGCGCACGACGCTGCAGTACGCCGAGATCGCGCTGCAGAACGGTGAGGCGGCCGAGGCGCGCGACCACTTCCGTGAGCTGCTGGACGACCCGGAACTGCCCGCCCTGCCCGACCTGCAGCGCCGGGCGCGCATGGGATACGCCCTCGCGCTGGAGGCCTCCGGCGGTCTGGAGGAGGCCCTGGAGCAGTTCAGGGCCCTCGCCGCCGCCCTGTCGCCCGAGTACGACACCGAACAGTGGATCGAGCTGCACATCGCGATGGTGCGCTGCCATCTGGAACGGGGCGACCTGGCGGCGAGCGCGGCCACCGGCGAGCGCGCCTTCGCCGGGGCGACGGAACAGAACCGCCCCTGGACCGACGAGACGGTCAAGCTCGGCGCGACGCTCGTCGGCGCCTATCTCGAACGCGGCGACCTGGTCAGCGCGCGGCAGCTCACCGAACGGCTCGTCGATCGCGCCGAGGCCCTCGGCAGCCCGGTCGCCCGGATGGCCGCCTACTGGGAGGCCGCCATCGTCGCCAAATACCAGGCGGACTTCGACGCGGCGGTGACCTTCGGGGAGCGGGCCCTCGCCAACCTCGGCGAGGCCGCCGACCAGCGCAACCTGAGCCGCCTGCGGTGCGAGTACGGCACCCTCCTGCTCCTCGCCAGGCCCCAGCAGGCCGAGCGCGCCCGCGCGGAGCTGGAGCGCGCCATGCGGGAGCTGACCGCTTCGTCGGCGGGGAAGATCGACATCGCCTGGTGCCTGGTCGAACTCGCCCGCGCCGAACTCGCGATGGGTCAGCCGGATCGCGCCGCCGAGCGCACGGCCGAGGCGCTCGATCTGCTCGGTGACGGCGAACCGCGGCCGGCCACCGCCGGCGCGCTGATCGTACGCGGGCAGGCGCAGCTGCGGATGCGCCGGCCGAAGGAGGCACGCGAGTCGCTGAGCCGGGCGATGGAGGTTCTCAGCCGGATGGAGCCGTCGCGCGAGGCCGCGCAGGGCTGGTTCGAGCTCGCCGGGCTGCTGGCGGAGACGGGGTCGGAGCAGCAGCAGGCCGAGGCCTACCGGCGCGCGCTCGCCTGCGCCGGCCTCTGACGGGAACCGCCGGCCCAGGCATCCGTCCGGCCTCGCCGCCGGCCCCGCAGGCCTCCGTTGCGGCCGTCGCGCCGGTGGCGGATCCAACCGGTCGTCGCAACACATATGTAGAGGAGATCTCCCGGAGGGCGGGGGGCGGTCACCGTCCACGCTCTCGCGGGAGCCGCGGCCTGACGCCGCCGTCCGGGCGGTCGTTCGGATTGACGGATCTTAACGATCCCGTGCGCTAATGTGTGGCGGGTCGGATCTCGTATGAGATGTTCACCGTGAGCCGGGTGGACGGCATCGGTGTCCACCCCACGGCGTGTCCGGCGGGGGCTGGGGCACGGGATCGCGATGACGGTCCGCGGGGTTCCGGCGTCGCCGCCGACGGCATGGTCGAGGCGGCCGCGTCGCCCGGCCCGACGCTGTCCCTCACCATCGACGCAAAGGCCAAGCGGCTCTCCCCGGCGGATCTCGCGCGGCACGTGACGACCGCCTTCAACACCGCGCTCCAGGATCTGCGTGCGAACGTCGGCTCGGCCGAGGAGCCACTGCCCGACCCGGCCCTGCTCGCCGGCACGTTGCGTGACGTCCAGGACCAGGTCTTCGCCTCGCTCAGCAGGTTCGGTGCCAAGCTCAACACCGCGTTGGCCGCCGCCGGGGAGCGCGCCCGGCCGGACGTCGCCGCCACCGTCGAGCCGACCGCGGGTCTG
>JBEHYF010000215.1:0-7535 GCA_048498315.1 Actinomycetota bacterium
CGGGTGCTGGAGCGCCGGCCGGCCAGCCACACCGGCCGGCTGCCCCCGTACGGCCGCGGCGTAGCGGTCGCGGCCGGGGCGGGCCCGCGCGCAGGATCGAGGGGTTCCCCAGCTCGACCGCGGTGATCGGGCGGTTCCGCAGGGAGCGGCCGATCACCACGGTGCGCCGGACGGCCGGCGCCGTGGCGGCGGACCGGACAGCGTTTCCGGCGGCGGGCGCGACGGCGCATCCCCCGGCAGCGCCGCGAGGAGTGCGCACCATCTCGGCGCGCCACGGAACGCGCGTCCGCGCCCCACCCGGCGGTTCGGTGACCGGTCACGAAGGTGCGTCACAGCAGGTCACATACCCTGCGGGTAGGACGGACCCGCGCGGCGGCGCGGCGCACGCCCGGGCACGGGACACTGCCGAGGAGGGCGTGTTCCGGCCATTGTTAGCGTGATTTACGAATTCTCCCTCCGAAGGACCCATGGTTACGTTCCACGATCTTTAGGAGGTGCCGTGTCCGGGCCGAGGCCGCACTATCCCATCCTGGTGATCGGCGCGCTGCTCGCCGCCACGATCGTGCCGGCCGCCGGGGCGCAGGCCCCTGCAGCCGCGTCCGCACCGGCCGCCGGGCGTCCGGCCGCCGCGACCATCTCCGCCGGCACCATCGGCACCTCGAAGCTGATCTCGGGCTGGCGGATCCAGTCGTCGGCCACCGCCAGGCACGACGGCGCCGTGATCTCCCGCCCGGACTACCGGGCGACGGGCTGGCTGCCGATCAGCCGGCCCGGGACGCTGATGGCCGGCCTGCTGGAGAACGGCCGTTACCCGGACATCTTCTACTCCGACAACCTCGCGAAGGTGCCCACCGCGCAGTTCGCCGCGAACTGGTGGTACCGCGAGCAACTCACGCTGCATCCGCGCAAGGACAGCCACACGTTCCTGATCATGAACGGCGTGGTCGGCACGGCCGACCTGTGGGTCAACGGGACGAAGATCGCCGGCCGGTCGCAGCTCCAGGGCGCCTACTCGCGGAACGAGTACGACATCACCCGCCAGGTGCGGGACGGCGCCAACGCGATCGCCCTGGACATCTCAGAGAACGACTCCAAGAAGCTGCTCACGCTGAGCCAGCTCGACTGGAGCCCGGCCGCGCCCGACCGGAACACCGGGCTGCAGTTCGCGCCCGAGCTCGCCCAGGACGGCCCGGTGTCGCTGCGGAACCTGCACGTGAACCAGGCCAACGCAGGCGGCATGAGCTTCTCGGATCTGACCGTCAAGGCCGACCTGCGCAACGACACCTCCTCCGCCCAGCGCGCCGAGCTGGCCGGCACGATCGGGCACGGCGCCACCCGCATCCCGTTCCGGACGACGGTGACCGTGCCGGCGGGCACGACGCGGACGGTCACCCTCACGCGAGCGCAGGTGCCCGGGCTGCACGTCGTCCATCCCGCCGTCTGGTGGCCGTACCAGCTCGGCGGGCAGCCGCTCTACCACCTCGCGGCCACGGTCCGCGTGAACGGCCGGGTCTCCGACACCGGCGGCGAGGACTTCGGCATCCGCACCGTCACCTCGCACCTGACGACGGTCGTGCCCGGGAAGACGCGCGCCTCGCACGGGTACCGGCAGTTCGTGATCAACGGGGTGCCGCTGGTGATCCGCGGCGGCGGCTGGTCGCCGGACATGTTCCTGCGGTACTCGCCGCAGAACATCCACGACCAGCTCTCCTACATCAAGAACATGGGCCTGAACGCGCTGCGGTTCGAGGGCAACCTGCCGCCGGACGACATGTTCGCGCAGATGGACCGCGAGGGCATCCTGGCCATGCCCGGCTGGCAGTGCTGCGACCGCGCCGAGACGCCGATCAGCGGCTGGCCCGACATGCTGAAGGCCAATGCGGCGAACCAGGCGCTGCACGTCGCGCAGCGGCTGCGCGACCACCCGAGCGTGTTCGTGTTCTACCAGGGCAGCGACGAGGCGCCCGAGGGACCGAAGGAGGCCATCTACCTGAAGGCCTTCGCGGCCGCCGACTGGCAGGTGCCGCAGGTCTCCTCCGCCGAGTACAAGTCGTCGCCGCAGCTCGGCTACTCCGGCTCGAAGGAGGGCCCCTACAACTACGTGCCGCCGGAGTACTGGTGGGCGACCGGGCCGCAGACCGCCGACCAGAGCGACCCGACGTACACCAACGCCGGCAGCGCCTGGGGCTTCGACACCGAGACCAGCGCCGGCAACACCGTGCCGACCCAGGACTCGCTGAACCGCTTCCTCACCCCGGCCCAGCAGAAGCAGATCTGGGACCCGGCCACCGCGCAGGGGCTCGCGGCCGGGCGGAACATCTTCCATGTCCGCCCGTACAACGACTACACCCGCACCGGCCGGATGGGCACGTACAACACCGCGCTGTGGAATCGCTACGGACCCTGGTCCGACGAGGCCACGTACGAGAAGATCGCGCAGATGGGCGGCTACGAGGTCACCCGCGCCCAGTTCGAGGCCTACCTCGGGCACTCCAAGGACCCGGCCGACCCGAGCACCGGCGTCATCTACTGGATGATGAACAAGGCCTGGCCGTCGCTGCAGTGGAACCTGTACAACGACGACTTCGACCAGCCGGGCGTCTACTTCGGCGCGAAGAAGGCCGGCGAGCCGGTGCACATCATGTACGACTACGGCGACGGCTCGGTCAAGGTCGTCAACCTCACCGGAGAGACGCAGTCCGGCCTGTCGGCGCGGGCGCGCGTCATCGACATGAACGGCACGGTGCGCTCCACCGGCCGGGCGGCGGTGCCGGCGCTGGCAACCCAGGACGTGCGCACGGTGCTGACGCCCAAGGTGCCGGCCGGCATCTCGAAGACGTACTTCCTGGAGCTCACGCTGACCGGGCACGGCGCGACGGTGAGCCGCAACGTCTACTGGCTGTCGACCGAGCCGGACGCGATCGACTGGTCCAGGACGCTCGGCCAGGGCCACGGCGCCGCCTTCCGGTCCGGCGGGTACGCCGACCTGTCCGGCCTGCGCAGCCTGCCGCAGGCGACCGTGCGGGTGTCGGCCACCACCCGCCGGGAGGGTGCCGACGACGTCACCACCGTGACGATCCGCAACATGAGCACGCGTCCGGTGCCGGCGGTGTTCGCCCGCGCCGACGTGCGCCGCGGCACGCCGGACGGCCGCAGGCTGGGCGGCGACGACCAGGTGCTGCCGATCCTGTGGAGCGACGACGACGTCACGCTCTGGCCGGGCCAGAGCCGGACGCTGACCGCGCGGTACCGCGCGGCCGATCTGCGCGGCGCGGCTCCGGTCGTCGGGCTCACCGGCTGGAACCTGCCGGGCACGACGGTTCCGGCTCGCTGAGGCCGGAGGTCATCGGGCCGTCCGCGTGCGTTCCTTCGCTCGCGGACGGCCCGTCGAACGATGAGCGGCGATCGCGTTACGGATCGTGACCCGCGGTCGGCGCGGAACGGCGGGATCACGGCTTTTGGCGCCGCGTTTCGCCACGGACCGCTTCCGGACTATTACCGGTTCATGACGTCTAAGCGGCCAGGGAATTGCCACCCCGCCCGTTTCACTTCCCGAAACGGCGCCGATCAGCCCGTCCGCTGGCCCCGCAGATCAGGCGTCCGCCCTGGTCCCATCGGGAATCGGCAGCGAATCGTGATCGCCTGCTATCTCTCCGCGAGGGTCGCCCGTCATCAGACGTTTTTACGGCTTTCGGTGATCTAAATCCTCATAAGGCCCTACACTCCCTCTCGCATCCGGTTTCGAGCAATCCGGTCGACGTCTGGAGAGGCAGGTCGATGCCGAGGCGGCACCGAAAGAACGGACGGCTTGGCTCGCCGGACAGTAGGGCATTCGTGCTGTCGCTGGCCAACCGCATATCCGCCATCGGAATGGCGATCGTGATCCTCGTCGGTCTGGCGCTGGTCGCCATCGTCGAGCAGGCCGTTCTGCCCTCGTCCGCGCACCGGCCCATGGGCGACCCGCGCCCCGTCCGCTCCCCCGGCAAGGCGTCCCCGCATGCCCGCGCCGCCGGCCGCGCGACGCAGCCGCCGCAGGTGACGCCGGCGACGCTGCTCAGCCGCACGGTGCAGAAGGTCGCCCTCACCGAGCGCGCGAAGGTCGTGCGCAAGGAGTACGGGCCCGTCCCGGTCGCGCACCCGGTGGTCCGGGTCAGCCGGATCGACCGCCGGCACACCTGGGCCTTCGGCACCGAGGCGATCCCGCAGCCGAAGGGCATGACCTCCATGCCGGACTCCTCCCTGTACCTCGCGCACATGACGAGGACCGGCTGGCAGGTCGCGCTGACCGGCACGCGGGAGTTCGAGACCCTGCTCCGGCAGGCGCCCACGTCCGTGGTGAGCACCGCGGAGCGCACGACCCTGACGCGGTACAACGCCGTCGCCCGGGTCACCGGTGACGCCGGCCTCATGCTGCCGTGGGCGGTCGGCCAGTCGTGGTCGCTGCTGTCCACCGACACCGGCACGTCCGGGTTCGACGGCGGTGACCGGCGCGTCCTCGCCGCCGGAGACGGGCGGCTGTACCGGCTGTGCTCGTCCAGCCCGGGGCACGGGCTGATCCTGATCATCCACCCGAACGGGCTGGCGACCGAGTACTACCAGATGAGCGACGTCACCCGCGTGGCCGACGGCAGCGCCGTCAAGCGCGGCGACTACCTCGGGCAGACCGGCACCGAGCAGGCCTGCGGCGGCGGGCCGGCGGAGCAGCGGATGGTCCGGTTCGCGGTATGCAACGCGAGCACCGGGCTCCCGCTCGACCAGGTGCAGATCGGCGGCTGGACGCTGCACCAGACGGACGCGGAGATGTTCGCCGAACGCGCCGGGCTGCGGGTCAACGCGGGCAACCCGCTGCTGAACTTCGGGCCGGTCGCCGTCCCGCTCCCCACGACGAGCCCGCTCACCGGCAACCCAGGAGGCAACGCCAAGAACAACGCCAAGAACAAGGGCAACGGCAACCCCGCGGGCAACAACCCCGCCGCTTCCCAACCCCGGGGGTAATCCGAATGGCAACCGGTAACGAGACGTTCGCGCGTCCCCGCGGCGCGCGGCGCACCGAGCGAACGCGCGTGGCCGGCCCCGCGACGCGAAGACGCGGAGCCGGTCGGCCCACGATGCTGATCACGCTGGTCCTCGTCGTGGTCGTGCTCATCGTCGGCGCGACCCCCGCGGCCAGGCCGGTGGTGGACCAGATCCATTCCTTCCTGGAGTTCTACGTCGGCGTCTTCTGCCTCCTGTCGGCGACGGCCGCCGTGTTCGCCGGCTCGGTGACCTCCCTGCGCGGCCTGCCGATCCGGCTGCGCATCCTCTGGCAGGGCGCGCACCGCGCGAGCGCGGTCATGGCCGTCGGCTTCCTGGTGACGCACATCGTGCTGAAGGTCATGGAGGCCCACGCGAGCGTTCTCGACGCGTTCCTGCCGTTCGTCGGCGCGCACGGCCGCGTCTTCTACATCGGCCTGGGCACCATCGCCGGCGACATGCTGGTCCTGATCACGGCGACCGGCGTCGTCCGGGCCCGGTTCATCGGCAACAGCCGGCCCTGGATGTGGCGGGCGCTGCACGTGTCGGCGTACGTCATGTGGGTCATCGCGATGTTCCACGGCCTGAAGGCCGGGCGGCCCGTCATGGGCCCGTGGGTGACCTACAGCTACATCGTGTGCTTCTTCGTCGTCATGTTCATGGTGATCAGCCGCGTGCCGGGCATCATCCGCGAGCGGCGCATGTTCGGCGGCCGGAAGGCCACGGGCGAGTTCCGCGCGGTGCCCAGCGAGTCGACCGCCCGCCGCAGCTCCGACGACATCAACGACATTCCGGATGAGGAGTTCTGGTCCTCGCTGCGGGCCGAGGCCGGCAACTGGATCGGGAACCGCCGGTGATCGAGTACCGCTGCATCAACCCGCCGCGGCTCGGCCGAGGTCTCGACCGCCTGCAGCGGATCGACCAGACGGCCCACCGGGAGCTGCACGGCAAGTTCCGGCGGCGCAGCCTGCGCGAGCTGGTGGCGCTCGCCGAGAGGGTCGACCTGCGCGGCAGGGGTGGTGCCGCGTTCCCTTTCGCCCGCAAGATCAAGGCCGTCGAGACGGCGGCGCGGCGCCGCGACGCGCAGACGGTCGTGCTGGTCAACGCCACCGAGGGTGAGCCCGCCAGCACCAAGGACAAGCTGCTGCTGACGCGCGTCCCGCATCTGATCCTCGACGGGGCGATGCTCGCCGCCCTGGCGCTCGGCGCCCGCGAGGTCGTCATCGCGATCACCGATCCCGGCGCGCCCGGCCGTTCCATCCGCAGCGCGGTGTCCGAGAGCCGGCTCGGCGACTTCGTGCGCATCGTGCAACTGCCCGAGCGGTTCGTCACCGGCGAGGGCGGTGCCCTCGTCAACGGCGTCAACGGCCGTCCGGCGCTGCCGCCCGGCCGCAAGGTGCGGGCCGCCGAGCGCGGCGTCGACGGGCTGCCGACGCTGCTGAACAACGCCGAGACGTTCGCACAGCTCGGGCTGCTGTCCCAGCTCGGCTCCGAGCGGTACGCGGCGATCGGCACCGAGCGGGAGCCCGGCACCGTGCTGACGTCGGTGTGGGGTCCGAGCGGACGTCCGGTCGTCGTGGAGGCGCCCACGGGCACCCCGCTCGTGCAGGTGCTCGACCAGGCGCTCGCCGACGTCGGCCAGGGCGTGCTGATCGGCGGCTACCACGGTGCCTGGCTCGACGCGGAGGCCGCGCGGCGCGCGCTGCTGTCCCGCGAGGACATCAGGCGCGCCGGCGCGAGCCTGGGCGCCGGCATCATCCTGCCGCTGTCCCCCGACGTGTGCCCGCTCGGCGAGGTCGCGCGGGTCGCGGTGTACATGGGCGCCGAATCGGCGCAGCAGTGCGGTCCGTGCCGCCTCGGGCTGCCCGCCATCGCCCGGTCGCTGCGGGCGCTCGCGGCCGGAGACTCGACCGACGAGGCGCTGTCCGCCGTGCACGAGGGCACCGAGACCGTGAAGGGCCGCGGGGTGTGCCACCACCCGGACGGCACGGCGCGGTTCATCACCTCGGCGCTGCGGGTGTTCCAGGACGACGTCGCGGTGCACCGGGCGCGCGGCACGTGCGGGCGGCCGGTCCGCGGGCTCCTGCCGATCGACGGCGAGGAGGTCATCACCGCCGACGAGGAGCCGGAGGACACCGGGCTGCACCTGACCGTCGACTGGACCCGCTGCGCCGGGCACGGCCTGTGCGGCTACCTGCTGCCGGCCATGGTACGCCTGGACGAGAACGGCTTCCCGGTCGTCGCAGGCAAACCGGTGCCGAGCCGGCTGCTCAAGGACGCCAAGCAGGCGATCGAGATGTGCCCGGCGCTCGCGCTGAGCTTCAAGCCCTGAGCCGGACCTTAAGACCCGGCCGACCTGGAACGGTGATGACCCGCCAGTCGCGGAGGCGGCGGCTCGTCGATCAGATGGCCGAGCGGTTCATGAGACGAACGAACTGCCGGGATACCTCAGTCAGATATGCGACTTCGTCCATTACCGGCGGCATACCTTGAACTCCGGTTATGTCCGCACCAGGCGCAGC
>JBEHYF010000216.1:0-7479 GCA_048498315.1 Actinomycetota bacterium
TTCGTGGGTGTTCCCGCAGGAAGGGGCCCACGCGAGAACCCCCCGGGGCCCCTCGTCGCCGTTGACCGTCTGTGCGGTCCGGCCGGTCAGGAGGCGTTCAGAGCCACGTCGTCGATGACGAAGCTCGTCTGGAGGCTGGAGTCCTCCGTGCCGCTGAAGGACAGCGTCACCGTCTGCCCGGCGTAGGACGACACGTCGAACGACCTCTGGGTGTACCCGGAGGCCGCGTCGAGGTTGGAGTAAGTGGCGACGGTGGTGCCGCCGACCTTGACCGTCAGCTTGTCGTAGGCGGTGCTGGTGGTGTACTCGCTGGTGTCGATGTGCAGCCAGAAGGTGAGCGTGGCCGTGCAGCCGGACGGGATCGTCACCGACTGGCTCGCGGTGTCGGTGTGCGTGGTGCCGTACCCGTCGAGCCAGGCGAAGTGGGTGCCCGAGTGGGCGGTCTCACCGCTGCCGTTCGCCGAGATGACGCCCGACGTCGTGGTCCACGGTGATGTGCCGTTCTCGAAGCCGCCGTTGCCCACCTTGTCGCCCGGAGCGGAGCAGCCGCCGCCCGACCCGCTGATCGTCCAGGTGAAGGACGCCGAGCCGGACGCGCCGGTGGTGTCCTGCGCCGTGACCGTCACGTTGTACGTGCCGGCCGTGGTCGGCGTGCCGGAGATCAGGCCCGTCGAGGCGTTGATCGACAGGCCCGCGGGCAGCCCGGTGGCGCTGTAGGTCAGCGTCTGCCCCGACGCCGAGTCGGTCGCGTGGATCTGCAGGCTCACCGGGGTGCCGACCGTGCCGGACTGGTCGCCCGGGTTGGTCACCGTCACGGTGTTGCCGCCACCGCCGCCGGAGCCGCCGAAGGCGGTGACGCCGTTCGGCGTGCCCAGCCCGGTCGGGCCGTCGTACCCCGCGCCCGCCCTGCACAGGTAGGACGGGCTGCACGAGCCGTTGCTGCCGGAGGTGACGTCGTTGAGCGCGCTCGGGTGCGCGTACGGGTATGACGCCGGGTAGGTGCCGGCCGCCGGGGTGCCCGCGAGCGCGTACACGGCCGCGATCTGCGGCGCGGACGCGCTGGTGCCGCCGACGACCACCCAGCCGCCGACCCCGCCGTAGGTGTCGTACACGGCCAGGCCGGTGTTCGGGTCGGCCACCGCCGACACGTCCGCGATCGTGCGCCGGGAGCAGCCGGTGTCGGTCTGCCACGACGGCTTGGCGTCGTAGGCCGAGCAGCCCGAGCCGGCACCGCTCCACGCCGTCTCGCTCCAGCCGCGGGAGTTCGACGCCCGCGACAGCGAGGTGCCGCCGACCGCCGTCACGTACCGGGACGCGGCCGGGTACTCGGCGCCGTACCCGCTGTCACCCGACGAGACGGTGATCGCCACGCCCGGGTGGTCGAAGTACGCCGAGTCGGAGGACGTGTCGCTGGAGTCCTCCGAGCCGCCGTAGCTGTTGGACACGAACTTCGCGCCCAGGTTCACCGCGGTGTTGACCGCCGTGCCCAGGTCGTCCATCGTCGGCTGGCTGGCCTCCACCAGCAGGATGTGGCAGTTCGGGCAGACCGCCGAGACCATGTCGAGGTCCAGCGACTCCTCCTCCGCCCAGCCGGCGTCGGCCGACGGGAGGCTGCTGCCGCCGTTCTCGTTGACCTTCTTGAAGCAGCCGTTCGCGGTCGTGCACGGCGGCAGGCCGTACTGCGACCGGTACGTGGCCAGGTCGGACTCGGCGTTCGGGTCGTCGTAGGCGTCGACGATCGCGACCGTCTGGCCCGACCCCGCGGAGGACGAGGGCAGGGCGTAGGCGCTCTGCAGGTCCGCCGGCCCGTACCCGGACGGCGCCAGGTTCGGCTGGATGCCCTTGCGGGGGGTCACGTCCGTGCGGACCAATGCCAGGCAGGCCATCTGGCCCTTGG
Organism: Actinomycetota bacterium; assembly: GCA_048498315.1. GTDB lineage: Bacteria > Actinomycetota > Actinomycetes > Streptosporangiales > Streptosporangiaceae > Actinoallomurus. The sequence continues at coordinate 1,898 of JBEHYF010000216.1, forward strand.
CCGTCGGCGCCGCGCAAGCGCGCTTGACCGCCGCCGCCCGCGCTGCGGGCCGTACGGCGGTGCGGTGGGCGGGGGAGCCGGTGGCGGCGTTCGCCGCCGTGGCGGTCAGGGACCCGGCGGCCAGCGCGAACGCAGCGGCCATGAGAGAAAGGGCCCGGGGCATGCGTCGAGCGGAGGATGGGGGTGACATGCTTCGTCCCTCCTGGCGAGAGAGCGGGCGGCGCGGCGCGGTCCGCTGGGGACGGAACGGCGCGGCGACGGCCCGACCGGCGGGGAGTGACACCACGACGAGTGGTGTCGAACTGGGACGGTAAGATCCGCCCCAAAGATCGGCAATATCCCTTTACTTACTCGTGACCCTTCTGTCCACTTCTGGCCGTGAAAACCGCGCGGGCGCATCGTGAGCACGTTCGGTAACGTGAGGGCGTGGCGGACATGGAGGCCTGGTCCCGCGAGCTCGTCGACCTCGGCCTGACCGGGTACGAGGCGCGGGCCTACACGACGCTCATCAGCCGCGAGCGCTTCACCGCCGCCCAGCTCGCCCGCGAGTCGCGCATCCCCCGCCAGCGCGTGTACGACGTGCTCGCCGGCCTCACCGAACGCGGCCTCGCCCGCGCGCTGCCCGGCCGCGTCACCCGCTACACCGCCGTCGACCCCGCCTCGGCCATCGAACGCCTCATGGCCGTGCACCGCGCCTCGTTCAGCCGCCTCGAGCAGACCACCGCCCGCCTCGTCGAGGCGCTCGTCCCCGCCTGGTCCAAGGGCCGAGCCGAGACCGACCCGCTCGACTACGTCGAGGTGCTCCGCGACCGCGAGGTCCTCCACGAGCGCATCGAGGAGATCCAGGCCGAGGCCCGGCACGAGATCCTCGCCATGGCGAAGCTGCCCTACCTCATCGACGAGACGCCCGGCGGCCTGGCCACCACCCGGCGCATCACCCGCGCTGGCGGCCACGTCCGCTGCGTCTACGAGCGCGCCGCCCTCGACGAGCCCGACAAGCTCGCCGACATCCGCCGGTACGCCGCCGCCGGCGAGCAGGTGCGCATCGCCCGCTCCGTCCCCATGCGCATGTGGATCGTCGACGGCGCCCGCGTGGTCATGTCCCTGCGCGACCCGGTCGCCGGATCCACCTCCACCACGAACGTCCTCATCGAGCACCCGGCGCTCGCCGAATTCCTCGGCTACGCCTTCGAGACGGTCTGGGCGAACGCCGAACCCTTCGACTGAGCATTCGAAATGCCCCCTCGGCAGGGCGGAATGCGGGCGGCCGTCGTCTGCGTTGAAGCTTGATGAAACCGCATCGACCGGTCCGTCGTCAGACCAGGTAGATCACTCCGCAGAAAAATCGATTGATTCCGCGGGACACGTCCCTACGATGGGACATCGGAAAGCACGAGGAAGGAACGACTCGGTGAAGCGCGAACTCGGCGGCATGCGGCACGCCCAGGCGTACGGCCTGGCCGCGTGGTGCTACGAGCGCGCGGAGCTCTCTGGATAGGAGCGTCCAGCCCTGATCCAGAGGCCGCCGGAGAAACCCTCCCAGCGGCCTTTTCTTATGGGTGAGCCAACGGTTAGGCGGCCGGTCTCCAAAACCGGCGGAAAGCAGGTTCGACTCCTGCCGCCCATGCGATCCCCTCTCGCGGGCGGGGACACGAGCGAATTGACAACTCCACAGCGACAGAACGCGCGAAGGCGGTTTCCCGCCGCCTTCATATGGGCCGATGGTGACAACGGCATCACGCCTCGCTTGCACCGAGGAGTTCCGGGTTCGAATCCCGGTTGGTCCACGGAGACCTCGCGTCTCGCGCGCCTCCATGGGTCAGGGGACAGACCGCCACCCTCCGAAGGCGGAGGCTCGACTCCTGGTGGAGGCACTGCGGCGCGGTCGCCGGCGGCGCCGGTCGGGGGCCGGCGCCGAGGGGCGGCGGTACCGGTCGCGGGTCGGGGCCGAGGGGCGGCGGTGCCCGTCGGGGCCGCCGTCGCCGGCGCGCGCCGCACCGAACCTCCATGGCTCAACGGACAGAGCGCCCGGCTACGAACGCCGGCCGCCGCGTCGCCGCAGGCTCAAGTGGACGAGCGGCCGCCTTCTGAGCGGCCGGGTCCGGGATTCCGAACCCGGGCGGCGCAACCGATCTCGCCCCGTTGGTCGAGCAGGTGAAGACGCCGGATTCTCGATCCGGAGATCGCGGGTTCGACTCCCGCACGGGGTACCGCCGCGAGGGCATGGCCGTGACAAGGGGGGCCGGCCCGGTTCTCGCGGAGCGCGGCGCAGCGGGCGAACCGGAAGAGCCGCCGGGCCTTCACCCCGGTGTTCGCAGGTTCGAGTCCCGCCTGCGCTGCCACGGCGGAGTGGAGCAGCTCGGAGTGCTCGGAGGTCTCATAAGCCTCAGGTCGTCGGTTCGAATCCGACCTCCGCTACCGATCCGGCGCCGTCCGAACCGGCAGAACGCGCGGTCGTCAGCCGCGCCATGCCCGCCGGGGACGGCCGCCGGTGCGATCAGGGCGCGAGCGCCCGGTCGTCGGCGCCCGCGCGGCGTCATGGTGTTCGTGGTGTACCGGAGCGCACGCCGGGTCGTGATCCCGGAAGAGAGGGTTCGACTCCCTCCGATCACCCCGCAGGGGCCTGGTCATGGGTGAGACCAAGCGGCTGTAAACCGCCCGCATTCGCTGTGCAGGTTCGACTCCTGCCCCCTGCACTCCCGGCCGCGGCGATACGGTGCCGCGCCCGCGCGTTCTCACGCCGTGGAGTCCGCCAGGCGGTGCGCAGAGGCTGATTCGGCGCGCCGGCGGGCGGGAGCGTGCCCATCGGCCCTGCACCAGTCGGCCGCGGCCGATGCGACGCGCCGGCGGGCGGGAGAGCCGCGGGGCCCTTCCCCGCCGTAGGCCCGCGCGCCGGCGTCCGGGAGCGCCCGGTCCGCATCTCGCCGCGCCGCGGCTTACAGGCGGTCGACGGCGACCACGTGGACGACGGCGCGGCCCGTCTCGTCGGAGGCGCGCAGGTCGACCTCGGCGCTGATGCCCCAGTCGTGGTGGCCCTCCGGGTCGTCGAACACCTGGCGCACCCGCCACAGCTCCGGCTCGCGCTCGATCTGCAGCAGCTTGGGGCCACGTGCGTCGGGGCCGGTCAGGATCTCGTCGTGCTCCTCGTAGTAGGCGTCGAGCGCGTCGGCCCAGCGGTCGGCGTCCCAGCCGTCGTCGCCGTCGAGCGCGCCCAGCTCCTCGTACTTCTCCAGCGCGGCCAGCTCGACGCGGCGGAACATCGCGTTGCGGACCAGCACGCGGAACGCCCGCTCGTTCGCGGTGACGGCCGCCGGCCGCTCCTCGATCTCCTCAGGCCGCTCCGCCGCCGGGTTGCGCAACTGCTCCCACTCGTCGAGCAGGCTGGAGTCCACCTGGCGGACCAGCTCGCCGAGCCATTCGATCAGGTCGTGCAGGTCGTCGGTCTTCACCGAGTCGGGCACGGTCTGCTGCAGCGCCTTGTACGCGCTCGCCAGATACCGCAGCACGATGCCCTCGGCGCGGGCGAGCTGGTAGTGCGAGACGTATTCGGTGAACGTCATCGCCTGCTCGTACATGTCGCGGACGATCGACTTGGGCTGGAGCGGGTGGTCGGCGACCCACGGGTGCCCGCGCCGGTAGATCTCGTACGCGTCGGTGAGGGTGTCTTCCAGCGGCTTGGGATAGGTGACGTCCTGCAGGAGCGCCATCCGCTCCTCGTACTCGATGCCGTCCGCCTTCATCTGCGCGACCGCCTCGGCCTTGGCCTTGCTCTCCTGGGCGGCGAGGATCTGGCGCGGGTCCTCCAGCGTCGACTCGATCACCGACAGCACGTCCAGCGCGTACGACGGCGTGGCCGGGTCGAGCAGCTCGATCGCGGCGAGCGCGAACGTCGACAGCGGCTGGTTGAGCGCGAAGTCATCCTGCAGGTCGACGGTGAGCCGGGCGTATCGGCCCTCTTCGTCGGGCTCGTCGAGCTGCTCGACGACGCCGCCGGCGAGCAGACTGCGATAGATCGCGATCGCCTGGGAGATGTGCCGGCGCTGCCGGGAGCGGTCCTCATGGTTGTCGGTGAGCAGCTTCTTCATCGCCTGGTAGGCGTTGCCGGGCCGGGCGATGACGCTGAGCAGCATCATGTGGCTGACCCGGAAGCGCGACTGCAGCGGCTCCGGCTCGGCGGCGATGAGCTTCTTGAAGACCTCCTCGTCCCAGCCGACGAAGCCCTCCGGCGCCTTCTTGCGCACGACCTTGCGCCGCTTCTTCGGGTCATCGCCGGCCTTGGCGAGCGCCTTCTCGTTCTCGACGACGTGCTCGGGCGCCTGCGCGACGACGTACCCGACGACGTCGAAGCCGGCCCGGCCGGCGCGGCCGGCGATCTGGTGGAACTCGCGGGCGCGCAGCCGGCGCACGCGGTGCCCGTCGTACTTGCTCAGCGAGGTGAACAGCACGGTGCGGATCGGCACGTTGACCCCGACGCCGAGCGTGTCGGTGCCGCAGATGACCTTCAGCAGCCCGGCCTGGGCGAGGCGTTCGACCAGACGGCGGTACTTGGGCAGCATCCCGGCGTGGTGGATGCCGATGCCGTGCCGCACCAGCCGGGACAGCGTCCGGCCGAAGCCCGTCGTGAAGCGGAACCCGCCGATCAACGCCGCGATCTCGTCTTTCTCCGCGCGGGTGCAGACGTTGATGCTGGTCAGCGCCTGGGCGCGCTCGGCGGCCGCGGCCTGGGTGAAGTGCACCACGTAGATGGGGGCCTTCTGGTCGTGCAGCAGGTCCTCGATGGTCTCGTGCAGCGGCGTCACGCGGTACTCGTAGTTGAGCGGTACGGGCCGCTCGGCGGAGGTGATCACGGCGGTCGGGCGGCCGGTACGGCGGGTGAGGTCCTCCTCGAAGCGGCGCACGTCGCCGAGCGTCGCCGACATGAGCAGGAACTGCGCCTGCGGCAGCTCCAGCAGCGGCACCTGCCAGGCCCAGCCGCGCTCGGGATCGGCGTAGAAGTGGAACTCGTCCATGACGACCTGGCCGATGTCGGCGTCGGGGCCGTCGCGCAGCGCGATGCCGGCCAGCACCTCGGCGGTGCAACAGATGACCGGGGCGTCGGCGTTGACGGTGGCGTCGCCGGTCATCATGCCGACGTTCTCGCTGCCGAACATCTCGATGAGGCCGAAGAACTTCTCCGACACGAGCGCCTTGATCGGCGCCGTGTAGAACGTGACCTCGTCCCGGGCGAGGGCGGCGAAGTGTGCGCCGGCCGCGACCAGGCTCTTTCCCGAGCCGGTCGGGGTGCCCAGGATGACGTTCGAGCCGGAGACCACCTCGATCAGCGCCTCCTCCTGCGCCGGGTAGAACGTGATGCCGCGCTCGCCGACCCACTCGCTGAAGGCTTCGAAGACGACGTCGGGATCCGATCCTGAGGGTCCTGAGGGCAGGCGGTCGATGAGGCGCACGCATCAATACTGCCTGCCACCGCCAAATCGCCGTACGACGTGCGCGCGCCATCCGCCGCCTCCGTGCCGTGGGCGCCCTCTGCGCCGTGCGTCGCGTGGCGGCCGGGAGAACGTCCGGATGGTTGGTTGTGCAGGCTT
>JBEHYF010000217.1:0-7421 GCA_048498315.1 Actinomycetota bacterium
GGACGCCGTCGCCCGGCCCGGCCCCGTACGTCTCATCCCCGTACGGTCAGGCGCCCCCGGGCCCGTATGGCGGGGCCGCCGGCGCTCCCCCGCCGGCGCCGCCATACGGGTCGCCGCAGTCCGGGCCACCGCCCGCCGGTCCGTACGCGCCGCCGCAGCACCCCGGTGCGCAGTGGCCGTCGGCCGGGCCGGGACCGTACCCGGGCGCGGGCCCGCACCCGCCTCCCGGGACCCACGGCCCCCCGCCCCCGCAGGGGCCGCCGCCGCCGCAGCCACCGCCATCCCCGCAGGGACCGGCGGAGCCGCGGGATCCGCGGGCACGGCACGGCTCGCCGGCCGAGAACCCGTGGTGGCGTGACCGGCGGCCGGTCGGTCCCGCACCGGACACCCTGGAGGAGACCCGTTCGGACGGCGCCCCGCCCCGGCGACGTCTCGGCCCGCGGGCGCGGCGAACGGTGGAGGCGGTCGCGCTGGCCGTGCTGCTGCCGGGGCTGGTCACCGTGCAGTGGCTGGACGACGCGCACCAGGTCGGCGGGCAGGACACGACGACGACGGTGCCGTGGGGCGCGACGGCGACGCTCGGCCACACCCAGTGGCGCCTGCTCGGCCGGGTCCCGGACGGCGGCCGTTCGTTCACGCCGGGCGCCGTGACCGTCAGGCTGCTCCTGCAGGTCCGTCCGATGGACGCGCAGGGGGCCAAGCAGGCGGATCCCGCCAACGTGGGCTTCCGGCTGCGCGACCGTGCGGGCCACATCTGGACGGCGGGCACGGACGGCGGCAGCGACACCGAGCCGGCCGCCGGTCAGACCACGCAGATCACCGTCACCGGGGATGTTCCGGCGCGGCTGGCAGGCTCGGTCGTGCTGGAGATGCACCTGGGGTCGAGTTTTGCGGCCGGTCCGAAGCACTGGTACCGCTTCGCGCACTGACGCGGGCCACGACCAGCTCGAACGCCGCCGCGAGCAGGCAGATCCGCAGGATCTCCTGCACCATGCCGACGCCGAGGTCGATGGGGTCGAGCCGGAGGTCCCACCAGGTCGGCGGGTGCGGGCCGAGCAGCAGGTAGACGCCGCGCTTGGCGAGGTCCCCGAGTGGGTCCAGCGCGGCATAGAGCACCTCGAACACGGCGAACGACAGGAAGCCGGCCTTGAAGACGAGCCGGAGCCCGAAGATGGCCGGCACCCACTTCTCGCGCAGTTCCCGGGTCATCACCTCGCGTGGCGTGTGCGGGCGGTGGATGCCGCTGGCCTTGGCCACCTTCCGCATGACCCGGTGCTCGCCGAACATCTTCTCCTCGTCCTCGGCGTCGATGCCGAGGATCAGGCCGGTGATGACGAGCCAGATGAGGCCGGTCAGCACGCCGGTCTTCACGTACGGCCACAGGGACAGCACGTCGCCGGCCGCGCCGCCGTCGATCCAGCCCCACAGCGCCCGGCCGGTCACCCAGTTGGACGCGTCGCCGCGCAGCCGGTCGACGGTGAACAGGCCGAACAGCGTCCAGTTGACCTCGCAGAACGCGACGACCAGGCCACCGGATGAGGGAATGCGGGGCAGCAGCCACCGCTCCGAGAGGTCCTTGAGAATGAAGAAGATCACCGTCGCCGTGATCGCGATATAGAGGTGCTGGTACAGCGCGATCACGAGCTTCATGCCGGCGAGTTGGCCGTCCAGGCCGCCGGTGAGGAACCCGCGGCCCGAGGCGGACCGTTCGAGGGCCTTGGCGTCCTCGGTGAACCAGCCCCAGGCCAGGTAGAACACCATGAAGGGGAACACAGTGCGGCCGATGACACGGAGGATGCTCTCGTCCTCCTCCGCCGACCACGGCCCGATCGACTCGGCGACGTCGAGCTCACGGATCGCCGGCAGGCCGCTCTTGACGCTGTGCACCATGGCCACGGCCGTGGCGACGCTCACCATCACCACGAGGCTGAGCACGGTGATCGGCACGACGGGGTTGTGCAGGCCGAACCGGTAGCCGACGTAGAAGAGCCCGTAGCGCAGCGCCCGCCCGACCGTGTACCAGAGCGCGAGCGGCACCACGAAGCGTCCCGCGAGCCGGAGGGTCCTCCAGGGCAGGGTCAGCGCGGACAAAGAGGACACGCGCCCCGATGCTAGCGACTGCGCCTTCACCGTTCACGGAGATCGTCATTGGCCTATGCTCGGATCAGCCGGATCGGCGGACCGGGCGGAGATAACGGCGGTTATGGCGGAACCACACGGAGAGCCGGAAACTCCTTATAGGCACGGCATGTCGGCACACGAGCGGAGGTGGTCCGGCGCATGAGGGCGGAGCTGCGCGCGTCACTCGAAGGGCTCATGGAAGACTACGGACGCCGGATCGAGCGGCTCCGGCAGATGCAACAGGACCTCCGCGAGGTGGGTGCCACCGCCAAGAGCAAGGACGGCCTGGTGACCGTCGTCGTCGGCCCACGCGGGCAGGTGCAGGACCTCAGCCTCGACCCGCGCGTGTACCGGAGGCTGTCCCCCAGCGAGCTGTCACGGACGATCATGTCGTTGATCGGCGAGGCCACCTCCGATGTCGCCGAGCAGATGCAGAAGATCATGGAGCCCTTCATGCCGGAGGGCATGGCCTACGACGAGGTGCTGGGCGAGAAGGGCGACCTGACCGCGCTGCTTCCCCAGCCGCCCGCGGCGTCCGGGCCGGGCCGGGCGGCCGGGGAGGCGTGAGCGGGCACATGGCCACCTACAACGGCTACGAGGTCTATCCCCGGCAGCTCCGCTCGCGGGCCGTCGGCTACACGACCTGCGGCGAGACCGTCGAGGCCGTGAAGAAGACGCTCCAGGACCGGCTCGGCGACGGCGCCTACATCGGCGACGACGAGTACGCCGCCGCGTTCCTGGAGCGGTACCGGCCGCTGCTGGAGTCGGTGTGGACGCTGCTGGACCACAGCGCCCGGGGCCTGCACGACGTACGCAGCGGCCTGGACCTCATGGCCGCCACGTACGAGCAGGCGAACGCCGCCAGCTCGCTCGGGGTGTGAGGCCGGATGCGGCAGGACGAGCTGGAGAGCCTCCTCGGCGACCTGTGGCCGCTGGTCGGCCCGTACGCCAACGAGGTCGTCGGCGGGCACTGGCCGCAGGCCGACGAGGACGCCTGCTTCGACAGGTCCGGCGCGCTGGCGGCCGCGGCGAAGGCGCTGGCCGGGGTCGCCCGTGACGGCGACGTCACGCACGCCGCCGTCACCGCCTGCATGGACGGCGCGGCAGCCGAGAACTTCACCGCGCACTGGACCCGGTTCACGACGCGCGACCCGCAGCTCATCCCGGCGGCGAGCGCGGCCTGCGAACGCGCCGCGGGGCGGCTGCACCGCTACGGCGCGGACGTCGAGTACGCCAAGTACCTGATGGCCGGCGTGCTGGCCGCCCTCGCCCACCGGATCGCCCGCCTGCGGGCCATGGGGCCGGCGAGCTTCGGCGGCACTCTCGGCCTCATCCCGGAGGCATGCACGGCCGGCCGGATCACCGTTCAGCGGCTCGCCGCCACGCTGGTGACCCTCCAGGCCGACGACGCGCGCCCAGCCGCCTGGGACGGTGCGGGGACCGTTCACTCCCTCGCCGCGGCCGGCGAGCACGCCGGCGAACCCCTGGACGACGCGCTCGCGGCCGGTTACGTACCGCCCCGGACGTACGGCCCCGACGTCGCCGGCCATCCGTTCGGTGACGCGTACGCCGGACCGGCCGGCCTGGCCGTGAACGCGCGGACGCCGGATTTCCACCACCTTGGCGGTATCGACTGGCATGCCGGCACCCCCGCCCGGCCGCATGGGACCGCCGGGCACGCCGCGGGCGCCACCCCGCCGCCACATGCACCTGCGCCGCACGCGCCGCCGGCGACGGGTGCCGATGTCGTGTCGTCGCCCGGCGACGGCGGCCAGGAGGGCACCCGCATCAACGACCTGTTGAACGGCGCGCCCGGTGACCGTACCGCCCTGGCATCCGCGTCCGGGCCGGATCCGTCCGGATCGGGTTCGTCTGAGCCGGGCGGCGACGGCCATGACCACGGAGACGACACGGGCGCCCAGGCAACGGCCTCGCCACCGCCGTCATCGCCGCTGATGCCGATGTTCATGCCGGTGATGCCGATGATGCCTTCCGCCCCGGCCGCCGGCGGATCGCCGAAGCCGACCCTGAAGTTCGGGCGCGGTACGCGCACCGCGCGCGGGAGCGGGTCCGACGCGGGCAGGGCCGCGGCGAGCACGGCCGGCCAGAACGGGACCGGCGGCCGGACGGGCGTGCGCGGGGCCACGGCCGGAAGAGGCACGGCCCGCAAGAGGGCGACCGGCCGGAAGAGCACCGCCCACCGGGGCGCCGCCACCAAGGGCGCCGGCAAGAGCGCCACCCGCCGGAGCGCCACCGGCAAAGGCACCGCAGGCGAAGGCCCCGGCACGGGCGCCGCCCGCCACGGCACCACCGGCCGGGGCACCGCAGGAAGAGAAGTCCCCCACCGGGACGCCGTCGGCGGCAACGGTGGCACCGCGGGCCGGGAGCCGGCCGCCGCCGATTCTGACGCGCGCGGCAGCGACACGACCGGCCGGACCGGCGGGGGAACGCATGCGACGGATAGGGCCGGCCAGAGCATTGGACCGCACAGCCGGAACACCGGCCGGGCCGGACAGGATGTCGGCCCGGCGGGACAGGACGCCGGCCTGGCGGGACGGGGCGGCGGGCCGGGTGCCGGTTCGGCCGTACGGAATGCGGCCCCGGACGCCGGCGATGGCGCGCGGCGCACGGAACGCCGTCCGCCGGAACGGGACGGCTGAGCCGCCGTCCGGCGCACCGCCCCGCCTGCGCGGCCGACCGCACGCGGGCGCCTTCTCCGCGACGGGCGAGCACGCCGGCATCTGTCCGATCAACGCCGGGCGGCCGATCGTAGCGGTGTCCGGACATGCCGATGGGCGTGGGCCGGCCGACCGGACCCACGCCCATCGTCAGGACGTCGTCGCCGTCAGATCGCGACCTTCAAGCCGGCGACCTCGCCGACCCGGGCGGTCAGCCGCGAGTCGACGCTGACGCCGCCCGGGGCGAGCACCCGGACGGTCCAGTCGCCGGGCGCGGCGAAGAAACGGAAGACGCCCTCATCGCCGGTGACGACCTCGCCGGTGAACTCACCGGACGCGTCGAGCAGGCGGGCGTACGCGCCGGACACCGGGGTGTCGCCGCGGACGACCTTGCCCTGGATGACGGCTTCGTTCGACAGGTCGACCGTGGCCGGCAGGCTCGCCGTCTGGGTCGGCGCTCCGCATCCGTCGCTCATGGTGCCTCCTTGCTGGTAGGTGCGCGGGTCGGGCGGCTACTTGGCCGGGCCGAGCTCGATCGGCACGCCGACCAGCGAGCCGTACTCGGTCCAGGAGCCGTCGTAGTTCTTCACGTCCGGCAGGCCCAGCAGCTCGTGCAGGGCGAACCAGGTGTGCGAGGAACGCTCGCCGATTCGGCAGTAGGCGATGGTCGGCTTCGACAGGTCGACGCCGGCCTCCTCGTACAGCGCCTTCAGCTCCTCGTCGGACTTGAAGGTGCCGTCGTCGTTGGCGGCCTTCGACCACGGGATGTTGCGGGCGGTCGGGATGTGGCCGGCGCGCTGCGCCTGCTCCTGCGGCAGGTGCGCGGGAGCCAGCAGCTTGCCGGAGAACTCGTCGGGCGAGCGGACGTCGACGAGGTTCTTCTCGCCGATCGCGTCGATGACCTCGTCGCGCAGCGCGCGGATCGAGCGGTCCTGCTCCTTGGCCTTGTACTGAGTCTTGGGCCGCGACGGAACGTCGGTGACCAGGTCGCGGGAGTCGAGCTCCCACTTCTTGCGGCCGCCGTCGAGGAGCTTGACGTTCTCGTGGCCGTAGAGCTTGAAGTACCAGTACGCGTACGCGGCGAACCAGTTGTTGTTGCCACCATACAGGACGACGAGGTCGTCGTTCGCGATGCCCTTCTCGGAGAGAAGGTTCTCGAACCCGGTCTTGTCCACGAAGTCGCGGCGGACCGGGTCCTGCAGCTCGGTCTTCCAGTCGATGCGCACGGCCCCACGGATGTGGCCCTTGTCGTAGGCGCTGGTGTCCTCGTCGACTTCGACGAGCACCACACCGGGGTCGTTGAGGTGGGCCTGCACCCAGTCGGCATCGACCAGGACGTCGGAGCGGCTCATGCTTGGTCCTCCCTGTCGGAGTCAGCGGGTGATTCTTCGGGCGCGCGGCATGGCCGCGTTCTTCGCGGGTCGGGCCTAGGACGCGGCGCGCCGGGGGGCGAGCCGCCTGATCAGCAGATAGGCCTCACAGCCCAGGCAGAACCCGAAGGCGGCGTTGAGGAACGCCGCGACGAGCGCGAGCGCCGTCGCGGTGATCCCCAACGCAGGGACCTTCATGGCGTAGCCGACCACCCCGACCAGGGCGAACGCCGCACCCATGCCCTGCGCGAAGCGGGGCGGCGCCTCCGGCTCGAGCTCGTTCGGCGGGCCGAGGCGGGGACGGACGAGCGCCTGGTACAGCAGGCCGTACGGGGCGTTGCGGAGCCCGAAGACGACTCCGATGGCGAACACGACGGCCTGAGCCGCCAGCAGCAACCAGCTTCCGGTCACCAGCACGACCACCAGCACGACCGAGGTGATGGCGGCGCTGAATCGCGGACCTCTGGGGTCGATCTGCATCGGATGATGCTCCCCGTGACTGTGGTTCTGCGGCGGACGGGACGGGCGGGACTGCCTCAGACCGCGGGACAGAGCGCCGTGGCGACGCGGCAGAAGTCGACTGCCCGCCGCTTCGTCAGCAGCTCCATCCAAGAACGCACGCTCACGATGGTAAGCGCCGTCTCGCGCTTCGTAAAACCCCACCTCGCCCACCGGGGCCACGACCCGCGTCCCACCCCGGCCCATCCGGCCCGCTGACCTGCGGTGACGGGGCCGCGGTTCGCAGGCGCCGAGCCCCGGCGCCTGCACGAACCGGCCGGGCGGCGGCAGGGAACGGGCGCGATGCCCAAGGCGGGCGGGCGTCAGACGACGGCGTCGCCGAGGGCGGCGATGACGTCGGCCTTGCGGGGGAGGCCGGAGCCGCGGCGTACGACGCCGCCGGAGGCGTCGAGCACCAGCACCGTCGGCGTGCGCACGATGTTCAGCCGCCGCACGAGGTCGAGGCGTGACTCGGCGTCGATCTCGACGTGGACGACGCCGTCGACCATGCCCGCGACCTCGCCCAGCAGTCGGCGGGTGGCCCGGCACGGCGCGCAGAAGGCCGAGGAGAACTGCACGAGCGTCGCCTTCTCGCCGAGTTCTACGCCGAGTTCGGCGGCGTCCAGGCGCTCCATCGGACCGCCCACCTCCCGGGCGCGCAACACGCCGTTGCGGCGCCGCCAGATCAGGCCGAACACCGTCGCGAGCAGGATTGCCGCCACCGCGACGAACAGACCGGTCATCGCATTGGTCA
>JBEHYF010000218.1:0-7385 GCA_048498315.1 Actinomycetota bacterium
CCGCGTCCGCGCGGCCGCGGAGCGCTACGCGGAACGCCGGACGGCCGCCGTCCGTGCGCGACCGGCCGGCGCGGCACCGTACGCGGCGGCGGGTGACCGGACGGCGGGGAACGGGACGGCCAACGGAGCAGCGGGCGGCGGTGCCGCCGGGGGCGCCGTCTCGGCGGACATGGCACCGCCCACGGGGGCGGCCCGGTCGGCGGTGGCGAGCGCGGCCGGCTCTGCGCACCGCCAAGCCTCCGAACCCGTCTCCGGCCCCGGCTTCGGACCCGGCTTTGAACCCGGAGGCGGGCCGGGGGGTCAGCGCGGGCCAGAACGCGGGTCCGGGCCGGCCGTTCCCATCGCGGGCAAGGGCGGCCCCGGGTGGCCGGCGCGACGGTGGACGGAGGGCCGGTGATGACCCTCGCCTCCGCGATCGGCGCGCTCGGCGACGGCCGTACGGTCACGCTCGCGCTCTCCCTCGCGCTGCTGTGCATCACCATCGGCATCATCGTCCGGGCGAGCACGCGCATCGGCGGCGCCGCCGAGCTCTACGCAGCCGGGCACGCCCTCTCGGGTCCGCGCAACGGCCTCGCTCTGGCCGGCACCGCCGTCTCCGCCGCGCCGTTCCTCGGCATCGCCGGGACGATCGCGATCTCCGGCTACGACGGCTTCCTCGACTCGGTCGGCTTCCTGGTCGCCTGGATCCCGGCGCTGCTGGTCGCCGGGCCGATGCGCAACGCCGGGCGGTTCACGATGGCCGACGTGCTCGCCGCGCGGGCCGCCCGGCAGCCCGCGGTCCGCATCGCCGCGTCCGTGTCCACGGTCACCGTGTCGGTGTGCTACCTGGTCGCGCAGATGGTCGGCGCGGGCGTACTCGCCGGGCTGCTGCTCGGTGCGCGACCCGGCGCGCGGTTCCACGGCGTGTCGGCAGACGCCGAGGTCCTGACGATCGTGGTGGTCGGCGTTCTGGTGATCTGCTGCGTCGCGTTCGGCGGCATGAGGGGCACAACCTGGGTGCAGATCATGGCGGCGGCGCTCATGGTGACCGGCGCGGTGGCATTGACGCTGCTCGTCCTCGCCCGGTCCGGTTCCGGCCCGGGCCGCCTGCTGGACGCGGCCGCCCGTGGCGGCGGCGCGGGCCGCGCCCTCCTCGGACCCGGCATGCGGTACGCCGAGCGGTTCGCCGGCCACCCGCCGCGGACGCCGGCTGACGAGCTCGACCTGGCCGGCCTCGTGCTCGCGGTGGCGCTCGGCACCGCCGGGCTGCCGCACATCTTCATGCGGTTCTCCGCGGTGCCAAGCGCCCGTGCCGCCCGCGCCTCGGTGAACTGGGCGATCGGCCTGGCCGGCGCCTTTGCTCTCATGGCCCTCGCGTTCGGGGCCGGCGCGACGGTGCTCGCCGGGCGGCAGCACATCCTCGTCCGCGACCCGGCGGGCAATGCCGGCATGCCGCTGATCGCCAGGGAGCTGGGACGGCACGTCGCCGGCCCGGCCGGCGGGGACGTGGCGCTCGCGCTGGTCGCCGCCGTCGCGTTCGCGGCGATCCTCGCGGTGGCGGCCGGGCTGGTGATGGCCGCGTCGGCGTCGCTCGCGCACGACTACTTCGGCCAGGTGCTGATGCTGGGCCGGCCGAAGGAACGGCAGGAGATCTCCGTGGCGCGGTTCTCCGCCGTGCTCATCGGGTCGGTCGCCGTGCTGCTCGCCGTCGTCGCCCGCGATCTCGACGTCGCCTTCCTGGTCGCGCTGGCGTTCACGATGGCCGCGTCGGCGAACCTCCCGGCGATCGTGTGCGCGCTGTTCTGGCGCCGGTTCAACGCGGCCGGCGCGGTTGCCGGCATCTATGGCGGCCTCCTGACATCGATCGTGCTCGTGGCCTTCTCGCCGGTGGTGTCGGGCAAGGTCGACCCGGTGACCGGGCGGAGCCTGTCGCTGTTCCCGCGCGGCGTCGACTTCCACTGGTTCCCGCTGGAGAACCCGGGATTGGTCTCCATCCCGGCCGGATTCCTGTGCGCGGTGGCCGGCAGCCATCTGCGTCGTGAGCGTGCCGACCGCGGACGCTTCGCAGAGCTGTCCGTGCGTGCCCTCACCGGCGCGGGCACGCCGCGGCCGCGCCGCTGAGGGCGGCGACCGCGCGGCCTTGCGGAGTCACGCCGGACAGGCACTCGATCTCGCCCGCCCGGGCGTGGGGCGCGGCCCGCCGCGCCGAGCGGGCGGGCGGCCTCCGGGCACGCTCCCGCCGCCGGGGTTCCGGCCGCCCGCTGCGGCATCGAGCCGAGCCCGAACCCGCCGGCCGGCCGGTCGCGGGTCCACCGGCCGGCCGCCGGGCCGGTGGACCCGCGCATCAGCCGATCGGTCGATGCCCGCGGGTGAGCGTGGAATAGCACAGGCTCGCGGTGAGGGTGAGCACGGCGATGACCACGCCCATCGGCACCGCGGTGCGCCCGCCCGCCACGCCGACGAGCGGCGCGGCGGCCCCGCCGATGATGAACTGGGCGAGGCCGAGGAGGGCCGAGACGCCGCCCGCCACGCGCGGCTGCAGGGGCCGGCCACGAGCTGCCCGACGGCCAGCCCGGCGAGGCAGGCGGTCAGGGTGAGTTGCACGAGCGACGCGCCGGCCGACAGGTCGCGGGTCAGGCGCGGCAGCGCCGGCAGGTACGTGTCGATGGACAGTGGGCAGATGGCGCTGAGCGCGCCGAGGATGACCAACAGCAGGAGGCGGCCCGCCCGGCCCGTCTCCGCCCTCGCGGCGTCGCGCGCCGCGGCCGCTCGCCGTCGTCGCCGTCATCCAACCTTCCTGTCCCGAACGCGCGGAAGGCCCGCCCGGCGCGGACCCCTTGGGAGAAAGGCGTCATCCGCGCGGGACATTCCCGGCGAACCTTACGGCGGGCCGGCGCTGCGCCGGCAGACCGGCGGGGGGTGCCGGTCAGCGGTGCGGACGGACGCCGTCGAGCAGGAAGGACAGCAGGCGCTGGGCGTCTTCCGGCGTGGCATGCTCGGTCGCGAGGGACAGCGCGTGGATCAGCTTGAGCAGATCGGACACGGTCAGGTCGGAGCGTGCGGTGCCGGCCTCCTTCGCGGCGTCGAGGACCGTCGCGGCGGCGTCGCGGATCTCGTCGTGACAGCGGCCGAACGGCTCCGAGTCGCGGTCGATGACCGACTTGAGGGTCTGCATGAGCCCGCGCTTGCCGGCGACGTACTCGGCGAAGGCGTGCATCCAGGCGGCGAGCGCGTCGCCGGGCGGCATCGCCGACCGCAGCTCGTACGCCTTCGCCGCAAGGCTCTCCACCTCGCCGCGGTAAACGGCCTCCTGGAGCGCCTGGCGGGTGGGGAAGTGGCGGTACAGCGTGCCGATGCCGACTCCGGCGCGGCGCGCGATGTCCTCCAGCGAGGCGTCGGCGCCGTGTTCGAGGAAGGCGGCCCGTGCGGCGGCCAGCAGGCGCTCGTAGTTGCGGCGCGCGTCGGCCCGCATCGGACGCCCGGTGGTCGTCGGCATCGGCCCTCCCAGAATCACGGGTTTGCAAACCGGAGGATTCCTCCGAACGTGTTGGAGGCACCCTCTGGTTACCGCTCCGAGACCCGTGACCGTCAACACCGCGGGCCTTCGGAACGTTCCTGCAAAGGAGTCTAGGGCTCATGTCCCAGCAGACCGTCCAGGCGGGCGACCCGCCGTACGCCGGCGGGCGGCACGGCCACGGCCTCCGGCATCCGGGCCTGTCCCTCGCGGTGATCGTCGCCTGCCGGCTCATGGTAGTGCTCGACGCCAGCGTCATGTTCGTCGCGCGTTCGGCGGCCTGCAGTGATGAGGGCGAGAGCGCTGGGCGCGGGTGGCGGGTTCGCCCCCGGCGCCGGGACGCGGCTGCTCCTGAGGGCCGGCCGGTGCGCTACGGCCTCAGCGGGCGAACGGGCCGCCATCCCCGAAGGCCACGGCGGCGAAGCGCTCGCCCATCCGGCGGTAGCCGGCCGCGTTCGGGTGCAGCGCGTCCGGCAGGTCGGCGACGTCTGCCGTGCCGAACAGTTCCCGGCCGTCCAGGTAGTGCAGGTTCGGGTCGTCGGCCGCCCGATCGGTGACGATGCCGCGCAGGACGTCGCGGATGACGGACAGGGTCAGCGCGCCGTCGGCCACGGCCGCCGGATCGCCGGTGGTGCGGAAGTGCCTCGCGCCGTCCTCGTCGACGGAGTACAGCGTGGGGCCGGGGCGCTCCTCCACCATGGGGCAGATGATCGGCGAGATCAGCAGCAGCGGCGTGCCGGGGTGACCGTCCCGTACGGTGTCGAGGAAGCCGTGCACGGCGGGCTCGAACGCGCGCAGCCGCATCGTGTCCCCGTTGACGACGTTGATGCCGAGCTTGAGGCTGATCAGGTCCGCGGGGGTGTCGCGGATGGCGCGGGCGGTGAACGGGTCGACCATGGCGTTGCCGGCCAGCCCTAGGTTCAGCACGTCGACGCCGGCCAGCCGCGCGGCCACCACCGGCCAGGTGCCCAGCGGCGTCTCCGCCTCGGTGCAGTGGCTGATGGAGCTGCCGTGGTGCAGCCAGCGCGGCCTGGTCTCCGGCGCCGGCGCGTGCACCGGCCCATCGGCCCGCAGCGCGATCAGCTCGACCTGGGCGCCGTGCGGCAGCCACAGCTCGACCTCCTTGCGGCCGGCCGGCAGCGGGCCGAAGCTGAGGGTGGCCGGCTCGCCGTGGACGAGTTTCGGCTCCTCCGGGTCCGTCATGACGAGCACGTTGCCGTCGGGCGCGGGCACCGACCCGGCCGGTGTCCCGCCGGCCAGGAGCTCGAACGTGCCGCCGTCCTCGACGGCACCGCCGGCCTCCCACAGGGTCTTGGTGACCAGCACGTCGAGCTCGACCGCGGTCGCCTCGGTCGCGAACACCAGCCGCACGCCGGACGTCTGCGCCACCACCATCGCGCAGAAAGGCGTGGGCATCCGGGACCTCGTCCAGCCCGGCAGACGCCGGGGCCGGAGCCCGGCGCGGGTCGGTTCGAGGTCGAGCGCACCCTGGATCCGCACCGGGCCGTCGCGCAGGGGCACCTCGGTCAGTCGCATTCGGTCGCCTTTCGGAGAAGGGCCGGTCCGGCGGGCGGCACCTCGGCGGCTCCGCCGTCCGCGACACGGCGGCATGGGATGTCATCCGAAACCTAGTTGAATCACCGAGATGCCGCCTTCTGCCGCGCCGCCCCAGAGAGCCCGCGCCGATGCCCGGCCCCCGCATCTTCCCGAACCCCGCACCTTCACCGACTCCGCACCCTCCGCAACCCGGTCCTCCCCGGTTTCCACCGGACCCGTTGATCTGCCGGGTGGGCGAGGACGTCCACCTCGTCACGTCGACGTTGCTGCACCGGTGCATCGGCATGTGCGGGCGGCGAGGGCCGACCGAGCACCGGCGTCGCCGGCTCCGCCTGGTTCGAGCACCGGGGGCTGGACGCCGCGGCAGGCCCTTCCCTGCCGCCCTCCCGCGCCGTAGGCGCAAGCCGGCGCCCGACCGATCGTGGGCGGACCGCCGACGGCCCTGACAGCCGGGCGCCCGGCCCGCCGTGGACCGGCCTGAACGGCCTCGTGCGCCGGCGCCCGGCGGCTCCTCGGGCCGGCCGCCGGCGGACCGTCCAGGATCTGCGGGCCGCTCAGGAGACGCGAAGCCGGCGACGGTCGCGCAGGATCTGGCGGACGACGTTGCGGCCCGGGATCCCGGTCACGCCGCCGCCGCCGTGCGTGGCCGAGCCCGCCTGGTACAGCCCGCGGACGGGGGTGCGCAGGTCGGCGTAGCCCGCCGCGGGGCGGGCGTGGAAGAGCTGGGCCGGGCTCAGCTCGCCGTGGAAGATGTTGCCGCCGACGAGGTTGTACTCGTGCTCCATCTCGTACGGGCCGATCACCTGCCGGTGCAGGATCGAGGAGGTGAAGCCGGGCGCGACCGCCTCCATCCGGGCGATCACCCGGTCGGCGTACGCCTCCATGTCCGCGCCGGACGGGACGGCGTGCCACGAGTGCGGCACCCACTGGGTGAACATCGACACGATGTGGTGGCCCTCCGGCGCGAGGGAGTCGTCGAACACGCTCGGGATGCAGATGTCGGCGAACGGCAGCGCGGCGGGCCGTCCGGCCACCGCGTCCTGGAACGCGCCCTCCACGTCGTCCAGCGACTCGGCCAGCACGATCGTGCCGCCGTGCACCTCCGGGTCGAAGCCGGGACAGGCGGTGAACTCCGGCAGCCGGTCAACCGCCAGGTTGATCTTCACGGTGCCGCTGCGGGTCTTCCAGCGTTCGATGTCCTCGACGAAGGACGCCGGCAGGTGCTCGCGACCGACCAGCCGCAGGAAGGAGATCGCCGGGTGCGCGGTCGTGACGACCGTGCGTGCGGCCAGCTCCTCGCCCGACTCCAGCGTCACGCCGGTGACCCGCCCGCCGGACACGTCGATCCGCGCGACCGGCGCCGACGTGCGGATCTGCGCGCCGAACCCGCGCGCCGCCGACGCCAGCGCCCGGGTCACCCCGCCCATGCCGCCGCGCGGGAAGCCCCAGGAGGTCTCGCCGATGTGGTGG
Source organism: Actinomycetota bacterium (assembly GCA_048498315.1). Taxonomy (GTDB): domain Bacteria; phylum Actinomycetota; class Actinomycetes; order Streptosporangiales; family Streptosporangiaceae; genus Actinoallomurus. The sequence continues at coordinate 6,521 of JBEHYF010000218.1, forward strand.
TGCAGCATGACGTACGCGGTGCCGGCCGAGCGCGGGCCCGCCCAGGTGCCGATGACGCCGGAGACCGACAGCAGCCCGCGCATCGCGTCCGACTCGAAGTGGTCCTCGACGAGGTCGGCGATGCTGCCGGTCAGCACCCGCGTGACGTCGACCGCGGTGCGCACGTCGACGCCGCGCAGGGCGCGCAGCAGGCCGGCCTGCCGGACCAGGTCGGCGGGCCGCCGCGAGCCCAGCTTCGGTGGGATCCGGTCGAGCAGCGGGGCGAGGATCCGGCCGAGCCCGCCCATCCACGCCTCCCACCGCTCGTACGCGGCGGCGTCACGGACGGAGAACCGCCCGATCTCCTCGCGCCGCCGGGCACGGTCGTCCGGCAGCCGCAGGGCGCCGCCGTCGGCGCGCGGCGCGAAGTAGGGGCCCTGCGGGTAGACGTGGTAGCCGTGCCGGTCCAGGCGCAGGTCGCGGACGAGCGCAGGCGGCAGGAGGCTGACGACGTAGGACAGCGATGTGACGGTGTAGCCGGGCCCGAACGGGTGCTCGCTCACCGCCGCCCCGCCGACGACCTCCCGGGCCTCGCAGACGCACACCCGCAGCCCCGCGCGGGCCAGATATGCCGCCGCGACCAGGCCGTTGTGACCGCCACCGACCACCACCACGTCGTACACCGGCCGCCTCCTCTTGCCGTGAATGCGAGCCGATCGTCTCGTTTGCGGCAGGGACCGGCAAGGGCCGCCGGCCGTGGACCGCGGCCCGGCGGCCGGGGAAACCGGAGACGGGATCGAGACGGGGTCAGAGACGGACGACCATCTTTCCGGTGTTGGCGCCGCGCAGCATGTCGAGGAAGGCCTGGACGGCGTTGTCGAGCCCG
>JBEHYF010000219.1:0-7289 GCA_048498315.1 Actinomycetota bacterium
GCCGCGAGCTGTTCATGGCCGCATGCCTGCTGGTGGTGGTCATTCGCCGGCGGGGGAGCGCCGGCGGCCCCGCCATACGGGCCCGGGGGCGCCTGACCGTACGGGGATGAGACGTACGGGGCCGGGCCGGGCGACGGCGTCCGGTACGGGTCGGGCGGGGGCGGCCCGTACGGGCCCGGGAAGTAGGGACCGGTACCGGACGCTGCGGCAGCGCCCGGAGCGGGACCGTACGCTGGAGGACCGGCGGGGGGAAGACCGTACGGGCCGGGCGCCTGCGGGTCCGGGGGCGGGTTCCAGCCGCCGTCCGGCGCGGGAGGCGCGGGCGGGGGGACAGGTGCGGGCGGCGCCGGCGGCGCCGGGGACGTGGGCGGCGGCGCGGCCGGGTCCCCGGCGGGTGCCGGCCCGGTCTCGCGACGGTCCTGCTCCGGCCCGGCCGGCGGGTCGTGGTAGTCCGTCATCAGGCGTCCCTGATCCGATAGTCGTCCGCGGGGTGCGCGAGCATCCGGCGGGCGTCCGCCGTGCTGATGCGAAGGTCGATGTCGGCCTCGGCCGAGAGCTGGTTGAGCAGGTCGGCCTGGCCGACGATCAGATGCAGGCCGGCGAGCTGGTCCTTGGGGAGCTCGAACAGGTACGTCGCCTTCGTCCACAGCATCGGCTCGACCGTGTCGCTGTTCTTGGTGAGGACCGACACGCGGCCGCTCTCGGCGTAGTGCAGGCCGTCGCGCGTGGTGAGCCGGACGTGGCCGAGCGTCATCGGCTGACGCTTGCTCCGCGCCCGCAGGTACACGATCACGAAGATGCCGGGGGTCGGGCTCGCCGGCTTGTCGTCGGAGGCGAATCCGGTCGCCAGCGAGCGTGCCACGTCGACGCGGTCGACGACGACGCTGAAGACGCGGTTGGAGACCACGTGGCCGGCGGTGCCGTGGTTCGGGATGGGGTCCTGCAGGTCGGCGTCGAGGTGCGGTTCGACGTAGGCGAACCAGGTCGCCAGCGCGAGCAGCGCGGTCGCCGCGACGGCCGAGGCGACCTTCCTCAGCACGGTCATTGGGCCGCCGCCCGTACGGGGACGACAACCTTCGCCGCGTAGGAGGAGCTCTTCCCCGCGTACCAGTAGTACGTGGGGCTGTCGAAGCCCTGGGTGTGCGTCCACTTCCGCAGCGCGATCGTGACGGTGCTCGGGGTGGCGGTGCCCGGGATGGGCCAGCGCGCCAGCACGTCGATCGGCATTCGGGGATGGATCTCGGTGGTCGCCGCGCCGTCGATCAGGCCGGTGGTCATGCCCTGGTCGGCGTCGACGTAGGTGCCCGGTTTGGGCTCGGCGACCATGCCGTCGAGGAAGTCCGTCAGCCCGTGCGACGTCTTGTCCTTCAGCGTCACGTGCATCCGGACGGCGAGCACCTTCGCGGTCTTGCCGGACAGCGCGTCCTTGCGGTGCTCCAGGTGAGCGTCGAGCACGGCGACCTCGAACAGGCCCTGGTCGTAGGTGGTCCCGGGGCCGCCCTTCACGGGGCCGGACGGCTGTGCCCGCAGCCCGCCGAAGGCGGCCGCCACGCCGATCAGGACGGCCGGTACGCCGGTGCTCACCGCGGCCACGAGCGGCCTGCGGCGCGGGCGTTCGCCGTCCGTTTCGGTCGGTGGCATGGGACGAATCGTAACGTTTGCCATTCTTCGTCGCGGTCTGAGCGGAGGAAGTCGGCATTTTGTGGCGTCTGTCGCGTGGCTGTGAGACGGTCGGAGCCGCGTTCTGGTTCACAATGTGGTGTGCACGGGTGGTGTGCACGGCAAAAGGCATTGATTCGGGGTGGATGGATCGGCATGAGCGCGGTCAGAACCGGCGGCCTCGCCGTCGCCGGAGCCATCGTCCTCGGCTCGCTCACGGCGGCGCCGACGGCGTTCGCCCTCAAACCCACCCCGCAGGCGACGCACAGGCCGGCCCTGTCCCGGTCGGTCGTCACCAAGACGATCACCTCCACGCCCAAGCCGCCGCCGACCCCGTCGCCCACCATCACCTGCGCTCCGGCGCAGGGCGCGCTGTCGCTGAAGGCCGTGCCGTGGGCGCAGCAGCGCCTGGGGTTCACCGACGCGTGGAAGCTCACCCGAGGTGCCGGCGTGTCCGTGGCGGTCGTCGACAGCGGCGTGGACGCGACGCACGAGCAGCTCGCCGGCCGCGTGACCTCGGTCGACCTCACCCACACGGTCGCGCGCGACTGCGTCGGGCACGGCACCGCCGTGGCGGGGATCATCGCCGCCCAGGACATGCGGTCGCAGAACATCCCGTTCGTCGGCGTCGCACCCGACGCGCACATCATCTCGGTGAAGTTCACCAACCAGGAGCAGACGCAGGGTGCCGACCCGCTGCTGCCCAAGGCCATCCGCGAGGCGGCCGACCTCGGCGCCAAGGTCATCAACGTCTCCGTCACCGCACCCGACACCGCCGCGCTCCGGTCGGCGGTGCGGTATGCCCAGGCGCACGACGCGGTGATCGTGGCCGCGGCCGGCAACGTGACGAACGACCAGAAGGGCACCGAGGGCCCCGCCTACCCGGCGCAGTATCCCGGTGTCCTTAGCGTCGGCTCGCTCGCCCCCGACGGCACGGTCGCCGACTCCTCCAACACGGTCACGCGGGTCAGCGTCAGCGCGCCCGGAACGCAGATCGCCACCACCTGGCCGGGCGGGTACGCGCCGTCGGTCGAGGGGACGAGCTTCGCCAGCGCGTTCGTGTCCGGGACCGCCGCGCTGGTGCGCGCCCGCCATCCCGGGCTGAACTACAGGCAGGTCGAACACCGCATCATCGCCACCGCCGACGGCTCCGCCGGCCAGGGCTCGGGCGCCGGGATGGTCAACCCGATGCAGGCGGTCAGCGCGCTACTGCCGGAGGAGAACGGCCGCACCTCCACCGGCGCGCCCGCCGAGGCCCAGCCGATCCGCGTCGCCTACCGGCAGCCGCCCGACCACCGGACCCGGTCGATCGCGTTCATCGTCACCGGCATCGCGCTCGGCACGAGCCTGGTGGCGGTGGCCGGCGGCGTCCTCATCCCGATGGGCCGGCGGCGCGGCTGGCGGCCCGGCCATGTCCGGATCACCTCCGGTGATCGGACCGCCTAGCCGGCGACAGGTGAGGAGCCTGCGATGACGTTCCCCCCGGGTGACTACTCCGAGTCCATCGACGCCCTCGTCTCGATGCTGGGCAGGCAGAGCGACCGGCTGCGGGCGGCGCGGCGCCGCCTGGAGGAGATCCGCGGCGAGGGCTGGGCGGCGGACGGCCTCGTGCAGGTCGAGGTGTCGCACACCGGAGCGCTGGCCGGCCTGTCGATCGACCCGCGGGCCATGCGGCTGGGCGCCGACCGGCTGGCCGAGGCCATCCTCGACGCGGCGCACGAGGCGGCGCTGGATCTCGGCGAGCGCTCCGATGAGCTGATGCGCCCGCTCATCGCCGAGCTCATGAGCACCGACCCGCAGGCGAGCGGCCTGCCGGACGACCCGGACGCGCCCGGCGTTGACGAGATCCTCGATACGCTCCGCGAGGCCCGCCGCCGGCTGGAGGACTGACCACCGGCCGCCCCGGACGCCGCCGGCGGCCCGGAAGATCGGTCCCGCCGGTCGCCGTGACCGTCCGCCGGCGGCCGGGGTGGCCGTCTGCTCGTCGGTTGCCGGCAAACGTGCCCGGAGCCGCCCCGTGCGGCATGGTGGTCATGACGCCGAGGGAATGATGACGCAGATGCGAGGAGGCGTGATCGTGAAGATATTCGTGGCGGGCGCCACCGGCGTGGTGGGGCGGCTGCTGGTGCCGCTGCTCGTGGCGGCCGGGCACACCGTGTCGGGGACGACCCGGCGCCCCGAACGCGCCGAGGCGATCCGCCGTTCCGGCGCAACGCCGGTGGTCCTCGACGTCCTCGACGCCGACGCCGTGCGCGCCGCCCTCGCCGAGCAGCGCCCGGACGCCGTGATCCACCAGCTCACCGACCTGTCCGCCCGTGACTTCGCCGCCAACTCCCGGCTGCGGATCGACGGCACGGCCAACCTGGTCGACGCCGCCCGCGCCGCCGGCGTCCGCACCATGGTCGCACAGAGCATCGCCTGGCTCTACCGGCCGGGCGACGGGCCGGCCGCCGAGGACGAACCGCTCGACCCGAACGCCCGCGGATACGAAGGGGTCGCGGCCCTGGAGGCCGCCGTCGCCACCATGCCCACCGGCGTCGTCCTGCGCTACGGCCTGCTGTACGGCCCGGGCACCTGGTACCCGACCGCACGCGACATCGACGAGCACATCCGCGCCGGCGACTTCGCGGAAAACGCCGTCGGCCCGGCGTGGCTGCACGTCGACGACGCCGCCCGCGCCGCGGTCCAGGCGCTGGAATGGCCCGCCGGCACGGTCAACCTCGTCGACGACGAACCGGTCCAGCCCGGCCGCCCGGTCTCCACCGCCCGCGCCAAGGCCCTCGGCTGGAAACCGCGTCATCCCACGTGGCGGGCCGGGCTGACCGCCTGAGCGGGCATCAGGCGGGCTGCTCGGCGCCGAGCAGGGCGGTCTGGATCAGCCGGGTCCCGGTACGGCGCTCGACAAAGTACCCGCGTCCGGTCGGCAGCGCCTTGGGGCGCACGTCGCCGAACAGCACGCCCTCGTCCTTGTTGCCGGACATCACCAGTGCGGGGCTGGCCATCTCGCGGATCCGCTGGATCACCGGGTCGTAGAGGGCACGCCCGGCGCCGCCCATGGCCCGGCCCACGATCACGTGCAGGCCGATGTCGCGCGCCTGCGGCAGCAGCTCCACGATCGGCAGCAGCGGGTTGTTCGAGGTGGCGACGAGGTCGTAGTCGTCGATGAACAGGTACAGGTCCGCACCCTTCCACCACGACCGGTTCCGTAGCTGCTCCGGGGTCAGGTCGGGGGTGGGCAGGCGGTTCACCAGCGCGCCGTGCACGTCCTTCAGCAGCGGGGTCGCCGCCGTGACCGACGCGGCGTACCCGATGCGGTGCTCGGTGTCGGCGGTGTCCAGCAGCGAACGCCGGTAGTCGACGAAGATGAGCCGCGCCTCCTCGGGCGTGTTCCGCGCGACGACCCCCTCGGCGATCAGCCGCAGGAGGTTCGACTTGCCGCACTCGGTGTCGCCGACCACGACGAAGTGCGCGTCGGAGCCGAAGTCCAGCATGACGGGCGACAGCGTGTCTTCGTCGATGCCGATCGGGATCCGCTTGCCGGCCTCTGAGGCCGTCGGAAGCGACGAGGAGGGCAGCACGGCGGGCAGCAGGCGCACCTCCGGGGCCGCCGGGCCGCGCCAGGCGGCGGACACCGCGTCGACCAGTGAGCGCACGCCCTCGCTGAGGTCGTCGGCGCTCTGCCGCCCGTCGATCCGCGGCAGCGCGCTGAGGAAGTGCAGGCCCTCGGGGGTCAGTCCGCGGCCGGGGGAGTTCTGCGGCACGTTGTGCGCGAGCTTGCGGTTGACCTCCGACTCGTACGGGTCGCCGAGCCGCAGCTCCACGCGTGTGCCGAACAGGTCCCGGATGTTCATCCGGTACTCCGACCACTTGTTGGTCGTGGTCACGACGTGGATGCCGAAGCCCAGGCCGCGGGCGGCCAGGTCGGTGATGGCGGGCTCGACCGAATCGAACTCCTGCCGCAGCAGCAGCCAGTTGTCGACGACGAGGAAGACGTCGCCGAAGCCATCGCCGGGAACCGCGCCCTGGGCGCGCATGCGGCGGTAGGTGGCGATGGAGTCGATCCCACGTTCGGTGAACGCCCGCTCGCGCTGGGTGAGCAGGCTGGAGATCTCCGCGACCGTGCGCCGCACGCGGTCGCCGTCGAGACGGGTGGCGACGCCGCCGACGTGCGGCAGCCCGGCCAGTGACGCGAGCGTGCCGCCGCCGAAGTCGAGGCAGTAGAACTGCACCTCCTGCGGCGTGTGCAGCAGCGCCAGCGACGTGATCAGCGTGCGGAGCATGGTCGACTTGCCGCTCTGCGGGCCGCCGACGATGGCGACGTGCCCGGCGGCGCCGCTCAGGTCGATCCACATCGGGTCGCGTCGCTGGTCGAACGGCCGGTCGATGATGCCGACCGGCGCGCACAGCCGGCCGCGCCCCTCCCAGCCCGGCGGGGTGAGCCCCTGGTCCGGGGTGTTCGCCAGCGCCGGGAGGAGCTGATCGAGCGTGGCAGGGTCGTCCAGGGGCGGCAGCCAGATCTGGTGCGCGGGCGGGCCCTGGCCGGCGAGTTGCTTCACGAGGATGTCGAACAGGGTCTCCCCGCCGGAGCCGGCGGTGTCGCTGTACGTCTCTTCGGCGCTGGGACTCTCGATGACCTTCGGCTCGATGTAGTCGGGGATGTAGGGGACGATCTGCCGCACGACCCGCGGGCCGGTGTCCTTGGCCTCGTCCTCCGGCTTGTAGGGACCGGAGACGTACGCCGCCTTGAACCGCGTCATGCCCGACGTGTCGAACTTCAGGTAGCCGTTGCCGGGCTGGGAGGGCAGCTCGTACGCGTCGGGCACGCCCAGCACGACGCGGCTTTCCATCGCCGAGAACGTCCGCAGGCCGACGCGGTAGGACAGGTGGGTGTCCAGACCGCGCAGCTTGCCCTCTTCGAGGCGCTGCGAGGCGAGCAGCAGGTGCACGCCGAGCGACCGGCCGAGCCGGCCGATCATCACGAACAGCTCGGCGAACTCCGGCTTGGCCGACAGCAGCTCGGAGAACTCGTCCAGCACCACGAACAGCGTCGGCATCGGCGTGAGCACGGCGCCGCGCTCGCGCGCCGCCTCGTACTCGCGCAGCGACGGGTAGTTGCCGGCCGCGCGCAGGAACTCCTGGCGCCGCACCATCTCACCGTGCAGCGCGTCGTACATGCGGTCGACCAGCGGAAGCTCGTCTTCCAGGTTGGTGATGATCGCGGAGACGTGCTGCAGCGACTCCAGGCCGAGGAACGTCGCGCCACCCTTGAAGTCGACGAGGACGAAGTTGAGCACCTCGGAGGAGTGCGTGACCGCCAGGCCCAGCACCAGCGTGCGCAGCAGCTCCGACTTGCCGGAGCCCGTGGCGCCGATGACCAGGCCGTGCGGGCCCATGCCGCCCTGCGCCGACTCCTTGATGTCCATCTCGACCGGGCGGCCCTCGCCGTCGACGCCGATCGGCACGCGCAGCCGTAGCTTCGCGGCGAGCGCATCGAGCTCGGCCTGCGCCGACGCACGGCTGCGGCCGGGCGCGAGCTCACCCCAGAAATGATGACTGCGCTGCGTGCGCTCGTCGGGCACGTAGTCGCTGCGGAGTAGCGCGCCCCAGGCTTGGGGATTGTCGTCGCCGGA
>JBEHYF010000220.1:0-7158 GCA_048498315.1 Actinomycetota bacterium
CACGACGTGCACATCGTCGCGAAGGCCGACGCCAGGAAGCGACGAACCAGAAAATCCACGACCCCACGCCCACGCCGGACGGGTTAAAGATCAAGCTAGCGCCGCCACTCCGTTTACATCCCTGTCGGCGCATCGCGAGTGCGACTTACGAATTACACGCCGACCTGCGGGTTACGCCGGAACCTGTGCCCGGTGCCCGTACCGCCCGGCACGGGCACCGGAGGCGCGTCACCGGGGTTGCCGCCGGACCGGGCGGACGGCGTACCCGGCTGGAGCGTGTGGGCGGCGTGTGGCGGCCGGACCGGGTAGACGGTGTGCGCGGCCGGAACGGGCGGCACGCTCCGCTCCGGCCGCATGCGCGGTCACACCTGCGGGAGGACCTCCCTCGCCACCAGCTCCAGGTGGTCCAGGTCGGCCAGGTCGAGCACCTGAAGGTACATACGGGTCGTGCCGATCTCGGCGAACCGCCCGATCTTGTCGACGACCTCGGCCGGGCTGCCGGCGAGGCCGTTGCGCCGCAGCTCATCGACGTCCCGGCCGATGGCCTCGGCGCGGCGGCGCAGCTCGGCGTCGTCGCGCCCGCAGCACAGCACCTGCGCGGCCGAGAAGATCATCGACCGGCAGTCGCGACCGCCGTGCGCGCAGGCTGCGCGGACCCGCTCGTAGGCGGCACGGGTGTCCTCAAGCTGCATGAACGGCACGTTGTACTCGTCCGCGTAGTGCGCGGCCAGCCGTGGCGTGCGCTTGGCCCCGCCGCCGCCGATGATGAGCGGCGGCCGGGGCCGTTGCGCCGGCTTGGGCAGCGCCGGGGAGTCGGCCAGCCGGTAGTGCGTCCCCTCGAAGGAGAACGTCTTGCCGAGTGGCGTCTCCCACAGCCCGGTCACGATCTGCAACTGCTCCTCGAAGCGGTCGAACCGCTCGCGCAGGCTCGGGAACGGCACGCCGTACGCGGTGTGTTCCTCCTCGAACCAGCCGGTGCCCAGGCCGAGCTCGACGCGTCCGCCGCTCATGTCGTCGACGTTCGCGACGGCGATCGCGAGCGGGCCGGGCAGCCGGAACGTGGCGGCCGTCACCAGGGTGCCGAGCCGGATGCGCGAGGTCTCCCGGGCCAGCCCGGCCAGGGTGATCCAGGCATCGGACGGGCCCGGCAGGCCCTCGACGTCCCCCATCTTCAGGTAGTGGTCGGAGCGGAAGAACGCGTCGAAGCCGTACTCCTCGGTGGCCTTCGCGACGCGGAGCAGCGTGTCGTAGCTCGCCCCCTGCTGGGGCTCAGTGAAGATCCGCAGAAGCATGCCGCCCATCCTGCTCTCCGTCGCGGTGCGATGCACTAGCGGGTCGCGGCCTGTCCCTCACGGCCGCGCCGCGCGCGACCCATCCGGTGCAGCACGAAGCCGAGACCGGTCAGTCCGGCGCCGCACAGGCCGAGCAGCCCGTATGCGAAACCGGTGTGCGGGAGCACGGCCAGGTTCTGGTGCGGTGTCATGGGACGCGCGGCCCGGGTGTGGCAGTCGACGCTGTTGTTGGCCGGGTTGCGGTCGGGCGTGCCGGACGCCACCGAGCTCAGGCAGCGCAGCCGGTGCGGGGCGTGCGGCCGGGCGTACACCGCCAGGTGGATGGTGCGGGTCTTGCCGGGCGGGATGTCGCCGATCGGGCAGACGAACCCGGCCCCCTGCGAGACGCAGCGGTGCTTGCCGATCATCGCGGGCACGTCGTGCGCCGGTGGCGCGCCCGGACCGACCTTGGCGCTCTCCGGGGTGATCGGGACGCTCTTGCCCGGCCCCTGCGCGGTGCGCGCCGCAGCGCAGGGCGGAGGCTGGTTCGCCGGGTGCGGCAGCGCGCACGACGGGACGATCGCCGCCGGCGGCGCGGCGGAGCGCCGTGCGGCACACGGCGGCGCCTCGTTCGCCGGGTGCGGCAGCGCGCACGACGGGACGGCCCTCTGCGCGGCCCCGCCGGACACCGCGCACGGCAGGATCACCGGGCGGTCGGCGTTCTGCCCCGGCGCGGTGCCGCACTGCGGCACGGCCGCCGGACCGGCCGGCCGCCGGTCATGACCGGCCGCGCACGGCGGAAGCGCCGGCGTCAGGACGCCGGTGACCTTGCGGATAAGGCCGCCGACCGGCGCCAGAACCGAGCACGGCGACCCGGGCGGCTGGTCGGCCACGGCGCTGCGCACGATCACCCCCTCGGCGGTCACGGGTCCCTCGTTCGTCACCGACACCTCGTACGGGATCTCCCCGTCGGGGGTGACGGTCTGCGGGACGGTGCTGGTCACGGCCAGGTCGGTGGCCGGCACCGGACGCGGCGACACGGTCACGGGCGGGAGGCCGGAGTAGCGGGCCGTGCTGTCCGGGTGCCCGTCCCAGGAGAGCCGGACCGGGTTCGACAGCCGGTGCCCGGCGGGCGCCTTCTTGTCGACCCGCGCGGTGAAGGTCCCCTTGCGGGTCTGCCCGCCCGGGATCAGGCCGATCCGGCATACGAGGTTGTTGTGGGAGGTCCAGTGGCACTTGGGAGGCGTGGCGACGATCTTGAGGTGGCGGTCGGGCCGTGCGGTGAGCGCCACGTCGCGGGCCGGGGCCGGTCCGGGGTTGGTCACCGTGTACGGCCACTGGTACGTGCCACCCGGAGCGACCGGTCCGCGCGGCCCCTGGGCATTGAAGGTGATCCTCGTGCGCGGCGGTAGCGCGGGCCCGTGCTCACGGCGACGGCCGCGCTCCTGGCCCGCGGCCCGGTCGGCGCGGTGCTCGCCGGAACGGCGGTCTTCGTAGCGGGCGGCGCGCCGGTGCTCGCCGTGCCGCCCGTCGGCCCGGTCGCCGGCGTCCGGGGCGAGTCCACGGTCATGCCGCGGGGTGGCGCCGGGCTCGTCGGCGTGCGCGGTCGCGTCGTAGGTCAGCGGCGCGACCGTGAGGCACACGGCGGCCGTCGCCACGGCGAACCTCCGCGTTCCGGCACGCACGGCGCGGCCAGAAAATCCGATCATCCTTGTCCCCCGTCGTCCTCGGATGCTTGACGACGTCCCGTTCTAACCGACGCCCGGGGAACGTCCTAGCAGCGTGTCGGCGTGTCGCTACAAAGCGTCACCATGATGACCCGCCAGTGACCGCGGTCTAAGCCGGCGGCTGGTCCTGGCAGGCCGGGCAGGGCGCCTCCAGGTAGCCCACGGGGACCTGCTCCTCGTCGCAGTCGATCGCGGCTAGGACGCCGGCGCCGTAGCACACCGAGCACAGGCCGGCGTCGGCCAGCGCCTGCCGGACCGCGACCTGCACCCTGCCGGGCGGGAGCCGCCGCACGATGTCGTCGACCTCGTCCCGGTCGCAGCGGATGCGCAGGTAGCCGGTGCCGTCGCACTGGGGGCAGCCGCCGGTCCGCAGCACCATGTCGGGCCGTCCCTGCAGCGTGATCAGCTCCCCGCCGCCCAGGCACATCTGGCACGGCGTCACGATCCCCTGGAACGGCCCGTCGCCGGTGATGTCGTCGTCCATCGGCCCCCCTCCACGCCGCCCCGTGCCGTCGCCGGCCCACCGCCGGCCGCGTCGCCGCCGGCCGTACCCTGGGCCGTCACCTGCCAGCTTGCTCCTCCAGGCACGACGGTGCGACGCTTTCCGGCCGTTCGGCCGGTGCCGGACCACCTCCCGCGGGCGGCTCACCGGCCGGCCCGGCGGAGCCCGGCGCACCTCGCGCCGCTCCCCGCTCGGCCCGGCACGGCGCACGCCGGTGCCGGTGCCATTCCCGCCCGGCGGATTCCCGCACCTCCTCGTCCCGGCCGTTGCCCCGCACTCCCCCGCCCGGCATGCGCGGTACCTCGCCGGCCCGGCCGATGCCCGGCACCTTCCCGGCACGGGAGATCGCGGGCGGTCCCGGCCGGAGCTCGCCGGGACCGCCGGTCAGCCTCTGACGAGGGTGGCCACACACTCCACGTGGTGGGTCATGGGGAAGGCGTCGAAGGCGCGCAGGGCCGACAGGGTCCAGCCCTGCCCGGAGAAGTAACGCAGGTCGCGGGCGAGTGTAGCGGGATCACAGGAGACGTAGGCGATGCGGCGGCCGGTGAACTCGGCGATGCGCTCGACCACGTCGCGGCCGGCGCCGGCGCGCGGCGGGTCGAGCACCACCAGGTCGACGCGGGTCAGGGTGGTGTCGCCACGGCCGAACCGGAGCTGTTCGAGCACGGTCTCCACCTCGCCGCGTTCGATGGCCACCTGCGGCATGTCGCGGACGTTGAACCGCGCGTCGCGGACCGCCTGGGCGTCGGTCTCGACCCCGACGACCAGGCCGTCGGCACCCACGCGCTCGCCGAGCACGCCGGCGAACAGCCCGGCCCCGCAGTACAGGTCGACCGCGATCTCGCCGCGGCGCGGTTCGAGTGCGTCGACGACGGCGTCGGCGAGCGTCTGCGCGGCGCCCGGGTGGACCTGCCAGAAGCCGCTGCCGCTGACCTGCCACAGGCGCCCGGCGACGTCTTCGCGGACGAACGGCGGCCGGTCCTTGTCGCTGCGGTCGCTGACGAGGCGTACCGGCGCGTCCATGCGCGGGACGCGAACGCGGCCGCGGCTGGACAGGACGGCGAGCCGGTCGCCGGTGCCCGCCGAGGCGATCGCCTCGACGGCGGTGGCGCCCGGCCAGCGCTTGCGCTCGATGCCGAGCGCCTCGACCTGCGGGTGCGCGATCAGGCAGGCGTCGATCGGCTCGATGGTGTGCGAGCGGTGCCGGTGCAGGCCGACGGCGCCGTCGCGGCGGACCGCGAACCGCACGCGGGTGCGCCAGCCGAGGCCGTCCGGCGCGCCGGGGACCTCCTCCACGGTGACGTCGCGCTCGATGCCGGCGATGCGCCGCAACTGCTCGCGGACGGCCTCGGCCTTCAGGCGCCGCTGGGCGGGCAGGGCGGCGTGCTGCCAGTCGCATCCGCCGCACCGGCCGGGGCCGGCGAACGGGCAGGGCGCCTGCACCCGGTCGGGCGAGGCGTCGAGGATCTCGACCGCGTCGGCGCGCAGGAAGTTCTTGGTCTCCTGGGTGAGGCGGGCGCGCACCCGCTCGCCCGGCAGCGCGTGCCGGACGAACACGACCCGGCCCTCGTGCCGGGCCACGCACGAGCCGCCGGCGGCGACGCCGCCGACGTGCAGCTCGATCAGTTCAGACGATTCCACCGGCGGCACGCGTCCCCTTCGATTCGACCTCTTGCTCCGGGCCGTACGGGCGGCGCACGGAGCCCGGCGCCGGCGGCTCCTGCCGGCCCTTGAGCCGGTCGGAGGAGGCGAGCTGCCAGGGCACGCTCGTCACCATCACGCCCGGCTGGAAGAGCAGCCGCGTCTTGAGCCGCAGCGCGCTCTGGTTGTGCAGGAGGTGCTCCCACCAGCGACCGACGACATACTCGGGCAGGAAGACCGTGACGACGTCGCGTGGGCTGCGCCGCCGGACGCTCTTGACGTACTCGAGGATGGGCCGGGTGATCTCGCGGTACGGCGAGTCGAGGATCTTCAGCGGGACCGGCACCTCGCGCGCGTCCCACTCCTCCTGGAGCTGTGCCGCCTCCTGCGGGTCGACCGCGACGGTCACCGCCTCCAGCGTCGACGGGCGGGTGGCGCGCGCGTACGCGAGCGCCCGCATCGTCGGCTTGTGGATCTTGGAGACGAGGACGATGGCATGGGTACGGGAGGGCAGCGCGATGTCCTCGCCGGTGACCGCGAGCTCCTCGGCGACCCGGTCGTAGTGGCGGCGGATGCCGCGCATCATAAGGAACAGCACCACCATCGCGACGCACGCGATCCACGCCCCGAGCAGGAACTTGGTGACGAGGACCACGGTGAGGACGGTCCCGCTGAGCGCAGCGCCGAAGGTGTTGATGGCGCGTGAGGTCTTCATCCTCCGGCGCCGGCGCGGATCGGCCTCGGTCGTGAGCAGGTGGTTCCAGTGCCGCACCATGCCGATCTGGCTCGTGGTGAAGGACACGAAGACGCCGATGATGTAAAGCTGGATCAGCGAGGTCACCGAGGCGCTGTAGGCGTAGATCAGCAGGCCCGCCAGGGTGCCGAGGATGATGATGCCGTTGCTGAAGGCCAGCCGGTCGCCCCTGGTGTGCAGCTGCCGGGGCAGGTAGCGGTTCTGCGCGAGCACCGAGCCGAGCACCGGGAAGCCGTTGAATGCCGTGTTGGCGGCGAATACCAGGATGAGCGCGGTCATGATCGTCACGTACGCGAAGCCGGGCGCGAAGTTGCTGAACACCGCCCGGGCGAGCTGGGCGACCACCGGATTCGGGTTGTAGACCTCCTTGCCGGCCGGGGTGAGCAGGTGGGTGCCCGCGACCGGGTCGGCGAACTTGACCTTGGTGGCGTAGGCCAGCGCGACGATGCCACCGAACATGGTGGACGCCACCGTCCCGAGGAGCAGCAGGGTGGTCGCGGCGTTCTTGCCCTTGGGCGGACGGAAGGCCGGCACCCCGTTGCTGATCGCCTCGACCCCGGTCAGCGCCGCGCATCCGGAGGAGAACGCGCGCAGCAGCAGGAACACGAGGGCGAAGCCGCCGAGACCGGCGCTGGATCCGCGGACCGTCATGTGCGCCGTCTCGGCATGCAGGTGGGCGCCGAACGCCAGGCGCGTCACCCCCCACAGGAGCATGCCGAAGACGCCGAGCATGAACAGGTACGTCGGGATCGCGAACGTGACGCCGGACTCCCGGATGCCCCGCAGGTTCACGATGGTGAGGAGGGCGACGACCGCGATCGCGCCGAGCACCATGTGCCGCTGGAGGAATGGGGCGAGAGCGGCGAGGTTCTGGATTCCGGAGGAGATGGACACGGCGACGGTGAGGACATAATCGACCATCAACGCGCTGGCCACGACCAACCCGGCGTTGCTTCCCAGGTTGGTGGTGGCGACCTCGAAGTCGCCGCCGCCGCTGGTGTAGGCACGGACGTTCTGGCGGTAGGAGGCCACGACGGTGAGCAGGATGACGATGACCGCCCCGGCCACCCAGGGGGTGAAGTGGTACGTGCTCAGGCCGGCGAGGCCCAGGGCGATGAGGATCTCCTGGGGAGCGTACGCCACGGACGACAGCGCATCGCTGGCGAACACCGGGAGCGCGATCGTCTTGGGGAGGGTTTGCTCGTGCTGTTGGGCGCTGCGCAGCGCCCAGCCAAGCCGGAACCTTTTGACGAGGTCGGGAGT
>JBEHYF010000221.1:0-7146 GCA_048498315.1 Actinomycetota bacterium
CGGCCCGCGGATCGACCTGCACCAGCGTCCACGCCAGCAGCGCCCCCGGCCGCAGCAGCCTCGACAACACCCGCCACCGGCCCGCCGGCGGGCCGTCATCGCGCCCCCGACGGCCCGCCGGGCGGCCTGGCCGCCGCCGGCGGGCCGAACCGGCCCCGCGCGGCCAGCTCGATCGTCACGACGATCGCGACCGCCTCCACCGCCAGCAGCGCGACGAGGACGAACAACTGCACCGCCCCGGCTGCGACCGGTGAGGCGCCGCCGAGCAGCATGCCGACGAACGCGCCGGGCAGCGTGACCAGCCCGACGGTGCGCGTCTGGTCGAGCGCGGGGATCAGCGCGGTCGCCGCCTGCCCCCGGCAGATCTCCAGCGCCGCTTCGCGCTCGGACAGCCCGACGGACAGGGCGGCCTCGACCTCCCCGCGCCGGTGCGCCAGCTCGTCCAGGGCCCTGCGACCGGCCAGGGAGGTGGCGGTCAGCGCGCCACCGATCAGGATGCCCGCGACCGGGATGAGCGACAATCCGCGCGGCGGGACCAGGCCCGCGGCCACGAGCGCGGCGATGACCGGCGCCGTCGCGACGCCGATCGGCACGGCCGCCCACCACGCCGCCCGGCCCGTGGTGACCCGCCCGCCCGCCGTCCGGGCCGCCACGAGGCACATCAGCAGTACGAACGCCGCCGTCCACGACAGCGAACGGGTGATCGCGGCGATCACGAAGGACACCGCCGCGAGCTGGACGGCGGCGCGCAACACGGCGCGCAGCACGGCCGGCCCGTGGCCCAGGCGTCCGGCCGCCGCGACGCCGGCCGCGGCCACGGCCAGCGCCGCCACGACCACGCCCAGGGCCGGGGTCACCGGCAGCAGGGTCGACGACCGTGCTACCGCGACGGCCGCCGCTGGTCCCTCAACAGCGCTCATGCCGCGATCCTGACGCGTGCCGCCGGCCGGCGCGGCATCGGCCCCCATCAGCGATGCCGTCCCGCCCGCCCGTCGTTCCCGCGCGACCCGTTGCCGCGGCCTCGGCTCGGCGAGCGCTCCGGGCGAACGTGTGGCGCGGTGGGCCGGCGTGCGGGAACCCGGTGACCGGGCCGGTCATACGGAACCGGGCGAGGGCGCCGGGCTCCCGCCCGTCCGGCCGCACGCGAAGGGTCCCCGCAGCGCACAGCCGCGCACGGGCGGCATGTACGGTGGCGGATCGTGCACGCTGGTGGGTTCGGGGCCGCGGTGTTGGAGGCCGCGGCGTTCGGGGCCGGGCGGTGGCGCGCGGACCTGGGCCGGTACGGCAGAATGGGGCTACGAGGTGATGGGGCTCACCTGAGAACCGCGGCACCGCCGCTGACGGTCCCTGGCGTCAGATCGGGGAGGTGTCATGCCGCGGACCCGCACCGGTGCCCGTGCGGCCGGTGCCCATACCGCCGGTGCTCGCGCGGCCGTCGCGACGCCTTCGGGCGCGGTGCCGCCTCCCCTCGGCGACGGGCCCCGCCCTCCGGTCGACCACCGGCGCCGGAGAAGATCGGGATGTTCGCCGCCGTCCCGCCATCCGGCGCGATCTCCGCGCATGCGCCGGCGCGGCTGCGTACCACCCACCGAAAGGATGCCGTGACTTCCCGCTTCCCCGACGGAACGGCCGGCCCTCCTCCCGGCCCACGACACGACCTGATCGACTCCGGCGTCGACCTGCGCGACGAGCGCTCCCATCCGGACGTGTTCCGGCCCGGGCCGGCACGGCGCCGCGACCGGCGGTGGGGGGTGCTCGCGGCGATCTCGGCGGGTGGCGGCCTCGGCAGCGTCGCCCGCTACCTGGTCTCGCTGGCCCTGCCCGTCACCGCGGGCCATTTCCCCTGGGCCACGTTTCTGATCAACCTATCCGGCTGTTTCGCGCTCGGCCTGCTCATGGTGTTCATCCTCGACGTCTGGCCGCCGAACCGGTACGTGCGGCCGTTCGCGGGCGTGGGCTTCCTCGGCGGTTTCACGACCTTCTCGACCTTCGCCGTCGAGGTCCGGGGCCTGGCCGGGCACGATGCGTGGACGCTCGCCGACGCCTACGCTCTGGATAGCCTCGTCGGCGGCCTGGCGGCGGTCTGGTGCGGGATGGCGCTCGCCCGCCTCGTCGCCGGCCTGCCCGTGCGCCGGAACCGGGAGACAGAACGATCATGAGACTGCACGGCGCCGCCTGTCGGGCGACGATCTACATCGGCGAGACCGACCAGTACCGCCACCGGCCGCTCTACACCGAGATCGTGCATCGCGCGCATGCGCGCGGGCTGGCCGGCGCGAGCGTGTTCCGCGGCATCGAGGGCTACGGTGCCTCCTCCCACATCCACACCAGCCGGATCCTTTCCCTCAGCGAGGACCTCCCCCTCGCCATCGTGATCGTCGACACCGAGGACAGGATCGCCGACTTCCTCCCCGAACTCGATGACCTCATCGGCGAGGGCCTGGTCACCCTCGAACCGGTCGAGGTGTACCGCTACGCCGGGCGCGGCCCGGCGACCCCCGAGGAGGAGCGGCGGTGACCGTCCTGCTCGTGCTGCTCGGCGGGGCCGTCGGCGCGCCCAGCCGCTACCTCATCGACCGCTACGTCCAGCAACGCCACGACGGCGTCTTCCCCTGGGGCACCCTCACCGTCAACCTCATCGGGTGCCTCATCCTCGGCGTGCTCACCGGCGCCGCCCACCACCTGCCCGCACCGGTCGTCACGCTCGCCGGCACCGGCTTCTGCGGGGCGCTGACCACCTTCAGCACGTTCGGCTTCGAGACCACCCGCCTCCTGGAAGAGGGTTCCCTCCTGGAGGCCGGGCTGAACGCCGTCGTCAGCCTGGTCCTCGGCCTCGGCGTGGCCGTTCTCGGGTTCACCGTCGGCGCGGCCCTGTGAAAGGGAGGCGTTCGACGCCGGCGGACGTCCGCCGCCGAGCGCGGCCCACACGTCTGGCTGACCGGGGCGCTCGTGGCGCGGTCCGGGGCCGCCGCCTCCGTGGCGGCCCGGCAGCCGCCGTGCGCGTCCCCGGACCGGCACCCGCAGCGCCACCGTGCCCCTCGGACGGAGAAGCCCGACGTACGGTGGGACGCCCCCGTGCCTTCATCGACCGCGACACGTCGGTCGCCGCGGGTCCGTGCGGCCGCCGGCCGGGCGCATCGGTCTCGCGGACATACCGGCCTGTACTATTTCGGGCCGAGACGGCCGGACCAGGAGGTTTCGCGCGATGGGCCAGACGCCACCCGCCCGACCCGAGACGATCTTCACCTACGGCTCGCCGGCGCTGAAGTTCGGCATGGGCGCGGCGGAGGAGATCGGCTTCGACCTGTCCCGCCTCGGCGCGGCCCGCGTGCTCGTGGTGACCGACGTCCGCGTCGCCGCCACGGGCCACCCGAAGCGGATCGCCGACCGGATGGCCGGGTACGGCATCGAGGCGCACCTCTTCGACGGCGTGCACGTCGAGCCGACCGACGCGAGCCTGGCCGCGGCGATCGAGCACGCTCGCGGCACCGGCCCCTGGGACGCGTTCGTGGCCGTCGGCGGCGGATCCAGCATCGACACCGCCAAGGCGATCAATCTGCTCACCACCAACGACGGCGACCTCATGGACTACGTCAACGCCCCGGTCGGCGCGGCCAGGGCGCCGTCGCGCCCGCTGAAGCCGCTCGTCGCCGTGCCGACCACCACCGGCACCGGAGCGGAGAGCACCACGATCTGCGTGCTGGACGTCCTGTCCCTAAGGGTGAAGACCGGGATCAGCCACGCCTGGCTGCGCCCCGCCATGGCGGTCGTCGACCCGGAGCTGACGGTCACCCAGCCGCCCGAGGTGACCGTCTCGGCCGGCATGGACATCCTCTGCCACGCGCTGGAGAGCTACACGGCCCGCCCGTACACCTCCTACCAGCGCAAGAGGCCGGAGGAACGGGTGCCGTACTGCGGCGCAAACCCGATCTCGGACATGTGGTCGGAGCAGGCGCTGCGGCTGCTGTCGCGGTCGTTCCGCATCGCCGTGCACGAGCCCGACAACGTCGCGGCGCGCGGCGAGATGGCGCTGGCCGCGACCATGGCGGGCCTCGGCTTCGGCAACGCGGGCGTGCACATCCCCCATGCCAACGCCTACCCGATCGCGGGCCGCGTCCGCGACTACCGCCCGCAGGGCTACCCGCAGGACGAGCCGATGGTGCCGCACGGCATGTCGGTGTCGCTGACCGCGCCCGAGGCGTTCCGGTTCACCTTCGAGGCGTGCCCCGACCGGCATGTGCACGCCGCCGGGCTGCTCGCGCCCGGGCTGGACCGGCCCCGCGACGCGGCGGAGCACCTGCCCGCGGCGCTGCTGGACCTCATGCGCGACATCGGCCTCCCGAACGGCGTCGGCGGCGTCGGGTTCGGCGAGGCGGACGTCCCCGACCTGGTGGCGGGCGCGATGAAGCAGCAGCGCCTGCTGGCCACCGCGCCCCGCGAGGTGACCGAGGAGGACCTCGCGCGGATCTTCACCCGCTCGCTGTCCCTGTGGTGATGTCCGCCTGGCTCGTCCCGTGCTCGGCCACGCGCATGGCATGGGTGTACGCGTGCACGTCGCTGCCCCCCTGCCGGCCTCCGGCGCCGCCACCGCCTGAGTAGCGGCGCCCCCGCGGACGGGGTGGCCGTCCCGCGACGCGATCACCCACGCGCCTCGCCCTCATCGGGTCGGGCTGCGCCGGGTTCCGCGGTCCGCGACCGCCTCAGCGGGCGGGTCGCGTACCGCGGCGGCGGCCGACGCGGATCCCGCCGAGCAGCAGGTCGAGCAGGAAGACGATGATCCCGATGATCAACAGGTAGAACAGGCCCTTGATCACCACGCCGACGATCCCGAGCGCGACCGCGACGAGGATGAAGAGCAGGAACAAGGCCATCGCGTGCCTCCTTCGGGCGCTGGGCGGGTCAGCGGCGGGCCAGCCACCGCTGGTCCGGGGCGGCGTCATAGGACAGCTCGTAGTGGGCGAACACCTCTTGCTCCTTGCCCGCCAGCAGTTCGCCGTCCGTGCCGATCGACGGGGCGTTCTTCACCTGTCCCCGCGCATGCGCGACCCGCACGTACTCCGGGCCCACCGTCGCCCCCTCCAGCGGCACGAAGACCAGCCGGTGGCGGGTCGGCAGGCCGACCCGCACCGTGAGGAACGACGGTTCGTCGGTCCGGGTGTCGACGTAGACGGCCTCCAGCCTCCCGAGCCTTCGGCCACCGGCGTCGACGACCTCGTGCCCCCGCCACTCACGGATGTCCGCGATCTTAAACATCACGTCCCCCCTCGCGGCGCCGGTACATCGCCGCTCTCATCTGCCATACCCTCCGGGGGGAAAATATCCGCATTAGTAGCCACCATCCCGGCGCCGGGCCGCGACGCGGCCCGGCCCAGCGCGCACGCGACCCGCGACCGGTGGCGGGGTGCCGGGTATCCGGCATGCGGGCGCCCGGAGCGACGCTCCGGGCAAGCCGCCCGCCGGGCGTTCCGCGATCGGCCCGGTCCGGTCCGGCGTGGAATCCGCTGGGCCGGGGAAGGCGCCGCGGCGATGGTGACGGAGTGCCGAAGGCCGGCACGCCGGGCGCACGCAGGCCGCTGCCCGGGCGATCCGAGCACAAGCGCGCTCACTCGCCGTCGCCGCCACCGCCGTCGCTGCGGTTGGCGACGACGGCGAACGGGGGATCGCCAAGGCGACGGCGGACGAGGCGGCGGCCGCCGTCGGTGAGAAGTTCACCACGACCGTCCGGGACAGCAGGAACATGGCGATGCAGATCCCCAGATGCGCGGCGCGTCCTCACGGTGTCCCCGGGTCCTCGGTGCTGCCTGCCCGGCCGCGCCCCGCGGCGCCGCCCGCGCGACGCCGCCCGCGACCTCGCGTGCGGGTCGCCACATCCGAGCCGCCGCCTGGGCGCGCCCGCGCTCGTGCAGGACCGATCCCCCGCGGGGGCAGGGCACGGGCCGGGCGGGTGATCACCCGACGGTCTGTGCCGGACCGCCGGGGGCCGGCGCGGCGGCCGGGTTCAGGATGTGGTGCGCGCCCTTCTCCCCGATCATGATCGACGTGGCCTGGGTGTTCCCGCTGATCAGGGTCGGCATGATCGAGGCGTCGATCACCCGTAGCCCGGCGAGGCCGTGGACCCGCAGCTCCTGGTCGACCACGGCCATGTCGTCGGAGCCCATCTTGCACGACCCGACCGGGTGGTAGTCGGTCTTGGCCCACCGCCGGATGTAGTCGCGGATCTCCCTGTCGGTGCGCACCTCGGCGCCGGGCATGTGCTCCCGCTTCACGTACGGCGCGTACGCCCTCGTGGCCAGCATCTCCCTGCCCCAGCGGAAGCCTTCCATGGAGACCTTCCAGTCGTGCGGGTCGGACAGGAAGTTCGGATCGATCGCCGGCGGCACGGAGGGGTCGGCCGACCGGAGGGTCACCGAGCCGACGCTCCTCGGACGCAGGTTGCAGGTGTTGATGGTCATACCGTGCCCCCTGACCCGCAGCCGGCCATGGTCGATGACGAAGGCGGGCAGGCAGTGCATCTGAATGTCCGGCGCGTCGACGTCCTCCGCGCCGCTGCGGACGAACATCCCGGCCTCGCAGACGCAGGCGGTGACCGGCCCGGTCCGGTAGAGCACGTACTGGATCCCGGCGAGCAGCGCCCTGCCCGGCCGGTCGGACTCGTTGTAGCTGACCGGGACGGTCTCGGCGGTCAGGTACACGTCCATGTGGTCCTGGAAGTTCTTGCCGACCCCGGGCAGGTCGTGGACCGGGTCGACGCCGACCTTCCGCAGCTCGTCGGCCGGGCCGATCCCGGACAGCAGCAACAGGCGCGGCGAGTTGACCGCGCCGCACGAGAGGATCACCTCGCGGTCGGCATAGGCGACGGCGGGGCGGCCCTTGACCGTGTAGCGGAGCCCGACCGCGCGGCCCTTCTCGACGAGGATCTTCGTACCGAGCGCGTGCGTCCGGATCGTCAGGTTCGGACGGTTCCGCGCCGGGCGCAGGTACGCCGTCGAGGCGCTCTCGCGCCGGGCCCTGCGCTGGGTCACGTCGTAGTACCCCACGCCGTCCTGCACCGCGCCGTTGAAGTCGGGGTTGTAGCTCAGGCCGAGCTCCTGCGCCGCCCGGACGAAGGCCTTGCTGAGCTCGTTGTGCTGGACCTGCTCGGTGACG
>JBEHYF010000222.1:0-6964 GCA_048498315.1 Actinomycetota bacterium
GGGCGCGCCGGGCCGGCGCGCCTCCCCCACACCCGCAAAGGAGGACGAACGCGATGCCATCATCGCTCGCGCCGCGGCTGGCCGCGGCGCTGGCCCTGATCACCGGGGTCGCCATGACGCTCTTCGCGCTGAGCGCCCATCCCGTGTCCGCGGCGTCGACGCTGGACCAGCTCGCCAAGGCCAAGGGCAAGCTCTACTTCGGCTCGGCCACCGACAACCCCGAGCTGTCCGACAGCGCCTACACGGCCATTCTCGGCGGCGGCGAGTTCGGCGCCACCACTCCGGGCAACTCGATGAAGTGGGACACCACCGAGCCGTCACGCGGGTCGTTCAACTTCAGCGGAGGCGACCAGATCGTCTCCTTCGCCAAGGCGCACAACATGATCGTGCGCGGCCACAACCTGGTCTGGCACAGCCAGCTGCCGAGCTGGGTGTCCAGCCTGCCGAGCAACCAGGTGCAGGCCGCCATGGAGAACCACATCACCACCGAGGTGACCCACTACAAGGGCCAGGTCTACTCCTGGGACGTGGTGAACGAGCCGTTCAACGACGACGGCACGTACCGCGCCGACGCCTTCTACAACGCGATGGGCAGCGGCTACATCGCCGACGCGCTGAAGACCGCGCACGCCGCCGACCCGAACGCCAAGCTGTACCTCAACGACTACAACATCGAGGGCACCGGCGCGAAGAGCGACGCCATGTACAACCTGGTCAAGTCGCTCAAGCAGCAGGGCGTGCCGATCGACGGCGTCGGCTTCGAGAGCCACCTGGCGATCCAGTACGGCTTCCCGGCCAACATGCAGCAGAACCTGCAGCGGTTCGCCGACCTGGGCGTGGACGTGGCCATCACCGAGCTGGACGTCCGCATGCAGCTGCCCGCCGACTCCAGCAAGGTCGCCACGCAGGCCACGTACTACACCAACGTCGTGAACGCCTGCATGGCCGTCACCCGCTGCGTCGGCATCACCCTCTGGGACTACACCGACAAGTACTCCTGGATCCCGAACACCTTCTCCGGAGAGGGCTCGGCCTGCCCCTGGGACCAGAACCTGAACGAGAAGCCGGAGATCTACGGCGCCATCAGCACCGCGCTGGGCGGCGGTGGCGGTGGGGGCGGTGGCGGCGGTGGGGGCGGGACGCCTCCGCCGACCGGCTGCACGGTCGCCTACACCACGAACGACTGGGGCAGCGGCTTCACCGCCGCCATCACCATCAGCGAGCACGGCGGGACGCTGAACGGCTGGACGCTGAAGTACTCCTACGGCGGCAACCAGAAGCTGTCCAACGGCTGGAACGGGAACTGGACCCAATCCGGCCAGAACATCACCGTGACCAACGCGAGTTGGAACGGCACGATCGCCGACGGCGGGTCGGTGTCGATCGGCGCGCAGTTCTCCTACAGCGGAACGAACGCCGCGCCCACCTCCTTCACCGTGAACGGCACGACCTGCTCATGAGCACGGGCCGGGAGGCCTGACGCGGGGCCGCCGGCGCCGCCCATCGGGGGCCGCCGGCGGCCCCGCCCTGGTCACCAGCTGTTCCCTCCGGAGCGGGCCGGGACGGCGACCTCGACGGCCAGGC
Organism: Actinomycetota bacterium; assembly: GCA_048498315.1. Taxonomy (GTDB): domain Bacteria; phylum Actinomycetota; class Actinomycetes; order Streptosporangiales; family Streptosporangiaceae; genus Actinoallomurus. The sequence continues at coordinate 1,585 of JBEHYF010000222.1, forward strand.
CGCCCTCCGGCCGGGCGTGTGCCCGGACCGTGCGGTCGTGCGCGACCGCGATCGCGCGGACGACGGACAGCCCGAGTCCGTGGTGGCCGTCGTCGCGCGCCGTACGCCCGAGCCGCTGGAACGGCTCGAACACGGGCCGCCTGGGGCGGAGGGATCACCGGGCCGGTGTCGGAGACCGTCAGAACAGCCCACCCGGCGCGGTTCCGGTGCGCACCTCGACCCGGCCGCCGGGCACGTTGTAGCGGACGGCGTTGTCGAGCAGGTTGGCGATCAGGCGTTCGAGGAGCGCCGGGTCACCGCACGCCGGGGCGGGTGCGGTGACGGTCTCGATCGCCGGCCCGCCCGGGCCGGCCGGGCCCGCCTCGGGTCCCGGCACGCGCAGCGCCCGCTCCGCGAGCGCGGACAGGTCCGTGGGCTCCCGGCGGTCGAGTCCGCGCTCGCTGCCGGCCAGCGTGAGCAGCGATGTACCGCAGCCCCCTGATCCCGTCCGTCAACACCAGCGCGCTGACGGTCAAGGCGGCCAGCCTCAACGTCCCGTCCGTGCTGGCCACCGGCATCGCGCAGGGCCGCTGGCTGAATGCAGCGACCGCAACCCGCCCGGTCGCGGTCCTCGGCGCGGTCGCGGCCCGCCGGCTCGGATGATCACCTCGGTGCTGGAGCGTCGCTCGGAGATCGGGTTGCGCCGGGCGCTCGGCGGTACCCGGGGGCAGATCCGTACCCTGTTCCTGTCGGAGGCGATCATGCTGGCGCTGGCCGGCGGCACGGCCGGCGTGGGCGCGGGCGCCCTGGCCACCGTCGTCTACGCCGGGAGCAAGCACTGGGCGGTCGTGATCCCGGTGCAGGCGTGGGCGGGCGGCATCGGCGCGGCGATCGTGATCGGCGCCGTCGCCGGGCTCCTGCCGGCGCTGCGGGCCGCCCGGATGTCGCCCACCGAGGCGCTGCGGGCGGTATGACGCGGGGACGGCCGGCGCTGCGGCCGCGCCGGCCGTCCTCGGCCACTCCGCTCGCGTTGAGGACGCCCTTGTGCGCGATGTAGCCGGTGGGCCGGCCAGGGAGGCGCTGCCACGTCGCGCCGGCGTCGGTGCTGCGGTAGACGGTGTTCTGCGGGGTCGACCGGATCGGTGGCCACGCTCGCGGCGCCGAGCCATCCCCGGTTCGACGGCCCGATCGAGTCGAGCAGCGGCGTCCACGAGCTTGTGGCCTGGTTCCAGCGGTACACGCCACCGATGTCGGTGCGCGACCGTCAACGATTCGGTGAACGGTTCGATGGCCTTTCATCGGCCGCCCATCCGACCTGCGGAAATCGTCGAGAGCAGGAGACCGCCGGATACCGCGTTCGACCATGGGGCAGGGCCGGGAATCGCGGTCCGGCGGCCGGTCAGGACACCTGGTCGGCGGGCCGCCGGGTCATCTGGAAGACGCGGACGACGTCGCTCATCCGCTCGTTCATGGCCTCCTCGGCCCGCTCGACGTGCGTGCCGCGCTCGGCCCGGTGCTGCGCCCACGCCGGAGCGTGCGGGGCGCCGCGGATCACCGAGTGCCAGCGGTCGGTCAGCTCGCCGAGCGCGAGCCGCGCCTGGGCGAAGCACTGGCCGGGCAGGTCGACCTCGCGCACCTGCCGCGCCGCGGTCTCGACGGACCGGTACGCCTTGGCGGCCTCCACCGCCTGGTTCTCCTTGCGGCCGGGTGCGACCATACTGACGACCGTGGCCAGCAGTGCGGCACCGAGCGCGAGCCCGCCCGCGATGAGCGGGAAGCGGTCGCCGGACAGCACCAGGCTGCCGGCCACGCCCGCGGCCAGGACGGCGGACGAGCCCAGCCACAGGTTCAGCACGCGCCAGATCTTGACGGTCTCGGCCTGCGCACGGGCGGCCCGCGCGCAGTTCTCCTCGATGCGGTACAGCTCGGCGCCGACCGTCACGCGCCATGCGGGATCGATTCCGCCGAAGACTTCACTGTCGGCCATGGCGTTTCCCCCCGATTACCTCGCCGGTGTTGAGCAGATGATTCAGGGGCGCATGGCCCGCGCGGAGGCGGCACGACCCAATGCGGGCGCGCGCTTGACCGAGGAATGGAACACCGGCGCGGAAAGGCGGGTCAGGTGACGCAGAAGGCGGGTCAGGGGCGCAGGTCAGCGAAGACCTCGTCCCAGCGGTCGGCGACCGCCGCGATGCCGTACCGCCGTGCCGTCTCACGGGCGTTGTCGGCGAGGCGCCGTAGTTCGTCCGGGCTGTCGATGAGCGACAGCACGGCCTCGGCGAACGCGTCGACGTCGCCGTCGGGGACGAGCAGGCCGTCGTGGCCGGGAGTGATGATCTCCCGCGGGCCCTGCGGGCAGTCGAAGGCCACCACCGGCACGCCGCAGCCGAACGCCTCCACGATCGTCATCCCGAATCCCTCGAACCGCGAGGTGATGACGTGCAGGGACGCCTTGGCCAGCTCGCCCTCCATGTCGCGGGTCGGGCCCATGAACACGACGTTGTTGTGCAGGCCGAGGGCGCGCGCCTGGCGGTCCAGCCGGTTCGCGTGGCTGCCGGCGCCATAGATGCGCAGCTTCCAGTCCGGCCGCTTCTCCACGACCTTGGCGAAGGCCCCGAGCAGCCGGTCGTACCCCTTCACGTTCACCAGCCGACCGGCCGCGACGATGAGGCGATTGTCCAGCCGGGACCGCGGGCGTGGCGTGTCGGGCAGGCCGTTGCCGATCGTGTACACCCGCGTGCGGTGGCCTTCGAGCATGTTCGCGTACTCGGCGCGGTCGGCCTCGGTGAGTGTGACCACCGCGTCCAGCTTCGGGTACCACTCGCGGATCTGCCGCAGCAGGCCCGGCTTGTGTGCGCCGTAGTGCAGGTGCTCCTGCCCGATCAGGGTGATCCCGTCGCGAGCGAGCCGCGCCGCCGCGATGTTGAGCCCCACCCGGGTGGTGATCAGCACGTCGGTCCGCGGACCGGCCAGGTACCGCTTCAGCGCCCGGTCGCTTTCGGCGGTGAAGTTCCGGTACGCCCGCTCCTCGGGATGGAACAGCCGGCTCGGCCGGCGCCGCCGCCGGGACGACCCGACCCGCCACCACCTTCTCTCCACCGACCGCAGGTCGACCAGGTGGCGCAGCCCGACCCGGCCGGACGGCGGCAGGAACGGCCGGTCGCGGTCCCGGAAGACGCTGACGATCTCGACCTCGTGCCGCTTGGCCAGCTCGTCGGCGAGGTTCACGGTGGCGCGCACGGTGCCGCCCATGCCGTACGCGTTCATGATGAGCAGCGAGACCTTCACGGCGTCCCGACCTCGTCGGCGTCGACGACCGTCGTGGCGATCGCCAGCTTGTCGGCGTTGGTGTAGTAGGGGCGCACCTGCACGTGCCCGCCGTGGCGCGTGACGTACCGGGCCGGGTAGCGGATCTTGTGCTTCTTGCCGGGGATGTCGTCGACCCAGGCGGCCACGGCCAGGCCGCCGAGCCGCAGGTCCCAGAAGCCGCGCCCGGTCTCGACCGCGAACGCCGCGGTGTGTAGCTCGGCCCGCCACCGGTCGCCGATGACCGTTACGCCGCCCGTGACGGCGTCGCCGGTCTCGCGCCGGATCGCGGTGATCTCCGTGTCATCCGGTGCCGCGCCGAACGCGAAGAACCCTTCCAGGACCAGCGTCTCCTCGCCCGGGTGCACGGCCGTCACCTCGGCGTAGGGCGCGACGCCGCGGACGCGGACGCGCAGCCCTCCCGACGGCGCGCGGAACGCCCGCAGGGCGCGCGTGCGCCGCCGCCGGGCGTACTCGGCCAGCCCGTCGAGGGAGAAGCCGGGATCGGTCGTGAGGACCTCGGCACCGGCGACGTGCACCGACCACGTGCCCTCGGCCAGGTCCACGCGGGACAGGTCCACGCGGGACAGGCCGGCCGCCGTGCCCTCCGGCGGCACCGCCTTCTCCGTGCCATCGCGGCGCAGGGTGAGCACGCCGCAGTCCGCCGGAGGCCGCTCCCAGCGGATCCGCAGAACGTCGTCGGCGTCGAGTCGCGCCGAAGCGGCGAGTACCACCATCGCCGACCCTGATCCCCTTCCTCACGCTTGCCGTCAACGCCCGCGTATGTAACCAATAGCCGGGTAAACGCCCGGCTAAGGCCCGAATCGGACATGACGGGATCGGGGAGAGGACGCCGTCGGATGGCTCGTACCCGCTACCGCCCCTCCGATGCGCGAGGGCGGCGAGCCGCGCCGGCTCTCCGGGACCCGGCCCGCCCGCCGGCTCAGAGCGGCAGCTTCAGCCCCTCGTGTGTCGCCGCGAAGCCGAGGGACTCGTAGAAGCGGATGGCGTCGGCGCGCCGCTTGTCGGAGGTGAGCTGGACCAGCCGGCAGCCGCGGGCACGTGCCTGGTCGACCGCCCAGCCGATCATGCGGCGGCCGAGCCCCCGGCCCCGGTGGGCGGCGGCGACGCGTACGGCCTCGATCTGCGCGCGCTCGGCGCCCATGCGGCTGAGCCCGGGGATGAAGGTGAGCTGCAGGGTGCCGGCCACCTCGCCGCCGACGTCGGCGACGACGAGATGGTTGCGGGGGTCGGCGGCGATGGCGGCGAACGCGGCCCGGTAGGCGTCGTCGCCGGCAGCGCCCTCGCGGGCGGCGCCGATCACGTCGTCGGCGAGCAGGGCGACGAGCGCGGGCAGGTCGTCTTCGGTCGCGGTGCGGAAGATCACGTCGGATGACACGGACCCAACCCTAGAAGGTCAATTGACACGACCCTCGGTAGTACTACATTTAGTAGTACTACGACTTGTCAATAGTGCACTCCCCTGGAGGCGGTCGTGACCGCACCCCCGATGGCGGCACCTCCCAGCCGGCTCCTGGAACACCGATGCCAGGAGATCATCGCCGAGGAAGTGGCCCGGCTCGCCCGCCGCGCTCCCGCGCTCGCGGAAGGCCACCTCGGTCTCGTCGAGGCGTCGCTCCGGCGGATCGTCGATCGGCTCCTGCCGGCCCGGACGTACGCCGACGCGCATCCCTCGGCCGTGATCGCCCTGTTCGACCTGGAGGAACCGTGAACATCGAGCACTGGACGGACCTGGCCGCCTGCCGTGGCGTCGACCCGGAACTGTTCTTCCCGGTCAGCACGAGCGGGCCGGCCCTGGAGCAGGTGGCCGAGGCCAAGAAGGTGTGCGCCAGGTGCCCCGTCATCGCCGACTGCCTCGCCTGGGCGCTACGCGCCGGCGAGCCCGCCGGCATCTGGGGCGGCACGACCCCGGAGGAGCGCCGCTACCTGCGCCTGAAGCCGCTGCCCAGCGCACCCGCCTGGCACTGACCCGCACCTGCGGGCACGCGCTCGCCCACCCTGTGCCCGTCCACCCCGTACGCGCCCGCCTCGCGACTCGCCCGGCGCCCGCCTCGCGACTCGCCCGGCGCCCGCC
>JBEHYF010000223.1:0-6750 GCA_048498315.1 Actinomycetota bacterium
CGCCGCGCCGCGCCGTTCATCCGGTTCCACGACGTGATCCTCGACCGGCGGGCCGAGATCCTCGACATCGTCCAGCTGGAGACCGGCAAGGCCCGGCGGCACGCCCTCGAAGAGGTGCTCGACGCCGCCGGCTGCACCCTGTACCACGCCCGGCGCGCGCCGCGCCTGCTCCGGCCCCGGCGCCGCCGCGGCATCTTCCCCGGTGCCACCAGCGTCGTCGAGCTGCGGCACGCCAAGGGCGTCGTGGGCCTGATCTCGCCGTGGAACTACCCCCTCGCCCTCGGCGTCGCCGACGCCGTGCCCGCGCTGCTGGCCGGCAACGCCGTCGTGCACAAGCCCGACACCCAGACCGCGCTGTCCACCCTGTGGGCGATCGAGCTGCTGGTCGAGTGCGGCATGCCGGAGGACATCTGGCAGGTCGTCATCGGCGACCCCGGCCAGATCGGCGACCCGCTCCTCCAGCGCGCCGATTACGTGGCGTTCACCGGGTCCACCCGCGGCGGGCGGGCCATCGCCGGCGCCGCCGCCCCGCGCCTGATCGGCTACTCCCTCGAACTCGGCGGCAAGAACCCCATGATCGTCCTGGATGACGCCGACGTTGAACACGCCGCGCAGGGCGCCATCCGGGCCTGCTTCACCAACGCCGGCCAGCTGTGCATCTCGATGGAACGCCTCTACGTCCACGAGAAGATCTACGACCGGTTCGCCGAGCGGTTCGCGCACCGCGTACGGAACATGCGCCTCGGCGCCGGATGGGACGCCGACATGGGCTCGCTGACCTCCCAGCGGCAGCTCGACACCGTCACCCGGCACGTCGAGGAGGCCGTCGCGAAGGGCGCGAAGGTGCTCGCCGGCGGCCGGCCGTGCCCCGACGCCGGTCCGTACTTCTTCGAACCCACCGTGCTCGAGGGCGTGACCGCCGACATGGAGCTGTGCCAGGGCGAGACGTTCGGCCCGGTCGTCGCGCTGTACAGGTACGCCTCGGAGGACGAGGCGGTCGAGCTCGCCAACGCCGGCCCGTACGGCCTCAACGCCAGCGTCTGGACCGGCGACCTCGCGCGCGGCCGCCGGCTCGCCGCGCGCATCCGGTCCGGCACCGTCAACATCAACGAGGGGTACGGCGCCGCGTACGCCTCCTATGATGCGCCGATGGGCGGCATGAAGGACTCCGGCGTCGGCCGCCGGCACGGCGACGAGGGGCTGCTGCGGTACACCGAGGCGCAGACCGTCGCCAGCCAGCGCTGGTTCGGGTTCGAGCCCGTCCTGGGGATGCCGTACGAGCGGTACGCCGACCTGATCGTCGGCGGGCTCAAGCTGATGAAACGGCTCCACATCAAGTAGGCCCCGCGGAGGTGCGCCCCCGATGGACTTCGACGTGCTGGTGATCGGCTCCGGCTTCGGCGGCAGCGTCGCCGCGCTGCGGCTGACGGAGAAGGGGTACCGCGTCGCGGTGCTGGAGGCCGGCCGCCGCTTCGACGACCCCGGTGGCGCGCCCGGCGCACGCCACCGGAGCCTGCCGAAGACCTCCTGGCGGACCCGCCGCTACCTGTGGGCGCCCGGCCTCGGCCTGACCGGCATCCAGCGCATCCACCTGCTGCGCGGCGAGAAGGGCTCCCGGGTGCTCGTGCTGGCCGGGGCCGGTGTGGGCGGCGGCTCGCTGGTCTACGCCAACACGCTGTACGAGCCGCTACAGCCCTTCTACGACGACCCGCAGTGGCGGCACATCACCGACTGGAAGGCCGAGCTCGCCCCGTACTACGACCAGGCCAAGCGCATGCTCGGCGTGCGACCGAACCCGACGATGACCCCCGCCGACGAGGCGATCAAGCGCATCGCCGACCGCATGGGCCGCGGCGACACGTTCCACCTGACCCCGGTCGGCGTGCTGTTCGGCGACGAGGCCGGGCGGCAAGTGGACGATCCGTACTTCGGCGGGGCCGGGCCGCGCCGCGTCACCTGCACCGAATGCGGCTCGTGCATGACCGGCTGCCGGGTCGGCGCCAAGAACATGCTCACCGAGAACTACCTCTACCTGGCCGAGCACGCCGGCGCGACGATCATGCCGTTGACCACCGTGACCACCGTACGTCCCCGCGACGGCGGCGGCTACGCGGTCGACGTCGTCCGCACCGGCTCCTGGCCGCGCCGGGGAAGGCGCACGCTCACCGCCGAGCAGGTCGTGTTCGCCGCCGGCACGTACGGCACGCAGCGGCTGCTGCACCGCATGAAGGCCACCGGCGCGCTGCCCGGCCTGTCCGACCGGCTCGGCGTGCGCACCCGCACCAACTCCGAGGCGATCCTCGGCGTCGAGCGGTTCCGCAGCAAGGGCGACGACCACTCGCGCGGGCTGGCGATCACCTCGTCGTTCCACCCCGACGAGCACACCCACATCGAGCCGACGCGGTACGGCCCCGGCTCCAACGCGATGGGCGCGCTGCGGTCGCTGCTCATCGACGGCGGCGGGCGCGCACCCCGATGGGTCAAGTTCCTCGGCCAGGTCGCGACCCACCCGTGGGACCTGGTCCGGCTGCCGAACCTGCGCAACTGGTCGCGGCGGACCATCGTCGCGCTGGTCATGCAGACCCGCGACAACTCGATCACCGTACGGCCCTCCGCGTCCGGCCGCGGCCTGCGGGCCGGGCGCGGCCATGGCGAGCCGAACCCGACGTGGATCCCCGAGGCCCACCGCGTCGTGCGGATGCTGGCCGAGGACATGGGCGGCATCGCCGGCGGCACCTGGCTGGACCTGTTCAACATTCCGACCACCGCGCACTTCATCGGCGGCTGCGTGATCGGCGCGTCCGCCGACGACGGCGTGATCGACCCCTACCACCGGGTGTACGGCCACCCGGGGCTGCACATCGTGGACGGCTCGACCGTCTCGGCGAACCTCGGCGTCAACCCGTCGCTCACGATCACCGCCCAGGCCGAACGCGCCATGGCCTTCTGGCCGAACCGTGGCGAGGACGACCCACGCCCCGTGCTCGGTTCCGCGTACGCCCGCATCGCCCCCGTCGCACCGAAGAACCCGGCCGTCCCCGCCGCCGCCCCCGGGGCCCTCCGCCTCTCCATCACCTCGGCCTGACCACCCGGCCGGCGCCGGAACGGCCGCTCGTCGCCAACGTGTTCGACCGATGTCGCCATTCGTCTATCACGATCTGTATGTGACTGATAGCTTACAGTGCATGCCATCTCCACGTCATGACGCGATCGTCCAGCTGTTCCGTGACCGTCCCGAGCTGGCCGTCGAGGTGCTGCGCGACGTGGCAGGGGTCGATGTGCCCACTGCGGGTCAGGCGCGATTGGAGAGCAACGACTTCAACGACCGGCCTTCGAAGGATTTCCGGCCCGACACGGTCATCACCGACGGCCCTCCGGGTTCTCCGGTGCACGGCATCGTCATCGAGGCGCAGCAGGACAAAACCGAGTCCAAGCGCCGGCAGTTGCCCAGGTATGCCGCCGCCTTGTGGCTGATGCTGCGCTGCCGGGTCACCGTCTTATGCATCTGTCCCGACCGGCGAGCGGCGGCCCGGTACGCCGAGCCGATCGAGACGGACCTGCCCGGCTACGTCTTTCGGGCCGTGGTACTCGGGCCGGACAACGTGCCGGTCATCACCGATCCGGAGGTCGCTGCCGCGAATCCGGAGCTGGCCGCGATGGGCGTGATGATGCACGGACGGCACCAGCCCGTGGTGGAGGCGTTCGTGGACGCCCTCGAATCGGTGAAGCACGGTTACGCTCCGAAGTACTATGAATACGCCTACAGTATGGCCGCGCCGGCGGTCCGACGCATCCTGGAGGAGCTCGTGTCTTCAGCGACCTGGCCCGTCTACAGCCCGTTCGCCAAGGAACATTTCGGACGCGGCAAGGAAGAAGGACGTGCGGAAGGACGTGCGGAAGGACGTGCGGAAGGACTGGCGCAGGGAGAGGCCGACGCGATTCTGACCGTCCTGGCCGCGCGCAAGATTCCGGTGCCGGAGGAGGCACGAGCCCGCATTGCCGCGTGCACCGACGTGTCGCAGCTCAAGACCTGGCTCCAACGTGCCGTCCTCGCCACGTCTGCCGCCGACCTGTTCGACTGAATCTTCGGGCCGGCGGGTGTCGGAGGAGATCGGCGGACGGACATCCTCGCAGGCAGCCCCCTCTAGACTGGAGGCGATCCGACTCTGAAAGGCTTCCGGGTGTCCGTCGAGTCAGTCGAGCAGTCCTTCGACACGGTTCTCGTTGTCGACTTCGGTGCGCAGTACGCGCAGCTCATCGCGCGCCGCGTACGCGAGTGCCATGTGTTCAGCGAGATCGTGCCGTCGACGATGCCGGTGGCGGAGATGCTCGCCAAGCGGCCGACGGCGATCATCCTGTCCGGCGGCCCCGCCTCGGTGTACGAGCCGGGCGCGCCCGCCGTGCCCGACGGGCTGTTCGAGGCCGGCGTGCCCACGCTCGGCATCTGCTACGGCTTCCAGGCGATGGCCAAGGCCCTCGGCGGCACGGTCGAGGGCTCCGACATCGCCGAGTACGGCGCCACCCCGCTCACCGTCGTCGAGCCGGGCAGGCTGCTGGCCGGGCTGCCGACGGCGCAGTCGGTGTGGATGTCGCACCGGGTCACCTGCCGCGAGGCACCGGCCGGCTTCATCGTCACGGCCAGCACCGACAGCGCGCCGGTCGCCGCGATGGAAGACGCCGACCGCGGGCTGTACGGCGTGCAGTTCCACCCGGAGGTCATGCACACCGAGCACGGCATGGCGGTGCTGAAGCACTTCCTCGACGCCGCCGGCTGCCGGCCGTCGTGGACGATGGCCAACATCATCGACGAGTCGGTCGAGGCGGTGCGCGCCCAGGTCGGCGGCAAGCGGGCGATCTGCGGCCTGTCCGGCGGGGTCGACTCGGCGGTGGCCGCCGCGCTCGTGCAGCGTGCCATCGGATCCCGGCTGACCTGCGTGTTCGTCGACCACGGGCTGCTGCGCAAGGGCGAGGCCGAGCAGGTCGAGAAGGACTTCGTCGCCGCGACCGGCGTGAACCTCAAGGTCGTCGACGCCGCCGACCGCTTCCTCCAAGCGCTGGACGGCCTCACCGACCCCGAGGAGAAGCGCAAGATCATCGGCCGCGAGTTCATCCGGGCCTTCGAGTCCGCCGCCCGGGAGATCGTCGACGAGCACGGCGAGGCCGTGGAGTTCCTCGTGCAGGGCACGCTCTACCCCGACGTGGTCGAGTCCGGCGGCGGCGCCGGCGCGGCCAACATCAAGTCGCACCACAATGTCGGCGGGCTCCCCGAAGATCTTCAGTTCGCGCTGGTCGAGCCGCTGCGCACGCTGTTCAAGGACGAGGTGCGGCGGCTGGGCGAGCAGCTCGGCCTGCCCGCCGAGATCGTGTGGCGGCAGCCGTTCCCCGGCCCCGGCCTCGGCATCCGCGTCATCGGGGCCGTCACCCGCGAGCGGCTCGCGCTGCTGCGGGAGGCCGACGCGATCGCCCGCGAGGAGCTCACGCGCGCCGGGCTCGACCGTGACATCTGGCAGTTCCCGGTCGTGCTGCTCGCCGACGTCCGCTCGGTCGGGGTGCAGGGCGACAGCCGCACGTACGGCCACCCGATCGTGCTACGCCCGGTGACCAGCGAAGACGCCATGACGGCCGACTGGGCGCGGCTGCCGTACGACGTGCTGCAGCGGATCTCCACCCGCATCACGAACGAGGTGCCCGACATCAACCGGGTCGTCGTCGACATCACCAGCAAGCCGCCCGGCACCATCGAGTGGGAGTGACGACCCCGCCGTAGGCCGGGCCGCATCGGCTTCGGGGTCCCGGAGAGCGCAATGGCCTGGCGTGTGTCCCGGCGCACGCCGGCGGCCGAGCATGCCCCACGGCCACCGGCTCGCGTTCTTCGGCGAGGTTGTCGGCGAACCGCTTGACCAGCTTGCCGCCGACCTCGGACAGGATGCCGCGGCCGAACTGCGCCGGCCGGCCGGTCACGTTCAGCGTCGTGTGCACGGTGACGCGGGTCCGCGCGCCCTCGTCGTGCAGCCGGGCGTGGACGGTGGCGCTGGCCGTCGTGCCTCCATGTCACACCTTGGCCCTGCTCCTGCGTCTAATCGTAGAAAGTTCGATGCGGCGAAAGAGGCATGACGGTGAACGTTTCGCTGTGGACGGCCCAGATCCTGTTGGCCGCGCTCTTCCTGTACTCGGGGGTCCTCAAGGCCACGTGGTCCAAATCCCACCTGCTCTCCAGAGGTCAGACCGGTGTGGCTCCGTTTCCCCCGGCAGTGATTCGGCTGACGGCCGTGTCCGAGCTGGTGGCCGTGGTCGGCCTGATCGCCCCTCGTGCGACCGGGGTCGCACCGGTCCTCACGCCCTTCGCCGCCGTGGGCCTGAGTGTTGTGATGATCGGTGCGTTGCTCAGCCACAGCCGCCTGCTCCTTGCCGATCGCGCGGCTGGACGCGGCTCCCGAGAGGCGCGGAACGTGGCCACCAATCTGATCGTCCTCGCCCTGTGCGTGTTCGTCATGGTGGGACGCTTCTGACCTCCTCCTGACGAGCGTCTTGCGGTGTTCGGCGCGGGCCGGGACGTCGAAGGAGCGCCGAGTTCGATGCGGCCTCGGAACCGCTGGATGAGCGCGGGTTTCGGGGAGGTCGGCATCGAGCGCGCGGCCCGGCGTGCCGGCCATCCCGGCACCGCGCGAGGCAGCGGAATTCCTCCTCACCGTGCTCAACAGACCGGCAATCGCTACCTAGTGTCAAGTAATTGATACGTCTTTACTGTTC
>JBEHYF010000224.1:0-6742 GCA_048498315.1 Actinomycetota bacterium
GGTGCTGGTCGAGCTGGGCGTCAACCTGGCCGACACCGAGCACGCGTCGCGCGCGCGGATCGCGCCGCCGCACACCCGGCTGGCCGAGCTCGGCACCCGGGTCTCACGCAGCGGCTCGCCCGGCTGCCGGAGGACGAGCTCGAGCGGGCGCGGCCCATCATGCGCCGACTCCAGGAGGACACCGGGCGGGCGTACGACGCGGCCACCGAGAAGTCGCGGCGTGCCCAGCAGGAGCTGGTCGACGAGCTGGCCGCGGCGCTCGACGCGGCCGGAGCGGCCTGCGTGAGCGCCGGCCTGCCGGACGGCACCTGATATGTCCTCCGCGGGCATCTATGTCCTCCGCGGGCATCCGGAACAGCGGGCCGTTCCGGACGCCCGTCATGCCGGTGACACGCGGGGCCGGCCGCAGGGGCCCACGGTGGGCGAGCGGACGGTGGGCCTACGTGTCGATCCGTACGACCTGCAGGTCGCCATCGGCGTACATCTGGCGCAGGGTGCGCTTGGAGAACTTGCCGACGGAGGTCTTGGGCACCGAGTCGATGAACGTCCAGCGTTCGGGGAGCTGCCACTTCGGCACCCGGCCGGCGAGGAAGTCGCGCAGCTCCGCGGCCGTCGCGGTGGCGCCGTCGCGGAGGACGACGGACGCGAGCGGCCGTTCCTGCCACTTGGGGTCGGGGACGCCGACGACGGCGGCCTCGATGACGTCGGGATGGGCCATAAGGTGGTTCTCCAGCTCGACGGAGGAGATCCACTCGCCGCCGGACTTGATGACGTCCTTGGCACGGTCGGTCAGCACGAGGTACCCGTCGGGGGAGATGGTGCCGACGTCGCCGGTGCGCAGCCAGCCGTCATGGAACTTCGAAGGATCCTCGTCCTTGTAGTACGAGCCGGTCACCCAGGCCCCGCGGATCTCGATCTCGCCGACCGAGGCGCCGTCGGAGGGCACGACCGTGTCGCCGTCGCCGACGACGCGGGCCTCCAGGCCGCTGAGCAGGCGGCCCTGGGTGACGCGGTACGACCAGGGGTCGGGGCAGGCGGCCGGTGGATGCGCGACGGTGGCGAGCGGGTGGGTCTCGGTCATCCCCCACGCCTGCACGATCCGCACGCCGACCTGCTCGAAGCCGCGCATCAGCGACTCGGGCACCGCCGACCCACCGCACGGGACGAGGCGCAGCGGCGTCAGGTCGGAGCCGTGTTCGCGGGCGTATCGGAGGACCTCGTTCCAGATGGTCGGCACGGCGCCGGAGACGGTGGGACGCTCGTCCTCGATGATCCGGACGAGCGGCTCGGCCTGCAGGAACCGGTCGGGCATGACGAGCGACGCGCCGGCCATCAGCGCCGCGTACGGCAGGCCCCAGGCGTTGGCGTGGAACATCGGCACGACCGGCAGCACGCGGTCGTCGGCGGACAGCGCGAAGGCGTTGCCGGTGCAGGCGGACATCGAGTGCAGGAACGCGCTGCGGTGCGAGTAGACGACGCCCTTGGGGTTGCCGGTGGTGCCGCTCGTGTAGCACATCGACGCGGCCTGCCGCTCGTCGATCTCCGGCCAGTCGAAGGTGTCGGGCTCGTCGGCGATCAGCCGTTCGTACGTGTGCAGCGTCTTGCCGGCCGACTCCAGCGACGCCAGGTCGGCGGTACCGGTCACGATCACGTGGCGGACGGTCTTCATGCGCGGCAGCACGCCGGCCAGCAGCGGCACCAGCGTGTCGTCGACGATGACGACGTCGTCCTCGGCGTGGTCGGCGATGTAGGCGAGCTGGTCGGCGGAGAGCCGGATGTTAAGGGTGTGCAGCACGGCACCCATGGACGGCACCGCCAGGTAGGCCTCCAGGTGCTCGGTGTTGTTCCACTGGAAGGTGGCGACCCGCTGGTCGGCGTCGACGCCGAGGCGGCGGAGCGCGTTCGCCAGGCGCGCGGCGCGGCGGCCCAGCTCGGCGTAGGAGGTGCGCCGCATCCCCTCACCGGTGTAGGTGGCGACCTCGACGGCGCCGAAGATCTGCGTGCTGTGGCGCATGATCGACGAGATGGTCAGCGGATAGTCCTGCATCGTGCTCCACACGGCGACCTCCACGCTCGGGGGTGTGAACGGGATTCTCATCCCCGGCGTGCCGAATTGTCAGCACCTCACGGCCGGTCGCGTACGGCGAATTCCCGCTCGGCCTCCTCGCGGAGCTTGACCATGGCGCGGGAGACGGTGCTCTTGACGGTGCCGACGCTCACGCCGAGCGTCTCGGCGATCTCGGCCTCGGTGAGGTCCTCGACGTAGCGGAGCACGACGAACGTCCGCTGGCGGGCGGGCAGCCGGTCCAGCAACCGGTGCAGGGCATCGCGCAGCTCGCTGCGGTCGGTGTGGTCGGCGACCGGCATGTCGGGCATCTCGTCGGTGGGGTACTCCTCCAGCTTCCGGCGGCGCCACCAGGAGATGTTGATGTTGACCATGGCGCGGCGCACGTACCCGTCGAGCGCGGCATGATCCTTGATGCGGTTCCAGGCGAGGTAGGTGCGGGCCAGGGCCGCCTGGAGGAGGTCCTCGGCCTCGGTACGGTCGCCGGTGAGCAGGAGCGCGGCGCGCAGCAGGGCCGCCCGCCGCGCCATGACGAACTCGCGAAACTCCTCGTGCGACGTTTCGCCCACGTGACCGCCCGGCAGGCTGGGGAGTCGTGCTGGCACCATGCCCGACGATCGCATGAAGATCGTAATTGTGGATCAACTCGTACCTCATATTTGGGCCAACCTGCCACGACGCAGTCATGAAAAAAGGTCACGTATACCTAACGGCATCTTTGGCCGATTTGGACAAAGGAGTCGACAGAATCGACGCACGGGGTAAGGCTTGACGTGCGACTTCCGGTCGCATTGGCCATGAGTGTGAACATCGAGGTACGGAGTGTCCCCATGCCGCCCCGTGATTTAGCCGTCCGCCGACGCATGCACCGCGAGGCGGTGTTCAAGCCCCAGGTCCCGCCGTACGACGACCGGTTCCCCGCGCGCGCCGTCGAGGGCGTCATCGTCGACGCGAGCCCGCACATCCTCGTCCTCGCCCTGTCCTGCGGCCCGCAGGTGCGGCTGCCGATGGCACCGAGCGCGTCGATCTGGTACGGCGGCCGGGCGGAGCCGGCGGAGCTGCGCCCCGGGCGGCACGCCACCGTGCGTCCGGCACGGACCGGCGGCCTGAGCGCCGAGCGGATCTGGGTCGACATCGTCCGGGTCACCGGCGTCATCGCCGACCGCGCCGGGAACGAGCTGGAGGTCGACTCCGGCCCGCACCGCGGGCGCGTCGTCGTGACCGTGCCCGAGCATGCGATGCGCAGGGTGCGGGTGCGGCATCCGCAGTTGGAGCCGGGTGCGCTGTTCGACGTCATCGGCATCCGCCGCGACGGCCGCATCCTCGGCGTGCAACCGCCCCGCTCGTCGCCGCAGCCGGCACCGCACGCCGTGCCGGTGGCGCCGCCGCGGCGGCCCGGCCGCCCTTCCCGGATCTTCCGCGGCACCGCGACCTGGTACGACCACCCCGGCGACGTCCGGGGCGCCGCCTACCCGGCGCTCGACCCGCGCGGCGACGGCGGCGGCTGCGGCGCCGGCCCGGCCGCGACCCTGCCGTACCTGTCCCTCGGCAGCGAGGTGCACGTCCGCAACGAGTGCACCGGGCAGGGCGCGCCCGTGCCGATCGTCGAATGCGGCTGCCTGGCCGCGAGCTTCTGCGACCGCTGCGTGCACTGCGGCACCTCGCCGCGCGGACGCGTCGTCGAGCTGACCCGGCGCGCGTTCGTCGACCTCGGCGGCGACCTCGACGCCGGCTGCTTCAACGCCACGGTGCGGGTGGACCTGCCATGACCGATCTGCTGCGAGAGATCCAGATTCCCTTCCTCGCCGTGCTGCTCCTGGTGGCCGGCGTCACCAAGGCGCTGTCCCCCGCCGGCCGGCCCGGCCCGGTGGTGTCGTTGCGGCGCGGGCGGCCGTTCATGCTCGCCGTCGCGTCCGTCGAGGTGCTGCTCGGCATGCTGCTGCTGACCATCCCCCTGGGCGTCGTGCGCCTGGCGGTCGTCGTCTTCTTCGCCACCGCGACGTCCGTCGTCGCCGACCTGGCACGGCGCGGCACCGGCGAGACGTGCGGCTGTTTCGGCGCCCTCAGCCGGTCGCCGGCGGGCCGTCCCGCGGTGATCCGCGCGGCGGCACTGACCGTCGCGGCGATCGCCTCGGCCGGGGTGCCGCTGACCGGCGTCCAGGTGCTCGGCCGCGCCGACGCCGACGCGGTGCTCGTGCTGGCAGTGCAGTGTGCGCTGTTCGTCGTTCTGTCGCCGGAGCTGGCCGAGGCGGTCGGCCGGGTCCGGCATCCGGTGCCGTGCGAGCTGCGCGACGTGCCGCTGTCGGTGACGTACGCGACGCTGCGGGCGAGCCGGGCCTGGCGCGCGCACGTGGACCTGCTGACCGCGCGGGAGCCGGTCGAGGTGTGGCGCGAGCTGTGCCACCGGTACGTCGTGTACCCGGCACTGGTCGACGGGCGGCCGGCCGAGGTGGTGTTCGCGGTTCCGATCGACGGCCGCCGCTCGGCCGTGCGCGCCGGCATCACGGAAGACACCTCCTGGGTGGCGCAGGACGACGACTCCGGCCCGCAGCGGGTGCACAGCCCGGTCTGACCCGGGGCCGTACCACCGACGCCCGTCCCGTCCCCTTGGAGCCCGTCCCGGACCCGTGGACGGCACGGGGTGGCCGGGGTGGCCGGTCCGCGTCCGCCGACGGCGCCTGGCCGCGCCCGGGCGCTACGGCTCTATAACGGTTTCTTGAGTCACGGCTAGAAGCCCTTAGAGAAGGCTCGAATGTTCGCCGTGTCGCGACGGCGGCCCGTGCCATCGGATTGTCTACGGCGATCTAGCGACACTCGTAGACGGCCGTATATTTCCCTCGCGAGGGCGCACGCAAGGACGCTTGCGTTGTCTACCGCTCTCTAGGTCTCCCGCAAGAGAGCCGTAGAGAACGCGATCGTGCGGGTCAGACCGGCTGGGCGCGGAGGAACTGCCCGAAGTGCGGCACGGTGAAGGCCACCAGGCCGCGCTCGGCGCTGTAGATGAGTCCTTTCTTGATCAGCCCATCGCGAGCCGGGGAGAGACTGGAGGGTTTACGGCCGAGCTCTTCGGCGACGCTGGAGGTCGGCACCGGGTCGTCGCCCAGCGACGCCATCGCCCGCATGTAGTCGCGCTCGGCGGGGGTGGCACGCTCGTACCGGCTGCCGAAGAAGCCGACCGCCAGCTCGCTCTCGGCCTCGGGGGCCGCCACCTTGATGTCGCCGTCGTTGATCGGGCTTTCGGGGGCGATGTCCCACGCCACCTTGCCGTACGCCTGGACGAAGTAGGGATAGCCGTCGGCCGCCTGGTAGAGGGCGTCGAGCGCCTCGGGCGTGAACGTCACGCCCTCGCGCTCGGCCGGCGCGAGCAGCGCCAGATCGGCCGCCGAGCGGTCGAGCCGGTCGATGCGGGTGTACCGGAACAGCCGCTCAGAGTAGGACTTGCTCGCCGACAGCACCGCCGGCAGGTGCGGCAGCCCGGCGCCGACGACGATCAGCGGGCCGCCGATCTGCGAGAGCTCGTGGCAGGCCGCGCACAGCGCCGAGACGTCGTCGGCCGGGATGTCCTGCATCTCGTCGACGTACAGCGCGATCCCGACACCGAGGTCGGTGGCCACGGAGGCGGCGTCGACGAACAGCTCGGTCAGGTCGATCTCCAGGTCGCCGGAGTCGGCGCGGCCGCGCGCGGCGGGCACGTCGATGCCGGGATTCCAGCGGCGGACCGGCGCCCGGCCTTTGGCCGGCTCCGCGTCGGCCTGGGCGAACGCCTTGAGCACGCCGAGAAACCCCTCGATGCGGTCGGGGGCACGATGGCGCGGGGCCAGCTCGCGTACGGCCATGTGCAGGGCGGCGGCGACCGGGCGGCGGATGGACTGGTCGGGGCGCGCCTCGATCTTGCCGGTGCCCCACAGTTTCTGGATCGCCATCGACCGGAACGTGTTGAGCAGCACCGTCTTGCCCACGCCGCGCAGGCCAGTGAGGATCATGCTGCGTTCGGGCCTGCCGCGAGCGACGCGTTCGAGCACGACCTCGAACTGCTTCAGCTCGCGGTCGCGGCCGGTGAGCTCGGGGGGCCGCTGCCCAGCACCGGGAGCGTAGGGGTTGCGCACGGGGTCCACGCTCTCGGACTCTATGAGGGGATATAGCTGCGACCGTAGATTTCCGTAGAAAGGGCTACGGCGTGTCGCGCGGCAGCGCGGGCGCCGCCGGCCCGCGACCGGAGCGGTGAGAACGGCCACCGGCCCCGCCTCCTCATGACGTGCGCGAACAATCGATCGAACTTGTGTTCGAAGGATGTCTCCACCGTACCGCACGATCCCGGGCGCCGTCAGCGGAACGGCGGCGATTCATCGAACAAATCATCGAGCGGCACGCCGAGTGCGTGGCCCCCGGCTGGGAGCCGCGCCGCCGCGACGGTGTGTTTCGCGACGGTGTGTCCCGCGGCGGTGTATGCCGCGACGAGGCCCCGCACCGCCCCCACCGGGCGGTGGTCCGACGCGCCGACCGGCTTCCCACCGCGAAGCAGTGGCCGCGGGGTCCCGAACGGGGTCCATGGCCCGTCTTCGCCGACGGCGGTCCGAGTCACGACCGCAGCTCGAACGGCTCGCCGACCGGGCGGCGATCCGGCCGGGAAACGGTCAGGTGCGGCATGGTCAGGCTGCGGTGTGGCCAGAGTGCGGC
>JBEHYF010000225.1:0-6732 GCA_048498315.1 Actinomycetota bacterium
TACGGCGGGTCCTGGAGTCCGGGCTGCTCCCTGCCGCGATCTTCACTCTGGACGCTGACTGCCTGCGGAGGCTGCGGGCGCTGACCGACCGGATGGGCGCGAAGGCCGCGCGAGGCGAGTGCTTCCTGGAGGAGGACGAACGATTTCACGCCCTGCTGTATGAACGGCTGGGGAACCGCGTCTTCTCGGGTCTTTCCTCGGCCTTCTGGCACATGTTCAATGGCGCGTCGGCGACGATCACGACCGGGCACGACCTCCCTCATTCGGCGGCCATGCACGCCTCGATCGTCGACGCGCTGGAGGCCGGTGACGGCAGCCTGGCGGTGCACCGCCTGGACGCGCACTTCTTCGATGTACGAGACCGGCTGATGTCGGCACTGGAACGCGATCACAAGTAATCGGTTACAAGTAATCGGTCAATCCTTTCTTCCCGCCGAATTCACCGTGCACTCCTGTATTGTCCGCGAAAGGCATCGAACATGGAACGTCGTGCGCTCCTCAAGGCGTTGGCGGCCGCCCCGGTCATCGCCGTCGCGCCTTCGCTGCTGACCGCTTGCGGCGGCGAAAGCAAATCCGATGGTAAGAAGCTCACCTACTGGCTGTGGCAGGACAACGCGACCGATCCGACCTGGCGCAAGCTGGCGAGCGAGTTCAACGCATCGAACAAGGGCTTCACGGTGGAACTGCAGGTGATTCCGCTCGCCCAGTACGAGGACAAGCTGAAGACGGCACTGAGCAGTGGAGGCGGGCCGGACGCCGCACGTTTCAAGGACTGGTGGATCGGCGAGTTCGTCAAGGCGAAGGCGCTGGCGCCTCTGAAGTCCCGGATCGACGCCTGGAGCGGTAAGTCCGACGTCGTGCCGGCGCTGTGGAATACCGGGCAGGTTACCGGTGACGGCGACATCTACATGATGCCGCACCAGTACGTGACGCTGTACATGTACTACAGAAAGAGTGCGTTCAAGAATGCCGGTCTGAATCCGCCGGAGACTCACAAAGACGTCCTCGGGGCGGCTCGGAAACTGACGGACGCCCCCGCGAAGAAGTACGCGATCGACGTCCGGGGCGGCTCCGGCGGGCAGGACCAGTGGGCCGCGTGGATGTACTCCGGAGGCGCCCGGATGATCGACTCGTCCGGCAAGGTCGTGCTCGGCGACGCCACGGCCATCGCGGTGAACCAGGACTACCTCGGCCTCTACTCCGCGTTGCACGCCACCCCGCCCGGTTCGGTGACAGCCGGGTTCGCCCAGGTGCAGGCCAACTTCCAGGCCGGAACCACGGCGATGATGATCCACCACACCGGATCCCTCAAGGCGGTACGCACCGCGCTCGGCGACGACTTCGGCGTCATCGCCATGCCCTCGGTGGATCCGGCCTCTCCGGGGACTCTGGGCACGATGAGCGGCAATGTCGTGCTGGCCGCCTCGCGTAAACAGGAGCAGGCGTGGGAGTGGATCTCATGGCTGTCGGAGCGGGAGCAGATGCGGACCATCAGTACGTCGCCCCAAGGGCAACTGCCCGTGCTGCAGTCCGTCGCGGCCGACCCGGCGTTCACCAAGGAGGAGGCGTACAAGGTGGCGCTGAAGGCGGAGGACTACGCCACGACGTGGCCGTCAGTGCCGGGGACCGCGCTCGTGGCGAACAAGGACTGGGGGCCCGCCATCCAGTCCGCGTTCATGGGCCAGGAGTCGAGTGCCGGCATGCTGAACACGCTCGCCACCGATCTGTCGAAGAACACTTGACCGTGGCCGCGGAGACAGTTCCCGCCCGGAACCGCGCTCAGGACCGCGGTGCGCGCGGCGGCGTTCGGTCCGTGTTCACCCGTGCCGCCGAGCTCCTGGTCTACCTGGCTCCGACGCTCGTCCTGCTCGGCGTCTTCGCCGTGTACCCATTGCTGCGGGCGGTGTGGTTCTCGTTCCACGACGCGACGCTGCTCGGCGGTATTACGAACTTCGCGGGTGTCAAGAACTACTCGAAAATCCTGTTCGGTGCTGATTTCGGCACCTACGCCACCAACTCCGCCGAATGGACGTTCGGCGCGGTGGCGCTGCAACTCATGCTCGGCCTCGCGGGGGCGCTGTTGCTGAACGAGCGGATTCCGCTGCGGGGCGCCGTACGGGGGCTGGCTATGGTCCCCTGGGCGACGCCGAGCGTGCTCGTCGCGCTCATCTGGCTCTGGATGCTCGATCCGAACCACGGCCTCATCAACGCGGCCCTCCTGCGTCTCGGCGTCATCCACGCGCCGATCACCTGGCTGAGCGGTACACACACCGCGCTGCCCACCCTCATCGCCATCGACGTCTGGCAGGGCGTTCCGTTCTTCGCGGTGATGATCCTCGCGGCCCTGCAGGGCGTGCCGCATCACCTGCGGGAGTCGGCCCGCCTGGACGGCTGCGGCGCGTTCGGGGTATTCCGTCACGTGGTCTTGCCCGCGATCCTGCCGACCGTCGTGATCACCGTGGTGCTGCGGATCATCTGGACGGCCAACTACGTCGACCTGGCCTACATCCTCACCGGCGGGGGGCCGGGCAACGCGAGCACGACGATTCCCCTGCAGTCGTATCTGACGGCGTACAAGGCCGGCGACTTCGGTCAGGGATCCGCGTACGCGGTGATCCAGGCGGTCATCCTGACGATCTTCATCATCATGTACATGCGTCTGACGCGGGACAGGGAGGCATGATGGGCACCGTCGCGGCGGCGCGCACGACCCGGCGGAGGCGGGAGCGCCGCCCGGCGGCCACGGGAACGGCGGCGGGCATTCGCCGGGACGGCCGGCGGCGTCCGGGAGCGGTCCGGCGCACACTCGTCGTCGCCGCGGTCGCCGCATGGTTGTGCGCGACCCTCGGGCCCTATGCCGTCATGCTGCTCACGTCGCTGACGCCCGACAAGGAACTGGTCGCTCCGGGAGCGCGCGTCATTCCCGAGCACCCGTCTCTCCACGCCTACCAGAACCTGTTCAATACCCCGTTCGCCGGTTACCTGCGCAACAGTCTCCTGGTGTCGGTCGGTGCCGTGTTCCTGGCGTTGTTCGCCGCGTTCACCGCCGCGATCTGCCTCTCACGCCACCGGTTCCGCGGGCGTGGCACCGTGCTGACGACCCTGCTCATCGCTCAGATGTTCCCGGCGGTGCTGCTCGTCATCCCGTTGCAGAGCGAGTTGCGCCACGCCGGCCTGCTCAACACCAGGACAGGCCTGATCCTCGTCGACGCCACCTGCGCCACGCCGTTCGCGGTCTGGCTGCTCAAGGGATTCTTGGACAATCTGCCACGAGAACTGGACGAGGCCGCGCAGATTGACGGCTGCTCGAACCTCCAAAGGATCCGCTACGTGCTGTTCCCGCTCATGCGCCCCGGCCTGACGGCGGCCGGCACGTACATCTTCATCTTCTCTTGGAACGAATTCCTGTACGCGCTGACCTTCACGTCGAGCGACGCCAGCCACACCGTGCCGGTGGGCCTGCAACTGTTCATCGGCGAGTACCAGATCCGCTGGGATCTGCTCTGCGCCGGCGGGGTCGTGGCCGCGGTCCCGGTGCTGGCCGGGTTCATGCTCGTCCAGCGCAACCTCATCGCCGGTCTCACCGCCGGCGCCGTCAAGGGCTGAGGCTCGGCGGCCGCAGCCCGCGAGCACGAAAAATCACCATCGGAGGGAGAACCTGATGACCGAGGTCAATGAGCTGACGGGCAAGGTCGCCGTGATCACCGGCGCCAGTTCCGGAATCGGACGTGCGCTCGCGCACCGGCTGGACGAGCTCGGCGCCAAGCTCGCACTCGCGTCCCGGAGGCCGGCCGACCTCGGCATCGCCGACGCGTTCGTTCAGGCGTGCGACGTCCGCGACGCCGCGCAGGTGAAAGCGTTCGTCGACGGCGCCGCCGAACGTTTCGGAGGGATCGACATCCTCGTGGCCAACGCCGGGGTCGGGCACTATGCGAGCTTCCTGGACACCCCTGAGGAGCACGTCACCGAGATCATCCAGACGAATGTCATGGGAACGATCAACCTTCTGCGCGCCGGGCTGCCGCACGTTCTCGCGTCCGGGCACGGCGGGGACGTCATCACCGTGGCCAGCGAGGCCGGCCGCCGCGGGCTGCCGGGCGAGGCGGTCTACTCCGCCTCGAAGTTCGCTCAGGTGGGGCTGACAAGGGCGCTCGACAATGAGCTTCGCGAGGCCGGCGTGCGCTGCACCAACATCTGCCCGGGCGGCGTCGCCACGGAGTTCGCGATGGCGGACGGCCGCGGGCGCACCCATGACGACCCGAACGTGAAGCTCATGATGGCCGCCGAGGACGTCGCCGACCTTATCGTCTACACCCTGACGAGGCCGCGGCGTTTCCGGATCCTCGAGACTGCCTTGCGTCCCATGAGCGAGGCGTCCTGGGGCTGACACACCGGCCGCGCCGCACGATCCGCCGCATTCCCGACCTCGGAAAGGCCACAGCATGTCAACCGCCGGCTTCACCCTGCGCGGAGTCATCCCCCCGATCGTCACACCGCTGAATCCCGAAGGATCGGTCGACGTCGCGTCGTTGCGCCGTCTCGTCGACTTCCAGATCGACGCGGGCGTCGACGCGCTCTTCGCACTCGGCACGGGCGGGGAGGGTCCGTACACCCCGGCGGAGGCGCGGGACGCCGTGCTCGCCACCGTCGTCGACCAGGCCGCTCACCGCGTTCCGGTCCTCGCTGGCGTCTCCGACGTCGGCACCGCCCGCGCGCTCGACCACCTCGCCGCCGCCGAGAGGGCGGGCGCCGACGCCGTCGTCGCCACCCCGCCCTTCTACGGCGAGGCCGGCCAGGTGGAGATCGCCGACCACTACCGAAGGCTCGCCGAGGCCACCGACCTGCCACTGATCGCTTACGACATCCCCAGCAAGGTCCACGTGAAGATCGCGGCTGAGACCATCGAGACGCTCGCCCGGGAAGGCGTCCTGGCCGCGCTCAAGGACAGCAGCGGCGATGAGGACGGCTTCCGCGAGGTCCTGGAGCGTACCGCGGACCTTCCGAACTTCTCGGTCATCACCGGATCGGATCTCATCGCGGACGCGGCGATGTTCCAGGGGGCGGACGGGATGATCGTGGGCATGGGCAACGTCGATCCGCATGGTTTCGTCCGGCTGTACCGGGCGACGCGGGAGGAGGACTGGTCGAGCGCCCGGGCCGAGCAGAGCCGGCTCCGCGCGCTTCGGCGCATCACCCAGGTCGCGGTCGGCCGGATCGGCCCGTTCTCGGCCACGATCGCCGCGTTCAAGTCGGCGATGGTCCACCGCCGGATCATCGCCGGCGACCTGGTGTACGCGCCCCTCCAGCAGCTCACCGCCGACGAGTGCCGGTACGTCGAGGCGCTGCTCGGCGACGCCGGGCTGGGCCCCGCCTACGAGACGGCTCCCCGGCCGGCTGCGTCGCCGGTCGTCTGATCCTCCGACGGTGAAGAGCGACATGAAGATCGAGGAGATATCTGTTCGGGTCTCCCGGCTGCCTCTGCCGGAGGGGCCGTGGGGTGATCAGATCCATCACGTCACCCACATCGAGATCGTCATGGTGGAGGTGCGCACCGACGACGGGCTGGCCGGCACCGGCTTCGCCCATACGTCGGGCTCCGGGGGCCGGACGATCGCCGCGATGATCGAGGAACTGATCCCCGAGGTGCTCGGCGCCGACGTGAGTCCTCGTGGGCTCTGGCACCGGAGCTGGCGATTCCTCCACGACAATGGGGGAGGCGGGATCACCACCTTCGCGCTGTCGGCGCTCGACATCGCGTACTGGGATCTGCTCGGCAGGTCGCTGAACGTCCCGCTGGCCGATCTCCTCGGACGCTGCCACGACCGGATTCCGCTCTACGGCAGCGGCATCAACCTGAACAAGGAGATCGACGAGGTCGTCGAGCAGGTGCTCCGCTGGAAGCACGAGGGCTACGCGGCCGGCAAGGTCAAGGTCGGCAAGCCCGACATCGAGGAGGACGTCCACCGGCTGGCGAAGATCCGCGAAGCCGTCGGCGCGTTCCCCCTCATGGTCGACGCGAACCAGGGCTGGACCCTGCCGCAGGCTGTACGCGCCTTCGAACGCTTCGAGCCCTTCGACCTGCTCTGGGTGGAGGAGCCGCTACCGTCCGACGACATCGTCGGCCACGCCCGGCTCCGCGAACGTGTCAGCGGCCGCATCGCGCTGGGCGAGAACGTCTACACACTCCAGCAGTTCAATCAGTACTTCGAGCGAGGGGCCTGCGACTTCGTGCAGGCGGACCTGGGGCGCGTCGGCGGTATCACCGCCTATCTGGACATCGCGGCACTGTCCCGCGCGTGGGGGCTGCCAATGGCTCCGCACTTCGTCATGGAGCTGAGCGCGAACGTCCTGTGCGCGGTGCCCAACGCCTACTTGGCCGAGGACACGGACGGCGGCACCCTCACCGAGCTCGGTGTCCTCCTCCCCGGCCAGGGACCGCACCAGGGCCATCTCACTCCCAGCTCCCTTCCCGGGCACGGCCTGGAGTTCGACATGGACAACCTCGAGCGGCACGCGCTGCCCTGAGCGGCTGAGCCCGATCACTGGGCCGCGGCCTGTCGCCGTCGGCCCGGGTCGGGCGCGCGGTCACCCCGGCCAGGTGCAGCCTCCGGGTGCCGTGCTCGACGAACACCAACACGTACAACCGCGTGAGCAGCGCCGTCTCCACCACCGGGAAGTCACAGGCAAGGATCGCGTGCGCCTGGGCGGCCAGGAACCGCCGCCGGGTCGGCC
>JBEHYF010000226.1:0-6715 GCA_048498315.1 Actinomycetota bacterium
AACGGTTCCGGCGGGGACGCTTCCGGCAGGGGTGCGCTGTGCCGGAACCGTTCCGGCGGGGACGCTCCCCGCCGGGCGTGCCCGAGGCGGTGGCGCCGGTCGCGCTTCCCCCGGACGTGCTCCCTCGGGGAACACTCGCACCGAGCGCGCTCCCGCCGGGCACCCGTCCGGCGTACGCCGGGTTCGCGCGGCGGACCGGCGCTCCGGCGTGCGCGCTGCGCGGCATGCCGACGGCCGGGGCCGTCGGGTGATCGGCGCGTTGGCGGGGACGTCGGCACGCGGGGTGATCGTTCTGCCGTCGACGAACATCCCGCACTGGAGCGCGCAGTACGGGCAGTGGGGCGGGATGGGCGGCATGCGCCGATCGTGCGATCCGGTCGTTTCGCGGCCGCGTCCCCGGCGTTACCGCGCGGATACGCGGATACAAGGCCTTCACCGGGCGCACCGACCTGCGGTTCGGCGCTCCGTCTCACAGCGCCGTCCCGGCGGGCCGCAACGTAAAGCCCTCGGGAAAGGCACGACACGGAGAGTGGTCGCACCATTACAGTCGGCCATTGCCGAAGGATGGCGGCCGGGCGCGCACCGGCGGGCCCGGCCGCCACCGCGCCATCGGCCGCCCACGACGTCCGACGAAAGGGAACCCGAAGTGACCAGGAACCGACTCCCCCACGCCGCCGCGGCCGCCGTCCTCGCCCTGCCGGTCACCGTCGCGGTGCCGGCGGCCGCGGCCGCCGGCGCTCCGGCGCGGGCGGGCGTCATCCGCGGCGCGAGCGCCGCGGCCCCGCGGCGGGCGGCTCTGCTCATCCCGACGAAGCGGAGCGTCGCGCTGGCCCGAGCGCGCACCTGGCTCACCGCCTGGCACGGCGGTCCCGTGCCCTACAGCCAGACCCGCTATCTCAACGGCTGGCGCACCGACTGCTCCGGCTACGTCTCGATGGCCTGGAACCTTCGCGACGGGCACGGGCGGCCGCTGAACTACAACACCGACAGCATGCTGCGCGGCGGCGCCGGACTCCCCGGCCCGGTCGTACACCCCATCTCCTGGAAAGACCTCAGGCCGGCCGACGCGATCGGATTCCTCGGCGCGGGCAGCGCCGGCGACGCCGGGCACGTCATGCTGTTCGAGAAGTGGGCGAACGCCGCGCACACCGCCTACTGGGTGTACGAGCAGGCCGGCGACGGCGGCACCCACCACCGCACCCATCCGGTCGGCTACAACCACTACAAGCCGTACCGCTACAACCGGATCCTCGAGGGTTGACGACGCCGACCCTCCGGACCCGGCCCCCGTGACCACCGCACGAGAACCGGTGTCTCTCGAATGAGCACCCTCCGCGACGCCCCCGCGCGCCGGCCGACGCGTCCCAGACCCCTGCGCCGGCACGGCGCGCGGCGGGCCCCTCACCGCTACGGCGGTGACCCTCACCGCTACGGCTCTTGCCGTCATGGTTCCCATCTCGACGCCGACCGCGCCACTGAGCGCGGCGGCGGGCCACCCGGTCCGGCGCGGCTCCGGCGTCCCCCCGTGACGCGGGAGCCGGGCGCCGGGCCGCGGCGCCGCGCGGTGGCCGATGTCGCGGTGATGGTGTCGAGCACGCGTTCCAGCTCCACGGTGGCCGGATACCACGCGGTGGCGCGCCGGCGGACGGCGGCCGGCTCGGCCAGCGCCCGCTGGAACACGGTCCGCAGGCCGGACACCTTGCCGTAGGCGTACCGGTACGGGGGCCCCGTGCGGTCCGAACACCACCTCCAGGTAGCGGGCGATCGCCTCGACCGCCTCGGCGAACCGGCCGTCGACGTGCGCGTACCAGCTCGATGGCCAGGGGCGTACCCGAGCAAAAGGACGATCGCGTCACGCCCCGCGGGCGCACGGCCGTCCCGCCGTCCGTCGCCTCCCTCCCGGCATGGCTGCGGGCATCGCCGGTGCCCGCCGCAACGCGGCGACGCGTGCCGCTGCCTCCAGTGGGGGTTCTCCGACCGCCGCGGGGGCGACACGGCGGGTGACCGGTCAACCGGCGGTCTCGCGGCGGACCTGCCGGACGAACTCGGCGTTGGAGCCGGTGTCGCGGAGCTTGCCGAGTATCAGCTCCAGGGCCTCCTGCGGTCCGAGGGCATGGACGACGCGGCGCAGCCGGGCCACCGTGTCCAGCTCGGCCGGCGACATCAGCAGGTCATCGCGGCGGGTGCCGGAGGGCGCGACGTCGACGGCCGGGAAGACCCGCTTTCCGGCGAGCTCACGGCTCAGCCGCAGCTCCATGTTGCCGGTGCCCTTGAACTCCTCGAAGAACACCTCGTCCATCCGCGAGCCGGTCTCGACGAGGACGGAGGCGAGGATGGTCAGCGACCCGCCCTCCTCGATGTTGCGCGCGGCGCCGAGGAACCGGCGCGGCGGGTGGATCGCGGTGGTCGCGATGCCGCCGGCGAGGATCCGGCCGCTGGACGGCGCGGCGAGGTTGTAGGCCCGGCCCAGCCGGGTGATCGAGTCGAGGATCACGACGACGTCGCGGCCGAGCTCGACCAGCCGCCGGGCACGCTCGATCGCCAGCTCGGCGACGATGATGTGGTCGGCGGCGGGCCGGTCGAAGGTGGAATACACGATCTCGGCGTCCACCGAACGGCGCATGTCGGTGACCTCTTCGGGCCGCTCGTCGACCAGCACGATCATCAGATGGCATTCGGGGTGGTTGCCGCGGATGGCCGTCGCGAGGGATTTCAGCACGGTCGTCTTCCCGGCCTTGGGCGGCGCGACGATGAGCCCGCGCTGCCCTTTTCCGATCGGCGCGACAAGGTCGATCAAACGTCCGGTCAGGTCCCCTGGGCCCGTTTCCAGCCGCAGCCGTTCCTGCGGGTACAGCGGCGTCAAATCGGCGAAATGCGGCCGCGCCGGAAGACTGCCGGCGGGTGTGCCGTTCACCGTGTCGACGTGGACCAGCGCGGTGAACTTCTCGCGTTTGTTCTCCGGCCGCGGGCGGCGGCTGCGGCCCGTGACGTGGTCGCCCGGGCGCAGGCCGTGCTTGCCGACCTGGGCGAGCGACAGGTACGCGTCGGATGGTCCCGGCAGGTAGCCCGAGGCCCGCACGAACGCGTGCTTCGGTCCGACCTCCAGGATGCCCGATACCGGGACGGTGGCCGCGCCGTCGCCCGGCGCCCGCCGCGGCGGCGTCTGCCCGCGCGCCCGGTCACCGGTCCGATGCGCGGTGCCCGCCGCGTCCGCCGGAACAGCCGACCGGCTCTCTTCCGCCGGTGCCCGTAGGCTCTCGGAGATCGTCGTGGTCATTGGTGATTCCTTTCGTGAAAACGCGTGCCCGGGTAATGGTCTTTCGGGGAAGCGCGGGGCACGCCCGGGAAAAGCGGCAGCCGGAAATGGCGCACGCGGGACAGGTACGCGGCATCAGCGGAAAAAGCGCGTCTCGGAGATCACCGCCTGGCCCACCGGATCGGCGGCGACGGCGGTAGGTCGGCGGCACGGTCGGGTTCGCCGCCGTGTTCGGGCTGCCGCTGGTGCTGGTGCTGCTGCGCTCGGCCCTGGAGGGAGTGCCGGTGACGTGGCGGTCGCTCGGCCGCGAATGGTCGCTGCCGGCACCCTGGGCGTTCGCGGCGGCGCTCGCCGTGCTGCCGCTGATCGTCTACCTGGGTGCCGGGACGGGCGCGCTCCTCGCCCGCCTCGCACCGGCGCTGCTCGGGCCCTCCCCCGCCGACCGGCTCGCCGCCCTCAAACGCCGGGCCGAGCGGCTGGCCGAGCGCAACCGCCTCGCCCGTGAGCTGTTTCGCCCGTCGCGCGCATGCCGGCCGCGTGCGGGCCGGCGGCTTCCTGCTCAAGCAGGCGCGGCCGGCGGAGATCGTGCAGACTCTGCGCAGTATAACGCTGGGCGACTCGCTGCTGTTCCCGGCCGCAATTCGCGGCCTCGCGGCGCGCAACGCGGCCTGCCGCGAGGCGGAGCGGCTACGCCGCGCCCGCCTCACCGAGCGCGAGGCCCAGGTGCTCGGCCTCATGGCGCGCGGGCTGACGAACGCGGGGATCGCCGCCGAGCTCGTCGTGACGGTCGAGACGGTCAAGACGCACGTCGGCAACGTGCTGGGCAAGCTCGGCTGCCGCGGCCGCACCCAGGCGGTGATCGTTGCGTACGAGTCCGGGTTCGTCGCGCGGTCGTGAACGACCGGCCCGCCGCCCGCGACCGCGCCGCCGACGGCGGGCGGTGACACCGGTGACCGCGGAACGCCGGTGCTTCCCCCGGTGCGCCGCCTGCGGTGTCCGCCGGGCCGCCCGGGGCACCGCTTCGACGGTCGCCCGCCTGCCGCGCGTCCGGACCGCCGCCACCAGGCGCGCAGGAGTGCACACGGCCCGGGCGGCGCGCACCGCCCGGCTCCGGCAGCGCCGCAGGCCGCCTCAGCCGCGCTTCTGCGCGACGGCGTTCGCGGTGGCGCCCGCGGCCGGCTCCTTCGGCGCGTTCACGGCGTCCTTCACGGCGTTCGCGTCATTCGCGGCGTCCTTGACCGACGAGGCGTAGACGTCAACGTACTCCTGGCCGGACAGCTTCTGGATCGCCGCGATGATCGCATCGGTGGCGGTGCGCAGGTCGGTACCGGACTCGAACGTCATGGGCTCGCCGAAGACCACCGTCACCGGGGCGATCCGCCGGGGGAGCCTGTAGCCCAACGGTTGCACGATGTTCGTGCCGATCAGCGCGCACGGCACCACCGGCGCGCCGGATTCCAAGGCCAGCCGCGCCACGCCGGTCTTGCCGCGGTACAGCCGCCCGTCGGGCGACCGCGTGCCCTCGGGGTAGATGCCGAACAGCCGGCCGGCCCTGAGCACCCGCAGCGCCGTGGCGAGCGCGTCCGCGGCCTCCGAGCCGCCGCGCCGATCGACCGGGATCGTGCCGACACCGCGGAAGAAGGCGGCGATCAGACGGCCTTTGATCCCGGTGCCGGTGAAGTACTCCTCCTTGCCGATGAAGACGACCTTCCGCGGCGCCATGAGCGGCAGGAAGAGCGAGTCACAGAACGACAGGTGGTTGGCGGCGAGGATGGCGGGCCCGTCGGGCACCGAGCCGACCACCTTGGGCCGGAACACGACACGCAGGAGCGGGCCCAGGAGCACATACTTCAAGAGCCAGAAGAACACGGTCGACCTTCCGCATGACGGGTGCCCGACAGTCTGACGCCTGCGCCGCCGCGTGTCGGTGCGCGCGGGTCACAAGAAAGACCCGGCCGTTGTTGTACCGCGTCGTCACTTGACGCGCACGGCGATGGAGCAACACGATCGCGTACGGCGGGCGCACCCCGCGTCCCGGAGGCGGAGGGGGCGTCGCCGCGCGGCCAAGGCGGACACCGGGTCGGTCGGCGATCCGAGCGTGCGCGACCTGGCACCGCCGCGACGGGCCGTGCCGCCGTCGCGAGCGCCCCGCCACGGCGGCACGACGGCCGCGGCACTTCCCGAGGTGAGCCGCGGCGGCGCTGCCGGGAGAAAGCCGGACGCGGCCGGCGACGCGATCGCCCAGCGACGGGCTCACCGCGCTCGGCGGCCGCCCGCCGATCCGCCGGCCGTCGCCGGCGTGACGGCGCGGTGCCGCCAGGACGGCCAAGACGGCCAGGACGGCTAGGACGGCTGCCAGTCCGGGGAGCGGCCGGAGGCGCGCAGCACCGCGTGCCACTCATCGTCGCAGTCCGAGATGGGCAGGTGCGGCACGCCGGTGCGCCAGGCCGCCGCGAGCACGTCGGGACGGCTCGGCCGGTGGTCCTTGTCGAGCGCGCGGGCGAGGTCCCAGGCGTGCAGGTGCCACTCGACGCAGACCGCGCCCGCGTGGTCACCGGCCGTCAGCATGAGCCCGCGGTAGGACAGGTGCGGCTCGTCCCAGACGTCGATCAGGCGGTCGGCGTAGGCCTCCGCGGACACGGCGAAGGCGATGATGTGCTCGCGGCCGGTGGCGGGAGGCAGCACGGCCAGCTCCGCCTCGTTCTGCCGGGACAGCTGGCGCACGAGCAGCGCGGACGGGGCGTCTTGGGCGAACAGCCGCGTCAGGCGGCTGTTCGGCGCGTCGTTGAGGTACTCGTGGAAGTTCTCCGCGACGCAACGCAGGTGACCGGCGAGGTCGATGGCCGCCCAGTCGCGGCACGGTGTGGGTACGGACCAGTCGGAGAAGTGCGCGGCCAGCTCGCAGATCGCGACGACGCCCTCCCGGCATGCACCGAGAAGGTCGCGCCGGTCAGGCGGCGTGCGCTCCAAGTGATCCCTCCGGACAGAGCACTTCGTGCTGGCTGGCCATGACCTTCCGGCCGCTGTCGCCACGACGAATCCCGAGTCGGTAGAGTCTCAGAGTTCCCCGGCCGGTGCCACTCCGACCTGGCCGTGTTCACCCTGGTAAGGCACTGTCTTGTGCGGCCCGACGAAAACAGGCGGCGAGTTCATGGACAGGTGTGCGCCGGGCCGGTGAATCGTCGCGCGCCGCCCATGGTGCGGTGGGCGCCGCGCCGGATGCCCGCGTCTGCCCTGCCACCTGCGAGAACGCGCCCGTACGTCCGTTCCGGGAACGACGGCCGGCCGGATACCGTCCTCCCCGCCGCCCGCCCGGCCGCGCCTGCACCGCGCGCACGACGCACCGTCGCGGCGCGCCGGACGGATCCGGCCGGTAAGCGATAAACCAGAGCAAAACCGGACATTACCGGCCTTTGCCCGGGGTGCAGGTCGAGTTAGACTCTAGCTCCCGCTCCATGC
>JBEHYF010000227.1:0-6496 GCA_048498315.1 Actinomycetota bacterium
GTGGTCGCGCCGTTCGTGGCCGGGGCGTCCACGGCAACGGTCACGACGTCGAGGGGGGTGACGGCCGCCGCCACGCCTTCCGCGGCCGGAGCGGTCGCATGCGCCTCCGCGGCCGCAGCCGGGGGCGTGCGCGTGTCCGCAGTCGAGACACGGGCCTCCGCGGTCCCCGCCGTCTCTTCGGTCCCCGTCTCGGGGGCGGCCGTTGTCGTCCCTTCCGCTGCGGCCGTCGCGGCGGGTTCGGCGGCCGGTGGTGTCGCGCCCGCGGCCCGCGTGGCCGTTGCGCCCGGGCGGACGACGCGCAGCAGGGCCGGCAGTACGGCGGCGGCCACCGCCAGGCTCACCGCCAGCACCGCGATGCCCGGCCCGATCACGGGTGCGGCGTGCGCCAGTGCCAGCACGAGCGCCAGGACCCCGGCGAACCGTGCGCCCTGCAGCAGCGCGACCAGGTGGGTGCGGCGCCGCACCCGCAGCACGGCGATGTACGCCTCGACCGGCGCCTTCGGCACCGCCGCGAGCACGAGCAACCGCAACAGCGCCGCGCCGTGCTGCGCGTACCCGGGGCCGAGGACCGACAGCCCCAGCCGCGCCCCGATCAGCACCGCGACCGTGATCGGCACGAGCAACAGCGCCATCCGGGCCAGCACCGAGCGGCACGCCAGGCCCAGGCCGCGCGCGTCGAACGCGCCCTCGACCGTCAGCGACATCGCCATGTTGACGGCCAGCACGTCGACGGTCGCGGCCAGCACCCACGCCATGTAGAAGTAGGCGTTCGTGCGGGCGTCCAGATGCGCCGCGACGGCCACCGGCACCAGGTTGCACAACGCGTAGTAGAACAGCGTGCCGGTGTAGTCGCCGACGAGGTACCGGCCGATCTCCGCGCCGGTGGGGATGGGCCGGCGAGCGTCCGTGCCGGCCACGTGCCGGGGGATAAGCCGCCGGTGGATCACCGTCTCGATCGGCACGACCAGCAGCAGCGCGGACAGCACCCACGACACCGTGATCCCGTCGGCCGGCAGCGCGCCGGCCAGCGCGACCAGCAGCACGATCTTCGCGACGGCGAACAGCATGCCCTTCGCCAGCACCCACGGCGCGTGCCGTAACCCGGTCAGCGTGCCGTCCTGCGCGCTGAACAGGCTCCACGCCACCACCGCCGCGATGAAGAACAGCCCCGACCCGAAGCCGGACAGGTGCGCGAACGACGGCCCCCACCAGCGCAGCGTGAGCAGGAACCCGGCCGCGATCGTCGCCGCGGCGGCCCCGCCCGCCAGGTACAGCCGGACGACCAGCCGGCCGGTGCGCGCGCCCATCTCCGGCACGAACCGGATCAGGATGAAGTTCAGCGCGGTCAGCCCGCCGACGAACATCATCGCCTGGTTCTGCGCCGACTGCCGGCCGACCTGCGCCGGGTCGTAGAACCGCGCGGCCAGCAGCCAGTAGCCGAGCCCGAGGGCACCGGTGAGCCCGCCGCCGAGCATGAGGGCGTACGCGTTGCGGAACAGCGGGTTGGACAGCTCGCTCCGCAGGCCCGCCATGCGCTCCAGTTTCGACGCTTCTCCCGCGCGCGCAACCGGAACGCTCACGTGGCTCCCCGGAGCCGCCGCGCGGCGTACCGGGACCGGCGCACGATCGCATACCCCTTGGTCAGCGCGTGGTCCACCAGGTAGCCGCGGCCCTCCAGCGCGCGGGCGAACCCGGCCGTCGACGTCGCCGCCCGTACCGTCAGCCGTGGCACGGCGAGCACGTCGTGCCCCGCCCCCGGCAGCGTGTTGCCGACCACGCACGCCGCCGCGTACCCCGCCTCCCGCACCGCACGGCGCACCCGCGCGCTGGAGTAGCCGTACGGGTAGGCCATCGTCGGCACCGCGCGGCCGAGCCGCTCCTCCAGCAACTCCCGGCCGAGCCGCAGCTCTTCGCGCAGCGTCCGGTCGCCGAGCTGGTCGAGCTGCGCGTGGCTGTGCCCGTGTCCGCCGATCTCGACGCCGGCCGCCGCGACCTCCTCCAGCTCGCCCCACGACAGCGTCCGGCCGGGCGGGCGGCCGGCCGCGTACGGGCCGGCGTCGCGCAGCCAGCCGGTGGTGACGAACAGCGTCGCCGGGAAGCCGTACCGCACCAGCAGTGGCAGCGCCCGCTCGTGGAAGTCCGCGTACCCGTCGTCGAACGTCAGCACCACCGGCCGCCCCGCCATGCCGCCACCCGCACCCGGCCGGCCCGGCCTTCCCTGACCGGGTGATCCGCCCAGGCCGCCGGGCACGCTCGCGTGCCCCGGGAGGTCCGCGGCAGGAGCGTACGGGCGGCCGGCCTCGGCGCCCGGAACCTGCCCGGAGACGCCGGAGGGGGCCGGATCAGCGGCGCGCGCTGCCCCGTCTCGTCGCGCGCCGTCCCGACCGGCCGCCGTGTCGCGGCTCGCGCCCACGCCGTCGTTCGTACCGCCGTCCGCGCCGCCGTCCACCGCGCGGACGGCCGTCGTACGGCGGACCAGGTCGCCGAAGGTGATCGGCGTGAAGCCGCGCTCGGCCAGGAAGGTGAGCTGCTCGGCGAACGCCTCGGGGCTCACGGCGAGCCGATCCGCACCGCTGATCGAGTGGTACATCAGGATCGGCACGCGTGGCACGGCCGCCTGCTGCGTCGCGGTCACGGGGCCTCCTGCCGAGGGTTCGCATGCCGGGATCCGTTGCGGTCCCGCGCGGACGTGGCGGCGGTGCCCGCGTCCCCGCTTCGGCCGCGGGCGAGGGAACCGGCCGCGTATCCGGCCATCGTGAAGGCCAGGCCCGCGACGATCGACGTCGCCCGGCCCAGCCCGGCCGGGTCGCCGGTCACCGCCGCGCGCAGCCCGCGCGCGACGCCGCGCGGCAGCGCGACCACCGCGTGCCGCCGCTCGCTGGCCAGCCCGTCGCCGACGCCGACGCTGCGGGTCACCATCGCCTTCGACAGGCCCTCGGCGTAGCAGCGGGCGCGGAAGTAGGCGAACCGGGCGCGCTCGGCCGGCACCCGGTGCCAGATCACCGCGCGGTCGTCGAACAGCAGCACCGTGCCGGGCACCGCCTGCCGCAGCCGGATGCAGAACTCGGTCTCCTCGCAGCCCAGCGGGCGCTTGCCGCGCGCCCGTCCGATGCCGCTGCGAAAGCCGCCGGCGACGTCGAACGCGGCCCGCCGGAACGAGGAGTTGCCGCCCATCAGGTTACGCACCGGCCCGGGGGCCAGCCCCTCGTACGTGCAGCCGACCACCCACGCGAACTCGTCGGGGAACCAGCGCGGCGCGGCGGAGGCCCACAGTGGCAGCGTGCGCCCGCCGACCCCGGCGACCTCCGGCGCGGCGTACCCGGCCGCCAGCACCTCCAGCCAGCCCGGCTCGGCGACCGCGTCGTCGTCGAGGAAGGCCACGACGTCGCCGCGGGCCGCCGCCACGCCGGTGTTCTTGCCGCCGGACAGCCCGCGCGGCCCGGTGTTGGGGATCACCATGACGTCCGGCAGCGCGGCCCGCAGCCGGTCGAGCAGCGCCGGGTTGTGGTCGACGACCACGATCACCTCGTGCGGCGCGAGCCGCTGCCCGCGCACGGACGCGACGGCGGCCAGGACGTCGTCCCAGCGCTCCCCGGTGTACGCGCAGATCACTACGGACACGTTCACGTCGCGCTCCCCGCTCCAGGCCCTTGCCGCACCGGGCGCCCGGACCCGGCCTGGGCGTCCCGTGGCCCATCGCGTTCGGGGCCGCCGCCGGCACCGGGGACCGACGGTCCGCCGGTCCGCACGCCGACGCCCCGGCCGACACCCTTGCCGGCCTCCGCGTCGTGGCCGGTGCCCGCCGCGGGCACCGGCGGAGGGCCGGCGTCCCGTCCTGCCCCGCCGCCCGCCACCGCCTCGTGGCCGGTGGCCGCGGCGGGAGCGGGGCCGGTGTCCGTACCCGCGCGGGCGTCGTCGGCGGTGCGCGGCCCGTGCCGGTCGCCGCCCGCAAGCTCGGCGGGCGTGGGTGCGGGTCCGGCGGGCGTGGGTGCGGGTCCGGCGGTGCCCCGCACATGGCGGTCGCCTCCGGCAGGCCCGGCGGGTGCGGGCGCCGGGGCGCGGCGCAGCCGGGCGTACGCCTTCAGCACGCGGTCGGCGCATGCGTACAGCCGCGGGTCGGCCAGCGCCGCGGCGCGCGCCCGGCGGAGCGGCACGCTGCGCGCCCAGTGCAGCGCGGCGGCGGCCGTGACGCGGGCGACGCGGCCCTCGGCGATGGCGAACTCGTCGTTCTTCAGCCAGTCCTTGTACTCGCGTCCGCCGCGCCCCATCGCGATCCAGTGCACGCCGTCCGCCGCCGCGGCCTCGGCCATCCGCAGGTGCCCGACCATGCCGGGGGAGTACCGGGCGAACTCGGGGTCGTAGGCGGGGAACCAGCCCGCCATGACCGGGCCCGCCCGCAGCCCGAGGTGCGCCGAGATCGTACGGTCGCCGGCGCGCAGCACGCTCAGCACCGCGAACCCGGTCGCGTGCAGGTGCTCGACCAGCGCGACGATCCACGGCACCGCGAACCGGTCGGTGCGGCCGGTGCGGCGGTACTGCGCCGACTTCCACGCCATGAGCCGCCGTAGCTCCGCCGGGTCGGTCTCGGCGAACGTGTAGGAGACCTCGCCGACCTCGCGGCCCAGCTTGCGCTCCTTGTAACGCACCGTCTTGATCGTCTTGGCCGACCGTCGCCGCGCCTGCTCGGCGTACGCGGCAAAGCCCGCGCCCAGGTCCATGACCGGCTCGGCCCGGCGCAGCGCGTGATGCGGCGCGAACGCCCCCTGCGCGGCGACGAGATGGTCGAACTCCCAGACCGACAGCCCGCAGGCGCGCAGCAGCGCCCGCGGGTCGAACTCCAGGCCGGGCGGCCCCGCGAACCCCTGGCAGTCGGTCAGCCCGGCGCCGATCGGCCGTCCGATGCCGAGCGGATGCCGCTCGTACGGCAACAGCCCGGCGATGCCGGAGCCGTCGCTCAGCACCGCGACCCGCGCCTCGGGGCGGAACCGTGCGACGGCCAGGGTGAACTCCGGGGCCAGGAACGGGTTGCCGGCAGCGGCACCGGTGCCCATGAGCGCCCGCCAGCGGGCCAGCTCCGGCTCGCCGAGCTCGTCGGGGCGTACGACCTCGAATCTCACCCGGCGGCCTCCTCAAAGCCGGTCCGCGTCGGCGACCCGTCGAGCGCGGCGTGCCCCAGGGCGGTGCGGCGGAGGACCGGCGCCGGACCGGCGGCCGGCGTGCGGCGGCCGCGCAGCATCGTGCGCAGCACCCGCAGGCCGTCGCGGCCCGCGTTCAGCTTGGACCGGCCCGACCGGCGGTCGAGCTCGTGGCTGGGCACCTCGGCGATGCGCAGCCCGGCCCTGATCGCGTTGACGCACAGCTCGGTCTCGATCTCGAATCCGTCCGCGCGTAAGGCGAGCCGGTCGACCACCGAGCGGCGCAGCGCGATGTAGCCGTAGCACAGGTCCGTCCAGCGCACCCCGTATAGGACGTTGGCGAGCCGGGTGAGCCACAGGTTCCCGGCGCGGCGGATGGGGGTGAGGTCGTCCGACGTACCGCCCACGCAGTACCGCGAGCCCTTGACGACGTCGAACCCGCAGCAGATCAGCGCGACGAACGCGTCGATCTCCCTGGGGTCCATGCTGCCGTCGGCGTCGATCGAGACGATTACGTCGCCGGTGGCGGCGCGGAAGCCGGCCCGCATCGCGGCGCCCTTGCCGATCGGCGGCTGCTCGATGACGACGGCGTCCGGGCGCAGGCGGCGGACGACGTCGAGGGTGCCGTCGGTGGACTCGCCGTCGACGACGACGACCTCCTCCACACCGGACAGGCGTGGAAGGAGCCATCGGAGGTTCTCGGCCTCGTTCAGGGTCGGGACGACGGCGGTGACGGTCGGCCACCCGGCGCGGCGGTGGGCGGGATCGAGACGGTGGAGGAGCGCGCTGCCGCCGGTGCGGTCGAGGAAGTCCGGTCTGTACATGGCTGTGCCCCCGGATTCGTCCGTCGATCCCTCGGCTGAGGCTCCGAGAGGGGCTGCGGTGCCTGCCGAGGGTCATCGGTTGACACCATCGATCCTCGAATCCGCGGCGCGGAAATCCCTCCCCTGGCTGACGCAGTCGGCCTACGTCAGCCGGACGGTCCCTCCGGCTCACCGGAGCGCTGAACGGCCCGTGTCGCGAGGTCACACCGCACGGCAGGACGAAACCGGGGCAATCGGCCGGAACAGCGCGGCGGTGACGCTCGCGCGAGGGCGTGAACGCGGGGGTCGTGAACGCGACGGCGGGCCGTGCCGTTCGGGCACGGCCCGCCGTCGCTGTTCGCCACCTGGAACGGCCACCCGCCCGCCGTGCAGATCACCGGCTGATGACCGGCCATGATGATTACGCGTGAGTAACGTCACCCGAATATGGTTCGGCGCTCTCCGGTAGCCTCCTGCCATGGACGTAAACGGAGTGGCCGCCCTTGTCACGGGCGGTGCAAGCGGGCTGGGAGAGGCGACCGCGCGGGATCTCGCCGC
>JBEHYF010000228.1:0-6462 GCA_048498315.1 Actinomycetota bacterium
CCGGCGCCTGCCCGGCGCCTGCCCGGCGCCTGCGCGTGCGGGCCGCGCCGGCACGCCCGAGCTCGGCGCTCAGCGGGCCTCGCGGGCGGGCTGGGACCCGAACGCGGTCAGGAAGCGGTCGCGGAAGGCGTTCATCGGCCAGACCGGGGCCTTCGGGCCGGGCCGCAGCCCGTACTGCCAGCTCCAGCCGGAGATCCGGTCCAGGACCTTCTTGTCACGGGCGACGATCACGATCGGCACGTCACGGTCGGCGCCCATGCCGTTGACCAGCGGGGTGGGCTCGTGGTCGCCGAGGAAGACGAGCACGAGGTTCTTGTCGCCGTAGGTGCGCACCCAGGAGATCAGCGCGGTCAGCGAGTACTCGATGGAGTCCCGGTAGGCGGCACGGATCCTTCCGACGTCCCGCCACACCGTGCCCGGCTGCGCCGCGGCCTGGGCCATGCCGTCGAACGCCGAACCGTCGCCGACCCGGTTCCAGTCGATCATCTGGGGGCGCGGCGCCCACGGCGCGTGGCTCGACACCAGCACGACCTCCGACATGATCGGCGCGGCGTGCGGGGCCGCCATGACGGCGTGCTGGAACATCGACAGGGTGTACTGGTCCGGCGGCATTCCCCAGTTGAACCGCGGGCCCCGATACCCCATCGTCCAGCGGTCGTACTCCTGCTGGTAGCCGTAGAACGCGCCCTCCGGCCAGGGGCCCGTGGTGCCCGGCGCCACCGACACGGTGTGCCACCCGGCCTGGCGGAACGCCCTCGTGAGGGTCAGCCGGTGGCTTTTGATCAGGGTGTCGTAGCGCTGCTGGTTGTCGATCCACAGGCCGGACTGCAGCGTCGAGTGGGCGAGCCAGCTCCCGCCGCCCGCCGTCGGCGAGGTGAGGAATGCGCTCCGTGCGCTGAACCCGGCCGCGGCCAGCTCGCGCGTGCCGTTGTCGAGGACCGCGTCGACGCCCTTCGCGTACCGGGGATCCTCGATCGCGTCGCGTCCGTAACTCTCGACGAAGGTGAGGACGACGTTCTTGCCGCGCAGCCCGGTCAGCAGCCGGTCGCCCGGGGTACCGGCGAAGGCGTCGACGGCGGACTCCTCGGCGAACGCCTTCTTGTCGTGCAGGCTCGCGATCACCGCGCGCGAGTGGTCGTAGGAGAATCCGGCGATCGGCACGCCGGGCACGAGCTGCGCGCCGAGTGCGGCACAGGCGGCCCAGGCCACGCCCAGCACGGCCGCGCCGCTCGCGGCACCGGACCGGTGCCGGGCGAGGGTCCGGGACAACCGCAGCACCGATAGCGCCATCAGCGTGAGCACCGCGGCGACGAGCACGACCGTCCCGGCGACGGCGCCGATCGCGCCCGCCTCGCCGACCGACGCCTTGACCAGCTGCACGGCGGCCGGGATCAGCGGCCAGTCGTACGTGGGGTTGAACGGCCGCGACAGCGCCGCGGAGAAGCCCAGGTCGACGATCTTCACGATGGCCAGCAGCCCGAGGAGCGCCCCGAGGACCGCCGCCACGGGCCGCCGTGCCCGTGACGGGAGGATCAGCAGCACCGTGACGCCGACGACGGCCTCCAGCGGGATCCGCGCGAACGCGCCCGGCGTGAGCCGGTTGATCTGGTCCGGCGCCACGAGGGCCGCCACCACGAGAACGCCGGCGAGCACGGTCGCCGACGCGGCCGCCACCCGCCGCGCGACCGGCCGTCCGGCGCCACCGCCCGCCGCGTCGCCGCCGGCACCCTCGTCCCCGGCAGGTGTGTCCCCGGCAGGTGCGTCCTCGGACGCGCGGTCGCCGGCGCCGTCATCGGCCGGGCCACCGCCGGCGCCGTCGTCGCCGACCGGGGCGTCTGCGACGTCGTCGTGCCCGGCCGGGGTGTCTCCGTCCGGAGCGTCATCGGCCGTGTCGTCATCAGGGGTGCCGTCGGCCCGGGCCGTGCCGTCGGCGCCGTCGTCGCCGGATGCGACACGGCCGGGAGCCGCCGCGACGGCCGTGCCGCCGTCGTCTTCGCCCGCCGGGTCACCACGGCCCGCGGGGATGTCGCCGGGGTCGTCAACGGCCGTGTCCCCAACGCCTCCGCCGTCCTCGGCGCCCGCTCCCGGGTCGGCCTGCGGCCGGCGAAAGCGCCTGCGGAACATCATTGACGGCCCTCCGTACGACGTGCTGCCGGGCACCGTCGCGGGGGCCGGAAGGTCCGGCCGGCCGGAGGCCGGTCGTGCGGCGCCTCGGACGGGTGCATCGCGGTCAGTACGGTAACGGCCCGGAACCCGGCCCCGGTTCAATACTGAAAAGTCCCGAACCGGAGGAGAAAATCGCCGGGTCAGCGCGAATGGCGTGCGAGGAGGCCGACCAGGGTGCTGAAACGGGCCGCGCGGCGGTGCAGGCGGTGGCCACGGGCGCGCGGGCGGGCCAGCGGCAGCTGCGGTGTGGTACGGAAGAACCAGCGCTTGGCGGCCTCGATGAGCACCAGGTAGGCGACGACCATCGCCGCGAGGGCGAGGAAGAAGCCGCCGGGCAGCGGGGTGAACGCCAGCCTGGAAGCGAGCGGTGTGGCTGGCAGCGCCGCCCCGGCGGCCACTGCCGCCAGCGCGGCGACGAGGAGAGGAACGCTCGGGTGGCTGCCGGTGAACGGCACCCGGCGGGTACGGATCGCGAAGATCACCAAGGTCTGGGTGGCGAGCGACTCGACGAACCAGCCGGACCGGAACAGCGGCGGCCCCGCATGGAAGATCATCAGCATCACGGCGAAGGTGGCGAAGTCGAACACCGAGCTGATCGGCCCGAAGAAGAGCATGAAGCGGCGGATCAGCGCCAAGTCCCACCGGGACGGCCGGGCGAGCTGCTCGGGGTCCACCGTGTCGGTGGGGATGGCGAGCTGGCTGCTGTCGTACAGCAGATTGTTGAGCAGGATCTGCGAGGGCAGCATCGGCAGGAACCCCAGGAACGCCGACGCCCCGGCCGCGCTGAACATGTTGCCGAAGTTGCTCGACGTGCCCATCAGCACGTACTTCATCGTGTTGGCGAAGATGCGCCGCCCGCCCATGACGCCGTCAGCCAGCACGTTCAGGTCCTTCTCCAGCAGCACCACGTCGGCGGCGTCCTTGGCCACGTCGGTGCCGGAGCTCACCGAGATGCCGACGTCGGCCGCGTGCAGGGCGAGCGCGTCGTTGACCCCGTCGCCCAGGAACGCCACGTCGATGCCGGTTCGCCGCTGCGCCCGCACGATGCGGGCCTTCTGTTCCGGGGTGACCCGGGCGAACACCGTGGTCGCGGGGAGCGCCGCGGCCAGCGTCTCGTCGTCCAGCCTGTCCAGGGCGGTGCCGGTGAGGACGCCGCCCGCGGGCAGCCCCAGGTCGGCGCAGAGCCGGGCAGCGACGACGGGATTGTCGCCGGTGATCACCTTGACCGTGA
The DNA here is from genome assembly GCA_048498315.1 of Actinomycetota bacterium. Classification (GTDB taxonomy): domain Bacteria; phylum Actinomycetota; class Actinomycetes; order Streptosporangiales; family Streptosporangiaceae; genus Actinoallomurus. The sequence continues at coordinate 3,398 of JBEHYF010000228.1, forward strand.
CGCCGAGGTCGGCGAGGCGGTGCAGCGCGCCCCGCACGGTGGCCTTCGGCGGATCGAGGAAGACCAGGAAGCCACGCAGCTCCAGATCCCGTTCGTCCGCCGCGGACAGGGCGTCGCGTCCGGGGGCGGGCCGGGTGGCCACGGCGATGGTGCGGTGTCCGGCGGCGAACTCGGCGTCCAGCACCGCGCGGGCGGCGTCCGGCACCCGGCCGCAGCGCGCCAGCACCGCCTCCGGTGCGCCCTTCGTGACGACCAGCCGCCCGGCCGCACCGTCGCCGTCCTCGGCCAGCACCGACACCAGCCGCCGCTCGTGGTCGAACGGCAGCGTCGCCAGGCGCCGGAACCGCGCGGCCGCCGCCCGCTGCCGGATCGCGGCCGTCGAGTCGCCCAGCGCGGCGTCCAGCGGGTTGCCGCCGACGACGTGCCCGCCGTCGAGCGTGGCTTCGGTGCAGACGAGCCCGAGCAGCAGCGGCTCGTCCGACGCCGCGCCGTCCGGGGCGAGCGCGCGAATGAAGGCGATTCGCCCCTCGGTGAGCGTGCCGGTCTTGTCGGTGAACAACACCTCGATGTCGCCGAGGTCCTCGATGCACACGAGCCGCTTGACCAGGACCTTGCGCCGCGCGAGCTGTCGCGATCCGGCCGCAAGGCTGGTCGAGACGACCGCCGGCAGGAGTTGCGGCGAGATCCCGACCGCGATCGCGAGGGAGAACAGGAGGGCGTCCAGGACGGGCCGCTGCAGGATCACGTTGACCGCGAAGATCCCGGCGGTGAGCGCGCCGGCCACCTTGACCAGCAGCGCCGAGAACCGCCGCAGCCCGGCCTGGAACTCCGTCTCCGGCATGCGCTCGCCCAAGCCCAGGGCGATCCGGCCGAACTCGGTCTCTCCGCCGGTGGCGACCACGACGCCGCGCCCGGCGCCCGCCCGCACGACCGTCCCCATCAGCGCGCAGGCGGGCAGCTCCGCCAGGCCGGACCCGGCCGGCACGGGCGCGACCGACTTGGCCGCCGGGACCGGCTCGCCGGTCAGCACGGACTCGTCGCACTCCAGCGCCGTCGTGGACGTGAGGCGGATGTCGGCGGGCACGACCTGACCCAGCCGCAACTCCACGACGTCGCCGGGCACCAGCTCGACGACGTCGACCGGCCGCGCCGCCCCGTCGCGGACGACGACGGCCTGGTGCCGCAGCCGTTCGTGCAGCGCCTGGACCGTCTTCTCCGCGCGGTACTCGTTCACCAGGCTGAGCCCGACGGAGATCGCCAGGATCGTGCCGATCACGATCGCGTCGGTGCGTTCGCCCAGGAAGAACGAGGCGATCGCCGTGACCGCGAGGAGCGCCAACAGCGGCGAGCGTACCTGCCGCCACAGCAAGGTGCCCATGCGGGCCCGGTGTGACCGGACCGCGTTAGGCCCGTACACGGCCAGCCGCGCCGCCGCCTCCCGCGCGGTCAGCCCGTCACCGGAGGTGTCCAGCGCGGCCAGCGCCTTCTCGACGGGCATCGCGGCCGCGGCGGTCGCCGCCTGCGGGCGTGGAAAATCCCGGCGGCCGTCCTGGACAGGCGCCCGCGGACCGGCGGCATGGCTCACATGCTCAGCCTCTCCGGCACCCGCCTGCCGGCAGGAGGACCATCGGACCCGTCTGCGGCGACGATGGTCCCCGCCTTCACCGCTCCGCCGGCGGAACGGCGCGCCGGCCGGGCCGCAGAAACCGGCCGGCGCCCTACCTGAGCCCACGGCGACGCCATCGGCGTCGAATCCCGTGCGTGCGGCGTCCGCGGTCTGTTCCGGGCCTGCCGGCGCCCTGCCCTGCGGTCGGCGCCCCCATACCCCGGTAGCGCATACCGCCGGAAGCGGGCCGGAAACGGCCGCCCGGGCCCCTCCGTCCCGCTCGCGGTGACCGCCCCCGGGCGGTGTCGCCCGAGAGCGACGAAGGCGCCATTGCGGATGCGACACGGATTCTCACGGAGTGGCAGGATGAGATCACGGCCGGACGCATTCGGATTAGCCGTCGACGATAAATGTGTGCCGACGCTGCGCGCCTGATGACAATTTAATCGAACGTCCGAAGCGCGCCGACTTCCTCCTCTTGTATTTCTTGGATGTGGCTCTTAGCCTTCCGGAAACAGAGGAATTCGGCGGTGATCGTCCTCCGGCGCGGCCATTGGCGCCGCCTCCGGCGGACCTGTTCGGGGGCCCGCCGTATGGCGATGACGGCTCCCATACGGAGTCCGCGGGTCCGAGGAGGTTCCGAAAATGGGTGGATCGTCAGTGTTCTCGTGGCGCCGGGGCCGGGTCGCCGCCGCCGTGCTCGCCGCCGCGGCAGGCGTCGTGCCGGCCGCCGGGACCGCGCACGCCGACGTCGTGCTCCAGGTGAACTACCCGCTGACCGGAACGACGTACATCAAGTCGACGAACTCCTCGATGTCGCTGGGCCCCGGGACCCTTGCCGCGACGCTGGACGAGAACGCCAACATCACCGCCACGGCGACCCTGCCGCCCGCGACCGGGTCGTTCAAGGAGTTCGGCGTCATTCCGGTCTCGGTCACGACCGAGTTCATCGAGGCCACGCCGACCACCGGAACGCTCGACGTCAACACCGGAGCGGTGCAGACGACGTCGCACTTCATTCTTCGCCTCACCAACCTCAAGGTGGCCGGAATTCCCACGCCCGTCGGCGACAGGTGCGAGACCAAGACACCGGCGGTGATCTCCGTCGCCTCGGATCAGAACTTCAATATTCTCACCGGTGGCAACCTGAACGGCACCTACACCATCCCGCCGTTCCAGAATTGCCTGCTGGCCACCCCGCTGATCAACCTCACCGTCCCGGGCCCGGGCAACACCATCACCCTCACCCTCGGCGCCGCGACCGTGCCGTCGTCTTCGCCCACCGCCGACCCGAAGAAGGTCCTCGGCCGCGCCGCCGGCTGACCCGGACGGGAGGGGCGGCGTACGCGGCCCCGCATGCGCCTCGCGGGCGACGTCGCCCAGGGAGACGTTCGGTCGCGACTCGATCACACCCCCGGGCGCCGCCGCGCGACCGGCGGCGCCCGCACGAGTGTGATCG
>JBEHYF010000229.1:0-6377 GCA_048498315.1 Actinomycetota bacterium
GTCTTCGAGGGCGGTTCGAACGTCATCGCGGTGCTGGTGCTGCTGATCGAGTTCGGGATGTTCCGGCAGGCGCTGCTGCGTGACCAGCTGCGGCTGTACATGGCGCAGTCGGCGCTGCTGTCGGTGCTGGCGGTGGTCGTGGCGGCGGCGCGGTCGCTGCCGGAGCTGTATGCGCTGGCGGTGCTGTCGGCGGCGTTGAAGGTGGTCGCGGTGCCGGTGGTGGTGCGGCGGCTGCTGCCCGGGGACGTGGAGATCGCCGGCAGTGGTGCGCTCGGGCTGGCCAGCACGGTGCTGCTGGCGATCGTGGTGGCCGCGTTCGGGTTCTTCGCGATCGGTGCGCTGCACATCCACAGCCCGGTGCTGCCGGGCACGGCGCTGGCGTTGTCGGCGTCGGTGGTGCTGGTGTCGTTCCTGTTGATGATCGTGCGCCGCGACGTGGCCTCTCAGGCGATCGGGTTCTTCTCGCTGGAGAACGGCGTGTCGCTGGCGAGCCTGGTGGTCGCCGCCGGAATGCCGCTGATCCTGGAGGTGGCGTTCCTGTTCGACCTGCTGGTCGCCGTCGTGGTGTTCGGGGTGCTGATGCGGGTGCACCATGGTCGCGCCGGGTCGCTGTCCACCGCCGGACTGACCCGGCTGCGGGGGTGAGGATATGACCGCTGTCGTCGTCTTCCTGCTGGTGGCGCCCGTGGTGGTGGCGCTGGTCGCGCTGCGGGCGCCGGTGCGCCTGTCACAGGGGCTCACGGCCGCCTGCGGCGTCCTGTCGTTCGCCGGCGTGATCTCTCTCGTTCCGGGGGCCGCGCATCACGACGTGGCGCTGTGGCGGTATCTGCGCGTCGACGCGATCTCGGTGGTGTTCCTGCTGGCCACCGCCTTCTTGTACGCGCTGGTGGCCGCGTACTCGATCGGGTACCTGCGCGCGGAGGAGGACGCGGAGGACTTCGGCCCGTACGCGCGCCGGTTCTACGTCGGTCTCAACCTGTTCGCCTGGTCGATGCTGGCGGCGCCGCTGATGAGCAGCCTGGCGCTGCTGTGGATCGCGGTGGAGGTGACCACGGTGATCTCGGCGCTGCTGGTCGCGATCGAGGACACCGACGGGGCGGCGGAGGCGGCGTGGAAGTACGTGCTGATCGCCTCGGCGGGCCTGGGGATCGGGCTGCTGGCGACGATCTTCGCCTACTACGCGGGTGCCCAGGTGCTGGGCCAGTCCTATGACCTGACGTTCGTGTCGCTGGCCGGGGCCGGGGCGCGGCTGCCGCACACCGCGGTGCGGTTGGCGTTCGTGCTCGCGGTCGTCGGCTACGGCACCAAGGTGGGCCTGTTCCCGGTGCACACCTGGCTGCCGGACGCGCACGCCGAGGCGCCGACGCCGGTGTCGGCGCTGCTGTCGGGGTCGCTGCTGGCCGTCAGCTTCTACGCGATCCTGCGGTTCTACCAGGTCGCCGTGGCGACGCTCGGCCCGCGCTTTCCGCAGCTGGTGCTACTGGCCTTCGGGGTGGCGTCGCTGCTGCTGGCCGCGCTGTACCTGCTGGACCAGCGCGACATCAAACGGCTGCTGGCCTACTCCAGCGTCGAGCACATGGGCATCCTGGCGATCGGGGTGAGCTTCGGTGCGCCGCTGGCCTTCGCCGGTGTGCTGCTGCATGTTCTGGCGCACGCGGCGGCGAAGGCGAACGCGTTCATGGGCGCCGGCGTGCTGGTCCGCAAGTACGGCACCAAGACGATCTCCAAGATCGGCGGAGGGCTGGACGTGCTTCCCTGGAGCGGTCCGCTGCTGGTCATGGCGGTGCTGGCGCTGTGCGCGATGCCGCCGTTCGGGATCTTCCGCAGCGAGTTCCAGATCGTGGCGGGCGGGCTGGGGTCGGCCCGTCACACCGGCACGGCGATCCTCGTGGTGCTGGTGACCGTCGCGTTCCTCGGGCTGTCGGCGGCGGCCAACCGGATGCTGTTCACGCCCGGCCGCGACGGCGCCGTGGTCCGCGGTGAGCCGAGCGCGTGGATGGTCGCGCCGATGGTCGCCGGGATCGGCGCGCTGCTGCTGCTCGGCGTTCACCCGCCCGCGCATCTGACCGACCTGCTGAGCCGCGGGGTGGCCGAGCTCGGAGGGATGCGATGAGGGCGGAGGAGACGTACGGCGCCGGGACTGCGCGGGTATTGGCCGAGGAGCCGGGGGGCGAGGGCCGGATGTGGGAGAAGCTGCTGGCCAAGGTGGGCTCGGGGGAGCGGTTCGCCGGGCTGCACGGCACCGTCCGTGACGGTGACGGTGGGTTGCTGCTCACCGCGCATGTGGCCACCGACGACGACGTGGAGATGCTGGACGTCGACCTGGGAGGGGCCGGTTCCTATCCTGCGCTGACGCCGTCGTTGCGGGCGGCGTTCTGGTACGAGCGGGAGGTGCACGACTTGTTCGGGGTCGTCCCGGAGGGGCATCCGCGGCTGGACCCGCTGATCCTTCCCGGCGGGGCGTACCCGCGGCCGGGCGCGGGCGGGATGCCGGAGCGGATCGAGCCGGACGAGCACGCGCTGCCGCGCCACGTCGCCGGTCCCGGGGTGTTCACGATCCCGCACGGGCCGGTGCGGTCGGGGGTGTTCGAGTCGGTGGAGTACCTCGTCGAGACACCGGGCGAGGACATCCCGCACTTGAACGTGCGCCCGTTCTACAAGCACCGGGGCATCGAGAAGCGGTTCGAGGGGCTGACGGTCGCCGACGGTGTCCTGCTCGCCGAACGCGTGGAGGGCATCGCCTCGGTCGCCCACGCCCTCGCCTACTGCCACGCGATCGAACGGATGACCGGCTGCGTGCCGCCGTGGCCGGCGCGGCTGGTGCGCGTGCTGCACGCCGAGCTCGAACGTGTCGCCAACCATCTGGACGTGGCGATGAAGCTCGCCGATGCGGCCGGCCTGGCGGTCGCCACGGCCCGGTTCGGATGGCACAAGGAACGGGTGCTGCGGCTGGTCGGCCGGCTGTGCGGCAACCGCTTCGGCCGCGGCGTCGTCGTACCCGGCGGCGTCACCCGGCTGCCCGAGCCCGCCGATCTGCTCGGCGAGCTGGGCCGGCTGGAGACCGGCATCGAGCGCGACGCACGGCTGCTGATGGACACATCCTCGTTCCTGGACCGGCTGCGCCGCACCGGCCCGCTCACGTGTGAGCGTGCCCGCGAGCACGGCGCGCTCGGCCCGATCGCCCGCGCGTCCGGCCTCGCTGAGGACGCCCGGACCGTACGTCCCTACGACGCCTACGACTCGCTCGGCGCCCTGGCCCCCGTGCACCGCGAGGAGGGTGATGCGATGGCGCGCCTGCAGGTCCGCTGGGCGGAGGTGACCGCATCGTTCCATCTGCTCCGGCAGGTCGCCGATGAACTTGAAAAGGCCGGCGACGGCGCGGTGAGCGTCCCGGTGACGGACACCAACGGGCGCGCGGTCGGCTGGGCGGAAGCGCCGCAGGGCGAGGTGCTGTACGAGGTGTGGATCGCCGGCGGACGCATCGTCCGCTGCCGGCCGAGGCCGGCCTCCTTCCACAACCTGGCGCTCTTCCACGACGTCTTCACCGGCGACATCCTCACCGACTTCCCCTTCATCGAAGCCAGCTTCGGAGTCTCGATCGCGGGGGTGGCACGGTAGATGTGGGTATTCCGCGGACTGCGTGACGGCGTCGTCACCACCCGGTGGCCGCGCCGCCCCGACCCCTACTTCAGCGAATGGCGCGGGCCGGCCACCGTCATCTCCGACGGCGCCAACGACGTCGAGGACCTGTGCCCCATGAGGGCCATCGACACGGACGCCTCCGGCCGGGTCCGGCTCGACCAGGGGCGCTGCATCCAGTGCGGCCGCTGCGTCGAGGCCGCCCCGGACCTGTTCGCCTGGGCACGCGACTCGGGCGTCGCCGCGCTCACCCGCACCGCGCTGGTCGTGCCCGCCGAGACCGACGAGACGCTCGCCCAGGTCCGCGAACGCCTCCGCGACCGGACCCGGGCGCTCGGCCGGTCGGTACACCTGCGCCACGTCGATGCCGGCTCCGACGGCGCCGAGGAATGGGAGGTGCTGGCGCTGCTGAACCCGGTCTACGACGTGCACCGGCTCGGAATCTTCTTCACCGCCAGCCCGCGGCACGCCGACATCCTCCTGGTCACCGGCGCCGGCACGCACGGCATGGCCGCGCCGCTGCGGCGCACCCTCGACGGCACGCCCGACCCGAAAGTCGTCATCGCCGCCGGGACCGACGCCGTCAGCGGCGGAATGATCGCCCCCTCCTACGCGACCGCGCCCGGGATCGCCGAGATCGTCCCGGTCGACGTGTGGGTGCCGGGCTCACCGCCCAGCCCGTTCGCGCTGCTGCACGCGATCCTGCTCGCCATCGGGAGGCTGCCATGACCGGCGTCTACCTGGCCGGCCTCGCCGCCCTGGCCCTGGTCGCGCTCGCCGACCTGATCGGCGATGCCCGGCGGCCGGCGCTGCCGGTCGCCGGCTACCTGATCGGCGCGGCGGCGTCGGTGTGTTTCGTCGTCGCCGGCGCGGCCGCGCTGGCCGGGCACCCGTTCACCGTCCACCTGGACGACGTGCTCGGGTTCGGACCGAACCTGCTCGTCACCGACCGACTGTCCGGGATGTTCCTGGTGATCGCCTTCGGCACGGCGGCGCCGGTCTCGCTCGCCCTCGCCGGCCGATCCACGGGCACCGATACCCTCGGGCGGCTGCCGGGACGGCGCGGACTCGGCGCCTGGTACGCGCTCACCCTCGCCTCGGTCGCCGTGATCATCACCGCCCGCAACGCGTTCGTGCTGCTGTTCGCCTGGGAGGCGCTGACCGTCGCGTTCTACCTGCTGGCCGGGTTCGAGCGCGGGCGCCCGGGCCGGCCGCGGGCCGCCCTGGCCACCCTGGTGTTCGGGAAGATCAGCGGCGCGGCGCTGACGTTCGGCCTACTGCTGCTCGCCGGCCGCGCCGGCTCCTTGTCACTGGACGCGCTGGCCGGCGTGCCCGGCGGCGCACTGCGCTCCGCGGCGTACGCGCTGCTCATTCTCGGCTTCGCGACCAAAGCCGGCCTCGTGCCGATGCAGGTGTGGATGCCCCGCGGGTACGCGGCCGCGCCCGGGCCGATCCGTGCGATCATGGCTGGGGTGGCGGTCAACGTGGGCTTCTATGGCCTGTGGCGCACGCTGGCGTTGCTCGGTCCGCCGCCGCCCTGGCTGGCCGGTACTCTGCTGATCCTGGCCGCGCTCACCGCCGTGCTCGGCATCGCGCACGCCGCCGTCCAGACCAACCTGCAACGCGTCATCGCCTACTCCAGCGTCGAGAACACCGGCCTGATCCTCGCCGGCTACGGCGTCGCCCTCGTCGGCGCGGACATCCACAGCCCCCGCCTGGTGGCCGCCGGCCTGCTGGCCGGCACGCTGCAGATCGTCGCGCACACCGCCGCCAAGTCCCTGCTGTTCACCTGCGGCGCAGCGCTGGAGGCCGTCGCGGGTACCAGCGAACTGGACGACCTGCGCGGTGTCGGACGCCGCGCGCCATGGAGCGGGGCCGGCTTCGCCGTCGGCGCGCTCACCCTCGCCGGGCTGCCGCCCACCGCCGGGTTCGTCTCGGAGTGGTTCCTGCTGGAAGCCCTGATGCAGCAATTCCGGCTGCACGACCTGCCCTTCCAGCTCGTCCTGGCGGTGACCGGCGCGGCCGTCGCGCTCACCGCCGGATTCGCCGCGATCACCTTCGTCCGCCTCGTCGGCCTCGTCGTCCTCGGTCACGGCCCCGGGAACACCCGCCCCGCCCGCGACCCGCTCGGCAGTGCCGGCGTCACCGTGCTGGTCTTCGCAGGCCTCGCGGTGGCCGCCGTGACCCCGCTGGAGATCCGCGCGATCGGCGCCGGACTACCCGGCGTGCCCGTGGGCGGCGCGCTGAAGTCGCCGTGGGTACTGCAGCCGGTGTTCGCCGACTTCTCCATCCTGTCGCCGTCCTGGCTGTGGATCATGATGCCGCTGCTGGCGGCGATCACCGTCCTGTTCACGCTGCTGGTCTCCGGGACCCGCCCGCTGCGGGTCCGCAGGGTTCCCGCCTGGCGGTCGGCGACCGCGGGCGTGGAGGGCGCCGACCAGTACACCGCCTTCGCCTACGCCAACCCCACCCGCCGGGTGCTGGGCAACGTGCTGCTGACGCGAACGGAACTACGGCGCCTGGAAGAGCACGAGCGCGATAGCGGCGCGCATCTCGGCTACCGCTCCGACGTCATCGAAGCCGTCGAGGCCTACGTCTACCGCCCGATCCTGCGGCCGGTGCGCGCCTTCGTACGCCTTGCCAAGCGCCTGCAGTCCGGCCGCCTGGACGCCTACATCGCCTACATGCTCATCGCGCTCGTCGCGGTCATCTCCGTGGTCACCGCCCTCGCCTGAAGG
>JBEHYF010000230.1:0-6328 GCA_048498315.1 Actinomycetota bacterium
ACTAGGCGAATTCGGCTCGCAGAACCAGCACCAATCCGCTGACCAGCACGTTCACCCCGAGCGTGTCCCAGGAGCCGCCCTCAGCTGCGGAACGCCGGCGAAAGCTCGCTGCCGCTGCTCCTCACCGGGCTGTTCGTCGTGGTGGCCGTTCCGATGGCGGCGCTCGCGGCGGTGCTCCGGCGCTTCCGCTCAAGCCATCCGTCCGGGCCGGCGCCTGCTCGCCGAACCACCGGGTGACGCGGCGCTCCCGCCGGACGATGCGTGCGCCGCTGCCGACCCGGGTCCGGCGTTACCAGGGGCCGAAGACGCGTTCGCCGTTGGCGGCGATGGCGGTGCACAGCTCGGCCAGGTCGGCGCCCTTCACCTCGGCGAGGGCGCGGACCGTCAGCGGCACGAGGTACGGGGCGTTGGGCTTGCCGCGGTGCGGCACCGGCGTGAGGTACGGCGCGTCGGTCTCCACCAGCAGCAGGTCCAGCGGCGCGACCGCGGCGGCCTCGCGCAGGCCGCCGGCGTTCTTGAAGGTGATGTTGCCGGCGAAGCTCATGAAGTAGCCGCGGTCGGCGCAGACCTTCGCCATCTCCCGGTCGCCGGAGAAGCAGTGGAAGACGACCGTCTCGGGCGGCCCCTCCTCGGCGAGGATGCGCAGCACGTCGTCGTGCGCGTCGCGGTCGTGGATGACCAGGGCCGTGCCGGTGCGCTTGGCGATGTCGATGTGCGCGCGGAACGACCTCCGCTGCGCCTCCGGCGCCGCCCAGTCGCGGTAGTAGTCCAGCCCGGTCTCCCCCACGGCGCGCACCTGCGGCAGCGCGGCGAGCTTCGCGATGTCGGCGAGGACGTCGTCGGTGGCGGTCCCGGCATCGTTCGGGTGGATCGCCACCGCCGCGTAGACGTCGTCGTACGTGGCGGCGGCGTCGGCGCACCACTGGGAGGACGCCAGGTCGTACCCGACCGTGACGGCACGCCGGACGCCGACCGAGTGCGCGGCGGCCAGCACCTCGGTGATCGGCACTTCGAGGATGTCGAGGTGGCAGTGGCTGTCGAACACCTCGACCGGCAGCGGCTCCGGCAGGGGCGGGAACGCCGCGCCGCGGAAACCGTCGGACTCGCTCATGACGTTCCGTTCATTCCCGGCGCGGCGCTCACGCCTGCTCGAGGCGGGCCAGCTCTTCGTCCACCACGGACGGGGCGAGCTTGGCGAACAGCGGCTTGGGCGGCGCGAGCGGCGTGCCGGCGACGATCGGCCGCGACTCCCAGCGGGCCTCGGTGTCGTAGGACCCGGTGAGCACCGGGTAGTCGGGGCCGCCGTCTTCGGAGACCTCGCGGATCTCGGGCATGCCGCTCCACGGGCCCGTGCCGCCGAGCATCGCGTGCACCTTTTCGGAGGAGACCGGCAGGAACGGCGTGAGCAGCGACTTGGCGTCGTCGACGAGCTGCAGCGCGACGTGCAGGATCGTCTTCATGCGCTCCGGGTCGGTGTTCCGCAGCTTCCAGGGCGCCTGTTCGGACAGGTACTTGTTCGCCTCGGCGACGGTGCGCATGGCCTCGCTGACGGCGTTCTTGAACCGCGAGCGGGCCAGCTCGGCGCCGACCGCGTCGAAGGCGGCCCGCGACCGCTCCAGGATCGCCCGGTCGACGTCGGTCAGGTCGCCCGCTGCGGGGATCTCGCCGATGTTCTTGGCCGCGAACGAGATCGACCGGTTGACCAGGTTGCCCCACGTCGCGACCAACTCGTCGTTGTTGCGGCGGACGAACTCCGACCAGGTGAAGTCGGTGTCCTGGTTCTCCGGGCCGGCCACCGCGATGTAGTAGCGCAGCGCGTCGACGTCGTAGCGTTCCAGGAAGTCGCGCACGTAGATGACGACCTGGCGCGAGGAGGAGAACTTGCGGCCCTCCATGGTCAGGAACTCCGAGGAGACCACCTCGGTCGGGAGGTTCAGCGCGCCCAGCGAACCGGGCGTGCCGCCCTTGTCGCCCGCGCCGTTGTAGCCGAGCAGCATCGCCGGCCAGATCTCGGAGTGGAAGACGATGTTGTCCTTGCCCATGAAGTAGTACGCCCGCGCCTCGGGGTCCTGCCACCAGGCGCGCCAGGCGTCGGGGTCGCCGCTGCGCCAGGCCCACTCGACCGACGCGGACAGGTAGCCGATGACGGCGTCGAACCAGACGTACAGCCGCTTGTCGGGGCGGTCGATCCAGCCGGGAAGCGGCACCGGCACGCCCCAGTCGAGGTCGCGGCTGATCGGCCGGGGCTGCATGTCGTCGAGCAGGTTGCGGGTGAACTTGTAGACGTTCGGCCGCCACAGCCCCTCCTTGCCCTGCAGCCAGGAGCCGAGGGACTCCGAGAAGGCGGGCAGGTCGAGGAAGAAGTGCTCGGTCTCGACGAACTTGGGCGTCTCGCCGTTGATGCGGCTGCGCGGGTTGATCAGGTCGACCGGGTCGAGCTGGTTGCCGCAGTTGTCGCACTGGTCGCCGCGCGCGCCGTCGTACCCGCAGATGGGGCAGGTGCCCTCGATGTACCGGTCGGGAAGGGTGCGGCCGGTCGACGGGGAGATGGCGCCCATCGCCGCCTTCGTGAAGACGTAGCCGTTGTCGTAGAGCCCCTTGAAGATCTCCTGCACGACCGCGTAGTGGTTGCGGGTGCTCGTGCGGGTGAAAAGGTCGTACGACAGGCCGAGGCCGTGCAGGTCGTGCGCGATCACGCGGTTGTAGCGGTCGGCCAGTTCACGGGCGGACACGCCCTCCTTGTCGGCCTGCACCTGGATCGGCGTGCCGTGCTCGTCGGTGCCGCTGACCATCAGGACCTTGTTGCCCGCCATCCGCTGGTAGCGGCTGAACATGTCGGCGGGCAGCCCGAAACCGGAGACGTGCCCGATGTGGCGGGGCCCGTTGGCGTACGGCCAGGCGGGCGCGGTCAGGATGTGACGGCTGGACATGCCCTAAGCCTAAGGGTCCTTCTCCAGTGACCGACTCCGATATCGGCGACCCACCGCAAACCGGCGTCCGGCGAGCGCCCGGCCACGGCCCCGGTCCCGGCGTCCGCGGTACCGGGCCGGCCGCGCCACCGCCGGACGGAGACGGCGCGAGGCCCGGGAGCGTGCCGGGGTCTCGCGTCAGGAGACGGAGATCGGGTCAGACGGTTTCCGGCGAGCCGCCCTCGGCCTCGGGAGCGTGCGAGCCGCCCGTGGCCGCGACCGCTTCCGCCGTCTCCGCCACGGCGGCTGTCTCCGCCACGGCGGCGCCGGACCGGGCGACGACCGGTGCCTCGTCCGGGGATCCGGCATCGCCGGCTCCGGAGCCGGTGGCCGCCGCGTTCCCGGCGCCGTCGCCTTCGCTGCGCACCTTGTGCGCCGCGGCGTCCACGACGTCGGCCGCCTCGTCGGCCGCGTCCGTGACCGGCGGGTGCGAGCGGCGGCGGATGTCGAGGATGCTGACGAACAGCGAGGCGAAGATCATCTGGAAGCTCATGATGAGCGCGGTGGCCGCGGGCACGACCATGCGCAGCGCCCGGCGCGGCTCCAGCGGGCCGAAGCTGTGCCCCTGCCAGTGCGCGAGCGAGGCGAAGAGGCCGATGAGACCGGCCAGGGCGAGCAGGCCGCCGACGACCAGGCCGCGTTCGAGGCTCCAGGAGTCGACGATGCGCTGCACCCGCTTGTCGTGCGGGAGGAAGCCCTCCTCCATCGCGTACACCTTCGTGAGCAGCGCGAAGATCACCGCCTGGAAGCCGATGACGAGCGCGGCCGAGGCGCCGACGAGCGTGTCGACGTCGAAGGAGATGTCGCCGACCCGGACGGGGCCGGTGGACAGCCCGATGCCGGCGACGAGGCCGAGGGTCATCATGATCAGGCCGGGGATCAGGAACAGCCAGCGCGGGCTGTACAGCAGCAGGAACCGCAGGTGCCGCCAGCCGTCGCGCCAGGTGTGCAGGTGGGGCGGGCGGGATCGGCCGTCGGGCGACAGCGTCGTCGGCACCTCGCGGATGTCGTAGCCGGCGAGGGTGGAACGGACCACCATCTCGCTGGCGAACTCCATGCCGCCGGTCTGCAGGCCCAGCCGCATGATGGAGTCGCGGCGGAACGCGCGCAGCCCGCAGTGGAAGTCGCCGATGTCGCTGCCGAAGAACAGCCGGCCGATGAAGCTCAGCACCGGGTTGCCGAGGTACTTGTGCAGGGGCGGCATCGCCCCGGGCGCGATGCCGCCCTTGAACCGGTTGCCCATGACGAGGTCGGCCCCGTCGCGCAACTGCTCCAGGAACGGCATCAGCGCGGTGAAGTCATAGGAGTCGTCGGCGTCGCCCATCACCACATAGGTGCCGCGGGCGGCGCGGATGCCGCCCATGAGCGCGTTGCCGTAGCCCTTGGCGGACACGGGGACCACCCGTGCGCCGGCGTCGCGCGCGAGCTGCCGGCTGCCGTCGGTGCTGCCGTTGTCGGCGATGATGACCTCGCCGTCGACGCCGTGTTCCTCGAAGAAGCCGAGCGCCTTGCGAACGCAGGTCTCGACGGTCTCCGCCTCGTTCAAACACGGCATCACCACGGAGAGTTCCACGTCGTGTCCTCCATTACCCCGCTGCCACGGCTCAACGTCTTTTCGACTAACCTCGTCGTGTTCCGACAAGTGGCGCGTGTTGTCCATGATGCCTGCCCGCAAACCGCAGCGTGTTGCAAAGTCGCAACCTTAAGCCCCACAAGGAACGCGCGGTCGAAGGCAGGCTGGGGATACCAGGATAGGGGCTGTGCGGTCCAGGAAGGTCGGTCCGGACTTGACGAACGCCGGAGAAGCCAACGGGGCTCCCGTCGCCACCGGTACGCCATCCGAGGAGAAAGCTCAGGTCACGGCGGTCGGGGACGTTCCCTCCGCGGCGGCGCCGCCCCGGAGGGAACGGGTGCGAATTGTGGCTGCGGACGCGCTGCGCGCGGCGGCGCGGCTCCGGCCGCTGAAGGGCGTGCTGCCGCTCGCCCGCCGCCACAAGACGTTCACCGCCGTGCTCGCGGGCGGCGCCCTGCTCCGCGCGCTCGCCGTCCTCGGCTACCGGCCGGCGTCGTGGTTCAACGACTCGTTCGACTACCTGCACGTCGCGATGGCGCCGTACCCGCATCCGATCCGGCCTGACGGCTACTCGTTCCTCCTCTGGGCGCTCAAGCCGTTCCACAGCTTCGCCCTGATCGCGGTGCTGCAGCACCTGATGGGCCTGGCCGGGGCGGTGATGGTGTACGCCCTGCTGCGCAGGAGGTTCGGCCTGCCCGGCTGGGGCGCGGCGCCGGCGACCGTGCCGCTGCTGTACGACGGGTACGAGATCCAGCTCGAGCACCTGATCCTGTCCGACACCCTGTTCGCGTTCCTGCTGCTGTCGGTCGTGACGCTGCTGCTGTGGTACGGCCGCGACCTGACGTGGAAGGGCGGCGCCGTCGCCGGCCTGCTGCTCGGGCTGGCCACGCTGACCCGGTCGGTCGGCACCCCGGTGCTGGCCGCCGTGATCGTCTACCTCCTCGCGCGGCGGGTCCGATGGCGGGTCGTGGCGGCCACCGTCGGGCTGTGCGCGCTCCCCCTGGCCGCGTACGCCGGCTGGTTCTGGGCCTACTACGGATCGCCCGGCCTGACCAACAGCACCGGCATCTTCCTGTACTCGCGGGTGTCGGAGTTCGCGAACTGCAACGTGATCAAGCCACCGGTCTCCGAGTACGCCCTGTGCAAGGACAACAAGACCTCGCATACGCCGCTGGTCTTCTCCCAAGACGCCATCTGGGACCGCAACTCGCCGTTCCACCGAATCCCGGCGCAGCGGTTCACCAAATACCAGAACCAGTTGGCGGGCGACTTCGCCAAGCGCGCCATCCTCGCGCAACCTGTCGATTACCTGAAGACCGTCGCAAAGGACTTTCTGTTCACGTTCCGATGGGACAGGAAGGTGTTCCCGGACCGCGCGACGTTCGACATGTACAAGTTCGGCAAGAAGTCCGCGGCACTGCCCACCTGGCGCATGAGCAGGGACCGCACCGCCGCCTCGGAGGCGCACGAGTACGAGCAGGGCGACGCCCGCACCCACATCATCGACCCGTACGCGACGGCCATCCGCACCTACCAGCGGTTCGTCCGCCTGCCCGGTACGGCGCTCGGCGCCATCCTGATCGTCGGCCTGGCGGGGCTGGTGCCGCTGTGGCGGCAGTGGGGCGGGGCGGCGCTGCTGCCCTGGATCACCGCGACGGGCCTGCTGCTGGTGCCGCCGGCCACCGCCGAGTTCGACTACCGCTACGTGCTGCCGGCCGTGCCGCTGGCCTGCATGGCCGCGGCGATCGCCTTCTCGGACGAGCCGCGCCGCCGGATCGCGTGTGCG
>JBEHYF010000231.1:0-6326 GCA_048498315.1 Actinomycetota bacterium
TGGTCTTACAAACCAGGGGTCGCTGGTTCGAATCCAGCTGTGCCCACTCTTCCCGCCAGGTCGATCATTCGGCCGACCTGCGGATACTCCGTTCCCATCCGTGGCGCGGCATGCCGCGGCGGCGCCGTCGGCCCCGTCGACGTCGGCCGCCGCGGAACTTACGCGAAATGATCTTGCCCACGCCCGGCGGCCGGCGCGGGAGCGGGTCCTGATGGGCGCGGCATCCGGCGCTCCGCGCGGGCACGTACAGATCCGTCGGTCATCGCTCTGCTCTCCCGGCCGCAGCGCCCGCGCGCGGGATACCACAACCTGCCATTGCCGCCCCGTGACCGGTGTATGTCTTCGCGATTAGTCTTTCCAGCGGGTGAAGGGAAGGAGAACGAAGTGGCACTGCCGCCTCCCGACCCGGGGCCTGGTTACACGGTGTCCACGCACATGCTGAATTCGGCGGCGACGTTCCTCAACGATCAGGCGACCTCGTTAGCCGGATTACGGGACGCATTCAACTCATCGTGCGACGCGGCCACGAAGGCGTTCGGAGCGAGTCCCGCGGCGCAGGCGTTCACCGAGTTCTTCCAGGCCTGGTTCTCGGCGCTGGACGCCCAGGCCGAGACGATGGGCTCGGTCGCCGACGCCACCCAGCAATGCGCGGTCATCTATGACCACGCCGAACGCACCGCCATGGGGTACATCCCGGCGATGCCGACCGCGCCGCCGCCAAAACAGCGGCCCAACATCTGGGGCAATCCGCGGCCCCCCATCGCGTGAGATGTCGCCGTCAGACTTTCCCGATGTCGACCCGGGCGCGATCAGCACCCTGGCGTCCGAACTGGAGCTGATCTCCAGCGCCTTCGCCGACGTGGGCCTCGGCTCGGAGAACCTTCGCGACGCGCTGATCAAGAACGAGCAGTGGCAGGGCGAGGCGTCGAAGCAATGGCAGGCAGTCGTCACCGAGCGGATCGGCGATGCCGGGCTCTCCAACGAGGTGATGGGCACCGCCGCCACCAAACTGGCCGCTCTCGCCTCCGACCTGCAAAGCGAACGCCGCACCTACGACCGCATCAGTGAGGAGATCCTCCAGAAGCAGTCGACCATCTTCGACCCCTACGGACTGCCTCCTCCCGAACTGGCGGACCCCGTGGGGTACCAGGCGCTCTGCCGGTCCGTCGCCCGCGCGAACGACCTCCTCGACCAGGCGGCCAAGGGCTTGCTCGGCCTTGCCGTCCTCGCGGGCGACATCCGCGCGCAGCCGGCGGCCAACCGCATGCCGGGCGTTCCAGACGGCACCGACCGGAGGGTCGCGTCGCTGAAGCTGCTCGCGACGCTCTTCGGCTCGGTCCGCGACAACCAGTTGTCCGGCGCGGAGTTCGAGAAGACCGTCCTGCAAGAGCTGGGAATCACCAAGAACACCGAGGTGTGGCGACCCGACCCGCCGTTCGAGGGAAAGATCACCCTTACCGGGCTGGCGAAGGGAACGACGCCGGACGGGCAGGGCTCGAACTTCCTCCTGGAGGTGAAGGGCACCAACTCGCAGACGGTCCGCTACCAGTTACGCCTGGAGGCCGAGTACGCGAGACAGTCGGGCCGACCCCTGTGGATCATCAAGCAGGGCTCCAAACGCGTCACCGGCAACCTTCAGGATCTCGCGGAGCGTACCGGCGGCGGGGTGCTCTACCGTACCGGCACCGGCACCTACACCGACGGCAACGGCAATCCGGTTCAGGTCACCTACGATAAGAACACCGATTCGCTGCACGTGCAGGGCTACACTCGGCAGCCGGGAAGCGGAGGCGGGACCGCCCCCACGAGCATCGGGCCGCCCGATGCGGACACGCCGTCAGAGCCGGTAGATCCCCAGATCGCCGACGGTGACACGGACGGGGCGGCGGTCGATCCGGTGGATCCCGCCGATCCCGGCCCGGTGGACCCGGTGGACCCCATCGACCCGATAGATCCGTTCATCCCTTGACCGAGGAGCCTCGTGACCGTCGCCTATACCGAACTCTTCACGCCGAGCCTGCTGAAGGATCCGGATGAGGGACGGGCGTTGATCCGAGCCCTCGCCGCGCACGTGCCCTCGTGGACGCCGCGCCGGTACGGCTGGTCCGAGCCCCTGCGGCACACGTTCGATCCCGAGCGGTTCGACCACTTCTGGAGCCAGGTCGGGTACTGGCGCAACGCGGCGCGCACCGCGAACGCATGGGTCGACGTGCGCACCGGACCGTGGGACATCCTGTCGAGGATGGAGATCTCCGGCGAATGGACGCCGGAGCTGAAGGGCGACGGCCTGGGCGCGTTCCTGGCCGACTGCGGCGCCGCCGCCGCACTCGACGTCACCTACGCGATGGCGCACGTGTTCACCGACGAGGAGCGCAGCGCCTACTACCGCGGCTGGTTCGAGCTGCCTCCGGGGTCGGACGCGGTGAAGCGGGCGGCCCAGGGCACCATGCCGTACTTCCTGCGGGATCTGTACTGGGCGAACCTGTTCGGCCCGCCGTACACGGAGCTTTTCGGCCCCGAACGGCTGCGCACCGCGCCGGCCGCCGTCGCGCGAGAGGTGCGGCCGGGCTACTTCTACGTGCAGCTCACCGACGACATCGCCGACCGCGCCGGCATCGCCGCCGTGCGGGAGGAGATCAAGGCGCACATCGGCGCCGACTGTTTCTACGATCCGAACGCCACCACGCCGCGCCGCGCCCCGCGGTTCACGACCGCGGCCGAGGACGGTTTGTGGAAGCCGGTCAAGGGAACCCACATGACCGACGAGCTGCGCGCTCTCCTGGCGAAGGCACCGAATCGTGAGCCGTGAATACCACCTGATCACCCGGGATCGGCCGAGCGGCTGGGCGTTCGTGCGCACGCTCACCGAGGCGGCCGGGCGGAAGGTCGACGTCCAGGGCGACTTCGAGGATCCGGACGGCTACCTGAACGTCACGGCGGACGACCTGTGGATCGAGGTGGAGCCACCCGGGCACGTCGAGGCGGCCGACCTGGAGGGCGCCTACGAGGACGTCGAGTTGCCCGAGCCCGACGAGGACGGCTGCCTGTGGTACGCCGTCGCGAACGTGCCGGCGGGCGCGCCGCCGATCTCCGCGGACGTCATCTGGCTGTGCTTCCGGCGGCTCGCGGCCGCGCACCACGGCGTCGCGGTCGATCCCCAGGTCGTCACCTGAACGCACCGGTGCGTTCCCCCGGTGCGGGTCATACGCCGCCGACCCGGTCGCCGGCGCCCTGCCAGTTCGGCGTTTCCCGGCCGGTCAGAGCCGCCGGTCGGCGGTGCCGGGCGGGCTGAGCAGGGCGCGGAGGGCCGCGGCGTCGGCGAGCAGGCGTTCCTCGGGGACGTGCGGCCCGCGAGGGTCGCGGGCGGTCAGCGGGAAGGGACGGCGCCCATGACAGCGGAACCCGGGAGCGGCCGCCGGAGTGAGGCGGCGTCTTCCGCGCGGAATCTGATCCAGTGGCGGCCGGACAGCCCGCTCGGCCGGGAACCGACGGCGTGGGAGCGCCCACATCGTCGCCGGGATTCCCAGCACCCCCGGCTGCGCGACGGGCGCCCGGGCGGCCGCACGGCGGACGGGGCGCGCGGTGGGCGATCGGAGACGCGCGCCGGCCCCCGGCGAGCGTGCCGCCGGGGGCCGGCGGATACGTCGGAGCCGCGTCCAGATCGGCGCGGGCACACCGCGCCGTCGTGGCGAGCGGAGCCGGTGCCTAGGCCGCCTTCTTCATATCGGTCCTCATTTCGGCCCGGGCGAGCAGCTCGGCCCGTTCCTCGGGGGTGGCCAGCCGCTCCCAGCGTTCCAAGCTCACCACGAGTCGGCCGGACCGGACAGTGCGACGGCGCACGATACGGCGAATAACTCGATGGAACTTAGACATGACGATATCCACTAGTGAGTCGGACCGGTGGGATACCTCGATTATGGCATGTGACCTGCGTTTCCTCCGGTACCGGGGTGGGCGTGTCCCGTGCTTTTCTCCCGGTGCCGGACGGGCGTGACGGCCACGCGCCGCCGGGGACGTCCCGCCCGTGCCTCCTCCCCGTCCGCGGGCACGAGGAAACGGACGCGCTCGGCCGGTTCCTGCGCCTCTGCGCCGTCCGCCGCGGACATCACCGCCACGATCTTGAGGAGCGCGGTGCAGGCGGCGCGGGCGGACGGCGCGTCGCCGGCCTTGCTCAGCGCGATCGCGACGGCCACCGCCTCGGCGGCCGTGAAATTCATCGGCGGGAGCGCGCGGGCCTTGTCGAGGGTGTAGCCGCCGCAGCTCGGCCGGTATCGGCGTAAATCGGCACACCGGCCTGCTGAAGTGCGGAAATATCGCGTTCGATCGTGCGCGGGCTCGGGAATCCGGCCCCGGTGACGGACACGCGCGGCCTACCGGGATGATCGGTTCGGGTGGTTCCACGAGACGAAAGGCGATCAGGGTGCTCCCGCTCACGACCGTATCGATCCGGCTGTTCCTCCACGTGCTCGCGGCGACGATCTGGGTCGGCGGGCAGCTCACGCTGGGCGCGCTCGTCCCCGCTCTGCGCGGCTACGAGGGCGTCACGAAGGTTGCGGCCCGGCGGTTCGGCGTGGTGGCCTGGCCGGCGTTCGCCGTGCTGGTCGCCACCGGGGTGTGGAACATGCTCGCGGAGGGGCACTGGTCCGGTCCGGCGCAGATGACGCTGAACGTGAAGCTGGGCTTCGTCCTGCTCTCCGGGGTCGCCGCATTCCTGCACACCCGGTCCACCTCCAAGGCCGGCCTGGCGGTCTGGGGAGCCCTCGGCGCCCTGGGCGCGCTGGCGGCCCTGTTCTTCGGCGTGCAGCTCGGGAGCTGACACCGCGTCGACGGCACCGCCCGGCGCGCGTCGCGCGCCCGTGATCACCCGCGGCGGCTACCCGCCTCCGAGGCCATCGACTCCGAGCCGGTGATCACGGCGGCCACCGTCTTCACCGGCGCGATGCCGAGGTTGGCGGCCGGCGCGAGAACGACGGTGAGCGTGCTCTCCTGGTGTCGCCCTGCCATCGGTGTCACGCCGACGTCGTGACCCCGAGGACGGCTTCGGCCGCGGTGGCGAGCTGGATCAGGCGCTCAAGCTCGGTCCGGTGGAACGCCGGCGCCGCCACCCGCGCGACCAGAAGCGCCTGGCCGGAGGGGCCGACCGGCACCGAGGCGTAGCGCACTCCGTCGCCGGCGGTGAAGGCGCGCGCTCCGGGCAGCGGTATGGGCGGCGGGTCGAGCGGGTCGGGCGCCTGCCAGCTCGCGTGCACCACGGTCCCGCCGGGGGCGATCATCGCCGCCCAGTCGGTGCCGAAGATCTTCGGTACCGCCTCGACCAGCGCGACCACGCCGCCCGGCGGGTTGGCGGCCATCTGGCCGACCACCTCGACGTCGGAGAACACCCCCGGCGCCTCGTGGGTGCGCCAGACGCCGTCGACCGCCACGCCGCGCACCGAGGCGAGGGCGTCGCAGAGCACGTCGAACGAGACCGCCTGAGGCCAGGAGACCGTGATGTCGTCGATCGCCCGGCCCGCGGAACGTTCCAGGACGACGACCTGAACGATGTCAGCGCCCGCGGCGCCGAGCGTCCGGGCGACCGCCCCGAGCGAGCCCGGCCGGTCCGGGAGCCTCACCCGAACTCGCAACAGCCGCATCGCGCCCACCTCCCTGCTGGACCGTCCCTCAGCCTGCCAGGCCCGCGTTTCATCCGTGTTGCCGGCGCGTATCGGCCGCGGCGATCCCCCGAAACATACCGTGACCTGGGCGAAAGCCACCGGCGTCGGCGCACGCCGCCGGGTCGTTCGCCGGACCGGCGGCGCTGCGCTCGCCCGGCTCTCTGCTCCCCCGGCTCGCTGCTCGCCCGACCACGCGGGCTCCGGCCATCGCTTCCCCAGCCCCGCGGTCGCCGGCTTGCTCGGCACTCCTCTGGCGGGGCGGCCGCCGGCACCGGCCCGGGCGACGGCGATCTGCGGTGCGCACCGCGCTCTCCCGGCCGGGCAGGGCAGGACACCGCCCTCCGGTGCCGACCACCAGGCGGCCGCGACGGCGTCAGCGGCCGGCCCAGGCGAGCAGGTCGCCGGCGGGCATCGTGTTGACCACCCGCTCGGCCGGCACGCCACAGCGGACGGCCCGCTCGCACCCGTACGGCTGCCAGTCGAGCTGCCCCGGCGCGTGCGCGTCGGAGTCGATTGAGAACCGGCAGCCGGCCTCGACGGCCAGCCGCAACAGCCGTTTCGGCGGGTCGAGCCGCTCGGGCCTGCTGTTGATCTCGACCGCGACGTCATGCTCGGCGCAGGCGGCGAAGACCCGACCGGCGTCGAACTCCGACTCCGGCCGCTTGTTCCCCC
>JBEHYF010000232.1:0-6270 GCA_048498315.1 Actinomycetota bacterium
CCGCCGGTCCCGCGGCGTCCGGAGTCTCCCGCGCGCGTATGAGACGGACCGGCCCGGGGGCTTGTACCGTGATCGGACGCAAGAGGCTTCCGGAAGGGTTTCATGCGCAGTTCATCGCTCGGCCCCGCGGTGACGCGGTCGCTGTCGATCGCCCTCGCGGCAGCGGCCGCCGGCGTCCTGGTGTTCACCGCGCTCGCCGACCGGCGCGCCGGCGGGTTGCCGGCCGCCCGGCCCGCCGCGCCGAGCCCCTCATCCGCGCCGAGCACCTCGTCCGTGCCGACCATGCCGGGAACCGTCGACTCGCCACCGCCGTCGCAGCCTGCTCCGAGCATCAGGCCGCCGGTGCCCGCCGCGCGGGCCAGAGCCTGGCTGAAGGCGCTCGCCGGCAAATGGACGCATGACACCGAGGAGAACTACTTCACGTTTCAGCGCGACGGAACCGGCGAATGGGTCGCCTTCGGCCAGACGCTGTGGTCCGGCAAGGCGACGCCGCGCGACGCCAGGACGTTCGACCTCACCGACCCGAACGGCGCCGGCCCGTCGTACTGGCAGGTCAAGCTGGTCGCCGGGGGTAAGGAACTGTACTTCGCGGGCACGCGGGCGACCTACCGGAAGGCGACGGCCTGAGACCCGGCCGACGAGGTTCCGACCGGCCGCGCCGGAGGGCTACTCGGGCGGGCTGGCGGCCAGGGCGTCGAGCGCGTCGAGCGCCGCGACCAGCGCGGCGCGCTGTCCGTGCGACAACGTGGCGAGACGCTTCACGAGGAACGCCGAGCGCTCCGTGCGCAAGAGCTCGAGCTGGTGCCGCCCTTCCGGGGTGATGTCGAGCAGGGTGGCCCGGCGGTCGCCGGCGTCGGGGGTGCGGCGGAGCATGCCTTGGCTCTCCAGAGACGCGACCAGGCGGCTCTGCGTGGGGGCACTGACGCCCTCGTGGGCGGCGAGGTCGCCCAGCCGGACCGGGCCGAGCGCCTCCACGCTCGCCAGCGTGGAGGCCTGGCTCGACGTCAGCGTCTGCGGACCGTGCTGCCGGACGCGGCGGTTCAGCCGGCCGAGCGTCATGCGCAGCCGCGCCGCCAGTTCGACGTCGGTCAGCTCGCCGGCTCCGGCAACGTCCTTGGTCACACCGGTCATGTCGCCTTCTGGAGTCTGATCGTGCCGGGGGTCTTCCACGTGCCCGGTACTTCCCATCTTGCTGGATGAACGCACGTGGTGCGGCCGACTTCGCCCTCACCAGCCGCGGGCGCGCCACTCCGGCAGGTGCGGCCGCTCCCGGCCCAGCGTGGTGTCCTTGCCGTGACCTGGGTAGACCCAGGTTTCGTCCGGTAGCGTCGCGAAGACACGCTCTTCCAGATCGTCCATCAGGCGCCTGAAAAGCGGCTGGTCGCCCCAGGTGTTCCCGGGGCCGCCGGGGAACAGGCTGTCGCCGGTGAACAGGTGCGGTGTCTCACCGTCGGCGTACAGGAGCGCGATCGACCCGGGAGTGTGCCCGCGCAGGTGAATGACCGACAGCGTCGTGTGCCCGACGCGGACGGTGTCACCGTGCCGGACCGGCTCGGTCACCGGCAAGGGCAGCGCCTCGGCATCGTCCGGATGGGCCACCAGTGACGGGTGCGTCGCCTCCACGACCTCGGTGAGCGCGCCCCAGTGGTCCTGGTGACGGTGCGTCGTGATGACGCGCGACAGGGGGGCGTCGCCGAGCAGGTCGAGCAGGCGTTCGGGCTCGCTCGCCGCGTCGATCAGGACCTGTTCGCCGGTGGCCGTGCAGCGGAGCAGGTAGGCGTTGTTGTCGTACGGCCCGACGGCGAGCTTCGTGATCGTCAGGCCCGGCAGTTCGCGCACGTCGGGTGCGCCGCCGACCTGGACATCGCCGGTGTAGGTCACGCGCTCCTCCAATTCGGTGACGGAACCTGGCCGTGTGTCCTCATCCTCGCACGTACGGCGGAGCATGCCTCGTGCGCACCCGCCGGCACCCCGGAGCGGGCCGGTCCCGGCGGTCACGCCGCCCGGGCCGATCCGCCGCGCCGGGCCGAGGGCCGGTCCGCCAGGCCGGGACGGGCGCAGAGCCGGCGCATCGGGTCGGCGCATCGGGTCGGCGGGGCGGGCACGCGCGTAGGGTCTGCGGACCCGCGGCCGGGTGGCGCGTAGGCTGTGATCATGGAGGACGAGCTGCCGATCTGCCGGACCTGCGGCGTCCAGTACGGCGAGCCCCGTACGGACTGCCCGATCTGTGAGGACGAGCGACAGTACGTCGGCTGGGACGGCCAGCAGTGGACCACGCTCGCCGAGCTGCGCGCCGCCGGGCACCACGGAAAGGTCGCCGACGAGGGGCCCGGCATCGTCGGTATCGGCGCGGAGCCGCCGACCGCGATCGGGCAGCGCGCGCTGCTCGTGCGGACCCCGTCCGGCAACGTCCTCTGGGACATGATCACCTACCTGGACGACGACCTGCTGGCGCGGGTCCGCGCGCTGGGCGGGGTGGACGCGATCGCGATCAGCCACCCGCACTTCTACGGCTCCATGATCGAGTGGGCGCACGCGTTCGACGCGCCCGTCTATATCCACGCCGCCGACCGCGAGTGGGTCGCCCGGCCGGACGACGCGGTCGTCTTCTGGGAGGGGGAGGCGCGCGAGATCGGCGACGGTCTCACCCTCGTCAACGCCGGCGTGCACTTCGCCGGCGGCCAGGTGCTGCACTGGCGCGACGGCGAGGACGGCCGCGGCGCGCTGCTGACCGGGGACATCTTCACGGTCGTGCCCGACCGCCGGTACGTGAGCTTCATGTACAGCTACCCGAACCTCATCCCCGAGCGCCCGCGGATCATCCGCCGCGCCCTGCGCCGCATGGAGCCGTACCCGTTCGAGCGGGTGTACGGGGGCTGGTGGGGGCGGGTCGTCGCGGCGGACGGCGTCGCCGCGGTGCGCCGGTCGGCCGACCGCTACCTGGAGCATGCCCTGGACGACGGCTGAGCGGTCGCGCGCCTGCCGCGAGAGCGCTCGACCCCGCGAGCCCGAGCGCTTTGGACGGCTCGTACGGGGAAGGGACGGAACCGTCAGAACCGCCGGTACGGCCGGGAATATCCGGTTACCGGCGCGCGCTGCCCGGTGCGGGTCGGGAACGGCGCGACCGCATGCGGCGTCGCCAGGCGCCGAGCCGTCGCACGCGGTCGCGGCGGCCGGTCCGGCCGGCACCCCCGTCACACCGGGCCCGGGCGTTTCGGTGGCGATCTGTCTTCGAACACGTGTACGGTTCACCCGTACGAGGGGCATGCTGCGGCGGTCGTCCGGAGGAAACCGCCGTGCCTCGTCGGTAGCCTGAAACCGACCTGTCTCAACCAGGCTCTAGGGGAATAGCGGATACGCCGTGGCCGACCGTCTCATCGTGCGCGGAGCGCGTGAACACAACCTCAAGGACGTCTCACTCGACCTGCCGCGCGACGCACTGATCGTGTTCACCGGCATGTCCGGGTCGGGCAAGTCCAGCCTGGCATTCGACACGATCTTCGCCGAGGGCCAGCGGCGCTACGTCGAGTCCCTGTCGGCGTACGCCCGCCAGTTCCTCGGCCAGATGGACAAGCCCGACGTCGACTTCATCGAGGGCCTGTCCCCGGCGGTGTCGATCGACCAGAAGTCGACCTCGAAGAATCCCCGCTCGACGGTCGGCACGATCACCGAGGTCTACGACTACCTGCGCCTGCTGTGGGCGCGCATCGGCCGCCCGCACTGCCCGGCGTGCGGCCGCCCGATCTCCAAGCAGACGCCGCAGCAGATCGTCGACCGGGTGCTGGAGTTCGACGAGGGCACCCGCTTCCAGGTGCTGGCCCCGGTCGTGCGCGGCCGCAAGGGCGAGTACGCCGAGCTGTTCCGTGAGATGCAGACCAAGGGCTTCTCGCGGGCCCGGGTCGACGGCGACCTCGTCCGCCTCGACGAGGCGCCGAAGCTGAAGAAGTACGAAAAGCACGACATCGAGGTGGTCGTCGACCGCCTCAGCGTCAAGGAGAGCGCCCGCCGCCGGCTGGCCGACTCGATCGAGACCGCGCTGGGCCTGACGGGCGGCACGGTCATCCTCGACTTCGTCGACCTGCCCGACGACCACGAGCACCGCGAGCGGATGTTCTCCGAGCACCTGTACTGCCCGTACGACGACCTGTCGTTCGACGAGCTGGAGCCGCGCTCGTTCTCGTTCAACTCGCCGTACGGTGCCTGCCCCGACTGCACGGGTCTGGGCACCCGCATGGAGGTCGACCCCGAGCTGGTGGTTCCCGACCCGGAGAAGACGCTCGGCGAGGGCGCCATCGCCCCGTGGTCCAACGGCCACATCAGCGACTACTTCCTGCGGCTGCTCGGCGCGCTCGGCGAGGCGATGGGCTTCGACCTCGACACGCCGTGGGAGCGGCTGCCGGCGAAGGCGCGCAAGGCGATCCTGCACGGCCACAACACGCAGGTGCACGTCAGCTACCGCAACCGCTATGGCCGGCTGCGCTCGTACTACACGACCTACGAGGGCGTGATCCCGTACGTCCAGCGGCGGCATTCGGAGGCAGAGAGCGACTCCAGCAGGGAGCGCTTCGAGGGCTACATGCGCGAGATCCCCTGCCCGTCGTGCGAGGGCCGGCGGCTCAAGCCGGTGGTGCTGGCGGTCACGGTCGGCGGCAAGTCGATCGCCGACGTGGCGGCCATGCCGATCGGCGAGTGCGCCAAGTTCCTGCTGTCGATGGAGCTGACCGAGCGTGAGAAGCACATCGCCGAGCGGGTGCTGAAGGAGATCAACGCGCGGCTCGGGTTCCTGCTCGACGTCGGCCTCGACTACCTCACCCTCGACCGCGCGTCGGCCACGCTGGCCGGTGGCGAGGCGCAGCGAATCCGGCTGGCCACCCAGATCGGCTCCGGCCTGGTGGGCGTCCTGTACGTCCTGGACGAGCCGTCGATCGGCCTGCACCAGCGCGACAACCACCGGCTGCTGGAGACGCTGGTCCGGCTGCGCGACATCGGCAACACGCTGATCGTCGTCGAGCACGACGAAGACACGATCCGGGCGGCCGACTGGGTGGTCGACATCGGCCCGGGCGCGGGCGAGCACGGTGGCCAGGTCGTCGTGAGCGGCCCGGTGACCGAGCTGCTGTCCAACGAGCAGTCGATGACCGGCGCATACCTGTCCGGCCGCCGCGAGATCCCGGTGCCGCGCACCCGCCGCACGCGGCAGCGCGGCCGCGAGCTGGTCGTCAAGGGGGCCCGCGAGCACAACCTGCGCGACGTCGACGTCGCGTTCCCGCTCGGCGTGTTCACCGCCGTCACCGGCGTGTCCGGGTCGGGCAAGTCCACGCTGGTCAACGACATCCTCTACAACGCGCTGGCCAAGCAGCTGCACGGCGCCCGCACGGTGCCGGGGCGGCACCGGCGCATCAACGGCATCGACCTGGTCGACAAGATCGTGCACGTCGACCAGTCGCCGATCGGCCGCACCCCGCGCTCGAACCCCGCGACCTACACCGGCGTGTTCGACCACGTGCGGAAGCTGTTCGCGGCCACGGCGGAGGCGAAGGTCCGCGGCTACCAGCCGGGCCGGTTCTCCTTCAACGTCAAGGGCGGGCGCTGCGAGGCGTGCTCCGGCGACGGCACCATCAAGATCGAGATGCAGTTCCTGCCCGACGTCTACGTGCCGTGTGAGGTCTGCCACGGTGCCCGCTACAACCGCGAGACGCTCGAGGTGCACTACAAGGGCAAGACCATCTCCGAGGTTCTCGACATGCCGATCGAGGAGGCGCTCGACTTCTTCGCAGCGATACCGGCGATCCGGCGGCACCTGCAGACCCTCAACGACGTCGGCCTCGGCTACGTCCGGCTCGGGCAGCCGGCGCCGACCCTTTCGGGCGGCGAGGCGCAGCGGGTCAAGCTTGCCTCGGAGCTGCAGCGGCGCTCCACCGGCCGCACCGTCTACGTGCTCGACGAGCCGACCACGGGACTGCACTTCGAGGACATCCGCAAGCTGCTCGGCGTGCTCGGCAGGCTGGTCGACGGCGGCAACACGGTGATCGTCATCGAGCACAACCTCGACGTCATCAAGACCGCCGACTGGGTCATCGACATGGGGCCCGAGGGCGGCTCGCGCGGCGGCATGGTCATCGCCATCGGCACGCCCGAAGACGTCGCCATGGTGGAGGAGAGCCACACGGGCCAGTTCCTCGCCAAGATCCTCGCCGGCTGAGCCTGGTCCCGGCCGAACGCCCACGGCGCGCCCGCGCCGGCGGCCGGGTCGGTGTCGGCCGCCGGGTC
>JBEHYF010000233.1:0-6261 GCA_048498315.1 Actinomycetota bacterium
CACCTCGGACCGGTCAGGCCCGGCTGGTCGACCGGGGTCCGACGTCAGTAGTCATCACCGGCCGGGTCCTCAGCGAGGTCGGCCGAGCTGAGCAGGCGCCGGGTGCCGAACAACGCTTCCGCCTCGGCGACGTCGCGCGGCGTCGGCCCGTGAACGACGCCGGGGTGGTCGAGGCAGTCCGGCCGGTCGGCGTCCGGCGTCCAGTACTCCCCGCACCTGGCGCACCGGATCAGGCCGAGGCGGGCGACCTCGGTACGCGGCGTGATCGTCGGCACGGCGTGCATGATCCGGGTCCGCGCGGCCTCGTGCTGGTCGAGTTCGGCGGCGAACATCGCAGCCCGCGCGGCGCGCTCCAGCAGCTCGGCGAGCGTGGCGGCGTCGAGGTCGAGTTCGCCGGCGGCGGCCTGGCTCATCACCTCGGCCAGGGACTGCCAGGACAGGGCGCGGGCGGTGAGGGCCGTCACGCGGCGGTACGGGTCGGCGTCGTCCCGGGCCGCCGTGGTGGCCTCGTCCAAGCGCCGGATGGTGTCCATGACGCGCGGGTCGCTGGCCGCGTCTGGCCCGGCCTGGGCCTGTTCGGCGCGTAGTGCCTCGGTGTACTTCGCGCCATCGCGCGCGGCGGCGCGGGCGCGCTTGGCGGCGGTGGACTGGTGTTTTGGCACGGTGCCTCTCCTATCCCTCGGTCGGGCCCCACGCGCCCGGGCGGGCGGATGCACCGAATGCCGGACGTGATCACTCTCGCGGGCCCCAGGAGACCTTGGCCGACGATGCCGGGCGGCGTGGGCGCCTCAGCTCGGCGGGCGGCGTACGCGTCTTGCCATGCACCACGGTAGCGGCCGGGGGCGACACTTCGTAGCGTTTACGGGATTCCGTAGTTCAGTAATTCAGTGGTCGGCCCGTCCGGTCGTCCTGGGTGGCGCATCGCGCTACCGATGGGGCGACAGCGACCCAGGCTTCGCTTCCGTAATCACGGATTTCCGTGATTCAGTGCTCCCCATGGGACTGTCCATCGCGTTCGCGAACCTGAAGCCGGGGACGGGCAAGACCACCACTGCCGTCCACCTGGCGTACGCGTTGCACCGCCGGGGTCACGACGTCGCCCTCGCCGATTGCGACCCGGCCGGTTCGGCGCTCGCCTGGAGTGATGCGGTCGATGGGTTCCCCTTCGGCATCTACGGCCTGGCGGTCAAGGACGCCGGCAAGCGCCTGGAGGGCATCGGCGGCGGCGACATCATCACGGTGGTGGACCTCCCCCAGGCCGAGGACCATGGCGCCATCGTGCGATCGGTGCTACGCAGGGTCGATGAGATCACCATCCCGGTCGCGCCGACCACGATCGAGGTCGAGCGGACTTCGGGTATGGCCGACCTGCTGGATGAGATCATTGAGGTACGCGCCCATCCGGCCCGCGTCGCCGTCCTGCTGAACCGCGTCGTGTCCGGCGCACGGTCCGGCACTGATGTCCGCCAGGCGCTGACCGATCTCGGGTACGACGTCCTCGGCCCGCAGATCCCCCGGCGCGAGGTCTACGCGCTGGCGTACGGAATGGTGCCGACCATCCGGCCGGGCGACCCATTCGACCTTCTGGCCGAGGTCTACCTGAAGCGGGCGGGCCTGTTGTGAGCGCAGCCCGGCGATCACTCTCGTCTACCGGCCGGTTCCGCGCAGCCGCCGCCTCCCGCCGGCGCGACGCCGAGACGGGCCAGACCCCCGAGCGCGGCACCACAGCGCGGCGTACCAAGCCGGTCCGGATCACGGTCGATCTGACGCCGGAGGACTACCGGACCATGCGCCGCATCGTGGATGACCTTGCGGTCCGCGCGGACATCCCGACCCTGGCGCACTCGGTGATGTGGCGTGCCCTGTTGCGCCGCCTGGACGATGACCCGGCCATGATCGTGGACCTGGCCGCACGGATTCGCGCCGAGCGGGACTGAGCATGCAAGCGGCCCCCTCCGGATGGATCGGAGGGGGCCGCTCGTGTCGTGTCCGGGTGTCCCTTCCCCCGGGGTTCGGGGGGTTGGAGGACCGATAGAGGGGGGTGCCTGGCATCCGGACGACCCGGACGCGTGGCCTGTTTTTGCTGGTCAGGGTCTTGCCGGAGTCCGACACCCGGACGTGTCCGGGTACCGGTCCGTGTCGGACCCGGACACGTCCGGGTCGTCCGGGGGGGTCAGGCCGCCGGCCAGGCGGCGACCTTCTCGGGCACGGACAGCTCACCGGAGGCGATCCGGTCGGCGGCGGTGGCGACGTCCTCCCGGGCGTAGCCCCGCCGCTCCTTGCCGCCGCGGACGAATGCGCGCGGCAACGACTTGACCCCGACCATGCCCAGCAGCTCGGCCAGCTCATGCGGGGTGAGGCCGAGAGCGCCGGCGAGGACTTCGCTGTGCATCCGGTCGTCGTCGGCGTCGTCGAAGGCGGCCAGGGCGCGGCGGATGAGCTCCGGCACCGGCCGGGTCGCAGCCGGGCGGGCCGCGGTGAGCACGCCGGTGGCCGGCGTGGCGGTGAGGGTGCGGCCGGGGAGTGGGTCGGGCCAGTCGTGTGCGCTGACGGTGGCGGTGCGGGCCGGGGCGGGGGCGTCGAACGGGTCGGGCCAGTCGGCCGCCGGCGTGGCGCGGCCGCCGTTGATGAGACGCAGCGGCGCCGGCTGGGGTGGCGGGGCGCTGGTGAGGGTGGTCGAGGGGCGGGCCGGGGCCGCCGCCGTAGTGGCCTCCTCCTCCTGCTGCTGGCCGGTGAACGCCTCCTTCATCCGCTGGTAGCGGGTGGCGTACAGGTTCGACATGACCTGCTTGCGGCCGTGCAGGTAGAACTCGAACTCGCCGTTGGCGGCCTCGGCCGAGGCGGCATCGAGGTCGGGCCGGCAGTCGGCGATGGCCACGGCCGCCTCTTGGATCTGGGTCGGCTCCAGGAAGTAGACCTTCATCGGGCGGGGAGTGTCCGGCATGACGCCCAGGAACGCGGTGCCTTTGACCGGCAGGTCGTCCATGCTGATCCCGCGCTGCCACTCATACAGGTGACCCAGGTCGGCCCCGGACAGTCCGTAGGTGGCGACCCGGATGGCCGACTGGTTGAGCAGGTCGGTGGAGATGCTGCCGGCGGTCGGCCGGAGAGAGGAGATGACGACGTTGACGCCCTCGTTACGGCCGATCCGCTGGATCTCCTCCAGGTTGTCGCGGACCTGCCGGGTGATCGGGTGGTTGTTCGCCGGCTTCAACGCCTCCGCGCCCTCATCGATCATGATGACGATCTCCGGCAGCTCGGGACTGACGGGCAGCAACTTGGCGTTCACCTTCGCCTTGTACTCCCGGTAGGAGGTCTTGCGGTCCTTGGCGATCGCCAGGGCGACCTCGGTCATGTACAGCGCTTCGAGCGGGTTGGGCGCGGCCCAGTCGATCGGGGGCCGGTCGATCTGGCCGCGCAGCCAGGGCGCGAGCCAGAACTGGCTCATGCCGCCGCCGTTGAGGTCGATGTGCCAGACCAGGGCGTCGGTGCAGCGTCCCAGGCCGAGGGTCACCACGTCGAGCAAGTTGGTCTTGCCGCCGCCTCGGCGGCCGGTGATGAGCATGGAGTCCTCGCGCAGGTGGACACCGGCCACGGAGGAGTCCCGGTGTTCGCCCAGCGGCAGCAGGTCCAGGACCGAGCGGGGGGAGTAGTCGGCCGGGTAGGCCAGCTTGGGCGGGGTCTCATCCCCGCGGATGCCCAGCCGGTTGACCGTGGAGACGGCCAGGATGATCTCCCCGCGGTGTTGGCCGGGCTTGGGCTCGCACCCGCACCCGTCCGGCAGGCGGGCGTCGGTGGCCAGCGCGTCACACATCGCCGCGATGCGGTCGCGGGTGTGCGGGCCGGGCGGGAGCAGGCCGACGACGTCGTACCCGGCACCGTTCGGCCAGGGCCGGACGGCCGTCACCGTCACCGGCACCCGGCACACCCGCTTGAACCGCGCCTGCCACTCAGCGCCGAGCGGCCCGGCCGCGGGCACCAGCGCGGTCCCCGGCTCGCCGGCGGCCCGGCCGATGGCAGGCTTGCGGTGACGGCCGATCGGGGCCATCAGCCCGGCCCCGGCCGACCCGATCGCCAGCGCGGCCACGCTTCCGGTGGACCACCAGTGCTCCGGGCTGGTCATTGCCCAGGTGAGCCAGCCGCCGGCCCCGGCCCAGCACCCCAGCCGGTACATGATCGCCCCAGGGCTGTATTTGCCCTGGTGGGTGCAGGTGATCAGGTGGCTGAGCGCGCCGACCCCGGCCCCCAGCCCGGCGAACACCGGATTCACATCCGCCAGCGCTCCGGCCCCGCCGAGGACGAACAGGCCCGCCGCCGCCTGCGCTGTCGCCGACACCACGCCGCGCGGGCGCATGCTCCAATCCACCTTCGGGGTGGTCTTCTTCGTCACCGGATGCTCCTTCGCTGGTCATCGCAGGGAATCGGGCTTGGTGCCCCGGGTGCGCTACGACGCGCCACGGCCGAAATCCGCCGCCCGGGGCTGAGAGAGAGGGGGTCAGACGTTCCAGGCGGCCTCGCCGGTCCGCGGGGTCTCCCCGCGCTTGAGGTCGTCGGCGTGGACCTGCCTAAACAGCGGCTCCACGTTTTGGGCGTGCTGGGCGAGCTGCGTCAGCCCCAGGTACAGCGCCTGCAGCTCCTCCACGACCGGCTGTTCGATCGGGTAGGAGCCCTCCAGCCGCTGGGTCCAGGTCCGCAGCGCCAACGCCACCGACGCGAACACGTCGGGGAGCTGCCGCAGGTCGGTCGCGACCGTCCACATGGTCTCCGGCTCATAGCTCGCGGCCGCGGTGTTGACCTCGGCCGCCGCCGCCGCCAGCGGGAATCCTCCGTCCATTCGCCTGCTCCTTGTCGTCGTCGTACGGGTTGTACGGGTGTGGGTGGTGCGGGTGTAGGTGGTGGCCATCCCCGGGCCGAGCGCCCGGGGCGTCGCGAACGGCGCCGCCGCCGTGGTGGTCGACGTCGTCGTGGTCGTGGTGGTGGTCGTCGTGGTCGTCGTGGTCGTCTCGCCCTGACCGGTGGCTTTGGCCTTCTTGGCCCGGCGGGCCTTGTACTTGCCGTGCAGCAGCGCCGAGATCGCCAGCACCGCCGCGCCGACCGAGGCGGCCCACGCGACGAACGGGTTCTTCGGCGATCCAAGAGCGGACCGAGCGGCGCGGTGAGCGGCCCGCCACCGGCCCTTACCAGGCGCCCCAGAGGTCAGCGCCGCCCGCGCCGCCTTGAAACCCTTGGCGGTGCGCTGACCGGCCCGGGTCTTGGCCGCCAGGCCGACGGCGGCCTTGCCCGCCTTGCGGCCGGCCCTGCCCAGGCCGCGGCCGAGAACGCCCGCGCCGCCGCCGGTCGAACGGCTCCACCGGCCCAGCCCGGACCGGGCTTTGCCGCCCAGCAGCCGGCCGCCCCGGCCGCCCAGGCCAGCGGCTCCGCGGCCGGCCCGGCCGAGCAGGGAACCGCCCCGGCCGCGGCCGGTCATCCCCATCCGGGACGTCGCCGCGCGGCCCCGGCCGCCGAGCGTGGCGCCCTTGCCGCCCAGCAGACGGCCGACGCCGGTGCCCTTGCGGCCGAGCTTGCCGCCCAGGCCCGACCCCCGGCCGCCCTTGCCCAGCCGCGGACCGCCCCGGCCGCGGCCGAGCCCGGCCTTACCGCCCAGGCGCGCGCCCTTGCCGCCCAGCAGACGGCTGGACTTCCCGCCGAGGGTGCGGGTGACGGTCCGGCGCGTCGACGTCGTCGCCCACGGCGACCGGCGGCCCTTGCCGCGGATCCGGTGGACGGTGTAGGCGACCACACCACCGGCCGCCACGATCGCCCCGGCCGCCAGGCCGACCACGCCGCCGAGCTGCCACAGCACCTCACCGACCGCGCCCAGCCCGGTCGCCCCACCGGCCAGCACACCGCCGGCGGGGATCCCGCGGCCCTCCTCATCGCCCTGGCCCTCGTCCGTGTCGGCGTCGTTGCTGGTGGGCGCCTGGTTCAGCGCCTTTTCCTCGGCTTCCTCGGCCGGGGTCTCGAAGAACTCCGCCTCGGTCTCGGCGGCCGGCCGCTCCTGGCTGTTGTCGGCGGCCGGGGCCTGCTCCTCGGCCGGGGTCGGGGTTTGCTCGCTCATCACTCGCCCTCCTGCCGGATCTGGCGACGAATGTCGCGGCGGTGCCGCTTGACGGTGTCCTTGGACAGGTCGAGCGCGGCCGCGATCTCGGCCGCCGTGGCGCCCGGGTGGGCGTCCATGTAGGCGGCGACCCGGGCGCGGGTCTGCTCACCCTGAGCACGCCG
>JBEHYF010000234.1:0-6238 GCA_048498315.1 Actinomycetota bacterium
CCGAACCGTTCCGCTCCTTGGACCGGTCGGCCGGTCGGCGCCTTTTACCGGTCGGCCGGTCGGCGGCCGGGCCCGCCTCGACCGCTCCGGAGAGCGGGGTCGCGGCTCGCGACCTCGCTCCCCGCGGCCGGCCGGCGCGGCGGTTCTCGGACCGGCCGGGCCGGCACCTCGGGCGGGCCGGCGCCGTCCGGTCGGCCCGTGCCGTCAGGTGGGCCGCCGCTTCGGGGACCGGCACCGTCGGGTGGGCCGATGCCTCGGGCGGAGCGGTGCCGTCAGGCCGGTCGGGTCCGGAAGTCGGCGAAGTCGAAGCCGGGCGAGACGACGCAGCTCACCAGCGTCTCCTGACCGGCGGGCCCGGCGGCCTGCCAGACCCCGGCCGGGACGAGCGCCTGAGGGCTTTCGCCGCGCGCGACGTCGGCACCCAGGACGATCGTCTCGCCCTCGCGCGGCCGGTCGCCGTCACCACCGAGCCGTAGCTCCAGCGGGCCGCCGCGATGCCACATCCACAGCTTGTCCGAGCGGACCGCGTGCCACATCGACTCTTCGCCCGGCCCCAGCAAAAAGTAGATCCCGGTCGCGGTCGCGCGCTCGCCGCCGTGCGCCGCGACCCGTACGGGGGTGCGCCACGTCTCGCGGAACCAGCCGCCCTCCGGGTGCGGCAGCAGGTCCAGCGCCTCGGCGAGCGGGGGTCTGGCGTGGAATCCGCTGATCCGCCCCGAGGGATCGCGCCGGGCGTACCTGACCTCCTCGACGGTGTCGCGGTTGATCGCGCCGGGGAACACCATCGGCGGCAGGTCGATCACCAGGGCGACGACCTGGGCGTCGCCGAAGGTGTCGGCCGCCACCATCGCGGCGTCTTCTTCCGGCGCGTACGCGGCGGTCTCGCTGC
The DNA here is from genome assembly GCA_048498315.1 of Actinomycetota bacterium. Lineage (GTDB taxonomy): Bacteria > Actinomycetota > Actinomycetes > Streptosporangiales > Streptosporangiaceae > Actinoallomurus. The sequence goes on from JBEHYF010000234.1 coordinate 890, forward strand.
GGAACGGACGGCCGGGCTCGGCCCGCCAGGCGTCCAGCGTGGTCAGGAGCAGCACCCGTCCAAACTTAGGCGGCCCGCGCCGCACGGCGGCGGTGACACGCGGACCGCGGTTTCCGAAACGGCGGCCGCGGGGCGGACGGTGAGCGCGCCTCCGCCGGCGGCCACCGGGCACCGAGTCCGCGCCACGCCGACCGGGTGGCCCCGTATAGGGACGTCGGTCCCTGGCGGCGCGCTCCGGCCGGCCCGTAGCGTTGCTTGGCGACCTTCCCCCACCGCGGCCGTGCGCCGCGCGAGCAGAGAGGGGAAGCCGTTGACCACCGGAGGCTTCACCGACGGCCCGCTCGTCCGGCGGCTCAGGGCCGGCGACGAGGCGGCGTTCGGCTCCCTCATGGCGTCCTGGTCGCCGCTCATGCTGCGGCTGGCCCGGCGGCACGTCGGCACGGCGCAGTCCGCCGAGGACGTCGTCCAGGACACGTGGCTGTCGATGCTGCGCGCGCTGCCTCGCTTCGAGGGCCGCTGCTCGCTGCGCACCTGGGTCTTCCACATCCTGCTCAACAAGGCGCGGACCTGCGGCGCGCGCGAGAACCGGACGCTGCCCTGGACCGCCGCCTTCGGGCCCGGCCCGGTGCCCGGCCGCGCGGCGTCGCCCGAGCCGGACGGCCACGGGCCCGGCGGGCGGTGGTCCCGGCGCACCGTGCCGCCGAACCCGCCGGTCACGCCCGAGGACGCGTTGCTGGCGGGCGAGGTGCGCGCGCTGATCGCCGAGACGGTCGCCCGGCTGTCGGCCCGGCAGCGCGCCGTTCTGGAGCTGCGCGACGTGCACGGGTACACGGCGGACGAGGCGTGCCGCATGCTCGGGCTGTCCGGCGGCAACCAGCGGGTGCTGCTGCACCGGGCACGGGCGGCGGTACGGGCGGGCCTCGTGGATTACCTCAAGACCGCGCAGACCCGGCGGCGGCCGGGCGTCACCCGTCGCCCGGGGACGCCCCCGCGTACGCGTTGATCTCACCTGCATGGCCGAGGGCCCGGGCGGCAGCATGAAGACGCCCCTGCGTACGCGTTGATCTCACCGGGCGCGCGGGGCGCCGCAGGCGCGTCGTCGCAGCGCACCACGCCGGGGCCGGGCAGGTGAGGAGGCGGGACGGGCGGAGCCGCGCGCCTCGGCGGCGGCCTCACGGCGCCCGGCCACCGCCGTCCTCGCGGCCGGCGCCCGCCGGTCTCCGCACCGCTGCGGACGGCCCGAGCGCGTCCGGCGGTCCGCCCGTGCGGGCCGCGCGTTCGGCCTCGTCGATGGCCCACGCGGCGTTGATGAGGCCGATGTGGCTGAACGCCTGCGGGAAGTTGCCGAGCAGCTCGCCGCTGTCCGGATCGACCTCCTCGGCGAGCAGACCCACGTCGTTGGCGTACGCCGCGGCCCGCTCGAACACCTGCCGGGCGCGGCCCGTCCGTCCGGACAGCGCGAGCGCCTGGGCGAGCCAGAACGTGCACAGCAGGAAGGCGCCCTCCTCGCCCGGCAGCCCGTCGACGCCGCCCTCGGCGCGGTACCGGTGCACGAGCCCGCGAGCGTCGGTGAGGCCTCCGGCGACGGCGTCGATCGTCGCGAGCACCCGGGGATCGGTGGGCGGAAGGAAGCCGACGATCGGGATCATCAGGGTGGACGCGTCCAGCTCGTCCGAGCCGAACGACTGGGTGAACGCCTGCACGCGCGCGTTCCAGCCCTCGCGCAGCACGGTGTCGCGTACCTCCGCCCGGGCGCGCCGCCACGCGTCGACCCGGTCCCCGGCCCGCAGACGGCCCGCCAGTGCGATGCCGCGGTCGAGCGCCACCCAGCACATGAGCTTGGAGCACAGGAAGTGCCGCGGCTCGCTGCGCACCTCCCAGATGCCATGGTCCTTCTCCATCCAGCGCTCGGCCGCGGTGTCGGCGCAGGCGATGAGGAACCGCCGCACGTCGTCGTCGATGCCGCCGATCTGCGGTTCCAGGCGCAGGGCGGCGTCCAGCAGCTCGCCGTGGACATCGATCTGGCGCTGCTTCCAGGCACCGTTGCCGACGCGCACCGGCCGGCTCCCGCGCCAGCCGCGCAGGTGCGGCAGCGTGCGCTCGCTCAGGTCGTGCTCGCCGCACACGCTGAACATGATCTGCAGCGCCCGGTCCCTGCCGAGTGAGGGCGCCGCGGTGGTGATGAACGCGAAGAAGTCGTTCGCCTCGTCCGGGCATGCCGCGACCCACAGCGCGGTCATGGTCAGCGACGCGTCCCGCACCCAGGTGTAGCGGTAGTCCCAGTTGCGCTCGCCGCCGGTCCCTTCGGGCAGCGACGTCGTCGCCGCCGCGATGATCGCCCCGCTGGGCTGGAACGACAGCGCCTGCAGGACGCGACCGCTGTGGTGCACCTGCTCGCGCCACGGCCCGTCGTATGTCTGGTGCAGGCCGGACCACGACCGCCAGGCGCGGATCGTGTCGCCCAGCCGATCCGCCAGCTCCGCCTGGTCCCAGACCCGCGCGGGTGTCTCCTCCAGCGTCGAGCGGTGCAGGCCGAATTGGAGCGTGTCACCGGCCCGCACCGCGAACGAGCCGTACGCGGCGGAGTCGCCGACGCCGAGCGGGACCGGCGTGGTCAGCACGAGCCACTCGGCGCCGCCGCGGGCGGTCACGCCGCCGTCGACAGTGGACAGGATCGGGCAGATCAGCCCGTATTCCGGGCGGGGCCGGTAATCCAGCTCCATCGGTACCTCGCCGTCGTGGCACGAGACTCTCCGGGCGAGCACGTGCGGCACCCCGACGCCCAGCCGGTGGCCGCCATCGTGCGGGCCGGTCAGCAGGGCGTCGGTGAGGGTGACCGTGCCGGTCGCGGTGCGGAACGCGGTCTCCAGCACCATCGTCCGCGGCAGGTAGCGCCGGGTCGTCTCGTACGGGATGGCGGGGCGGATCGCCCAGTGCCCGGCCTGGTCGTCGAGCAGGCGGCCGAAGACGGACGGGCCGTCGAAACGGGGGAAGCACAGCCATTCGGCGGATCCGTCCCGGCCGATCAGGCCGGCGGAGTGGCGGTCGGACACCAGCGCGAGATCGGCGATGGGCGTGGCACTCATCGGCGGCTCCCGGTTCGGGGACACGGACACCCGTGCAGACCCGTCCGGGCCAGCGCCGTTACCCACGGATGCCAAGAAGCACGGCAAAGAAGGCGGAAAGCGATGGTCCTGGCGGTCGCATGGCCGAGCGACCGCGGGATCTCGCGCTTTTCGAGATCGTAAGTTACGATACATCGCGAATTGTGGCCGAAGGAGTTGTCTATGGAGCCGGATCGCCGCCCGGAGCCGCGGACGCCCCCGATCCGCGCGTCGGACCAGGAACGCGACGCGACGGTTCAGCGGTTGCAGGTGGCCTTCGCCGAGGGGCGCCTGGACGACGGGGAGTTCGACGAGCGCATGCGCGCGGCGCTGGCCGCCCGCACCCGCGCCGACCTCGACCGGCTGCTGGCCGACCTGCCGGCCGGTCCTGGGGCCCCGGCGCCGCGCCCGGCGGGTCCGGCGAGCGGCCCGCAGCCCGGGCGCCACGTGATCGCGTACAAGAACAGCGTGCGCCACGCGGGCCGCTGGCGGGTGCCCGGCAGCTTCCGGGCGCTGATCTATAAGGGCGGGGGCGTGTTCGACCTGCGGGCCGCCGAACTGACCGCGCCCGTCACCGACTTCCTGGCGGTCGCCTACAAGTCCGACATCCAGATCGTCGTTCCGCCCGGCGTCCGGGTCGAGGTGAGCGGCTTCGGCGCCACCCGCGACGACGAATGGTCCGGCGACCTGCCGCCGGACGCGCCCGTCGTGCATGTACGGGCATTCGCCTACAAGGGCATCGTCGAGGCGCGAACCACGCCCAGGCGCTGACGCTCTCCCGAAAAAACCAAACGAACCTCAGTGGCCGCAAAAGCATCGTAAGGAGTTGCGGTATGAGGTAAAACAGGTTGGCTCGTTGCCGCCTGTGAAGTTTTGGGAGAGCTATATGTCGATGACGCTGGGGAAGGTCTTCGCGGTCGGGGCGATTTCGGTGTTCGCCCTGGTTCCGGCGGTGGCCGCCCCTGCGACGGCGTCAGCCGTCACGCCCACGTCGCCGGTCACGGCGGGGGTGCACCCCACGCTGCACTACGGTGACCACGGCGCCGCGGTCAAGCTGATGCAACAGCGACTGACCGCGCTGCACTACGATCCGGGAACGATCGACGGAAAGTACGGGCCCAACACGCGCTTCGCGGTGTGGGCGCTGCAGAAGGTCAACCACCTCACGCCGTCGTCGACGGTCGGCCCGAAGACCTGGGCCGCGCTCGACCATCCCCGCGTCCCGAAGGCGCTCGTGCCCAAGGGTGCCAAGAGCCGGGCCGAGGTCGACATCAAGCACCAGCTGCTCTACATCTACAAGAACGGCCGACTCGTCCTCATCAGCCACATCTCGTCCGGCTCGGAGAAGTACTACTACTCCGGCGGACGCCGCGAGAAGGCGCACACCCCGCGCGGGAACTTCAGGGTCTACCGCAAGGCCGGGGGCTGGGAGACCTCGCCGCTCGGAAGGCTCTACAAGGCCAATTACTTCTACGGCGGCTACGCCATTCACGGCGAGCCGGAAGTGCCCCTCTACCCGGCCTCCCACGGCTGCGTGCGCACGCCGATGCACACCGCCGACATCGTCGCCAGGCTGCTGCCGATCGGCACGCGGGTGTACGTCCGCGGCTGATCGCCGCCCGCCAGGGCCACCGCGAACGGAGCCGTACGCGATACGTACGGCCCGATTCGCTTTCCGTCGCCGGACGCCGGTACCGGCACCGTCCACAGATCGCTCCAGCGGTCCCGGCGCGGCCCCGATAGCGGTTGGATAGGGCCTTGCATGAACGTCTTCGACAAGAGGTGAGCGTGACCACGATCGGCAGCGGGGCGCCCCCCGGAGAACCACTCGGCGGCGGCGCCATCCCGGCCCAGCATTCTCCCCGGCCCGACACGGCCCGGCGGCCGAGCGGGCGCGAGGAGCGCCGGCGGATCGGCGAGCTGCTCGCGGAGGCGGCCGACACCGTGCTTGCCGGGCGGGTGCCCGGCATGCCGAACGCCTCGCCCTGGCAGCGGTCCAACGCGGTGTGGCACCGCGCGGGCATCGACTGGAGCCGCGCCGAGGCCGACCCTCCCCGCACGTCATCGCCCGCGGGCGTCCCGGCGGCGGGCGCGGCCGCGAACGGGGCCGCGCCGGGCGTCGCCGCGCCGGGCGCGACGGGCCTCGGCGCCACCGTCCCCGCCGAGGCTCGCACGGCCGCCGTGGAGCCGGCGCGCACCGCGGGTGCCGCCGGCCCTCCGCACGCACCGTCCGGCGGCGACGGGG
>JBEHYF010000235.1:0-6131 GCA_048498315.1 Actinomycetota bacterium
GGCCGCGCATCACTCCGGCGGCCGCGCATCACTCCGGCGGATGAGCAGATCCGGGGACCGGCGGCCCGCCGACGCGACCGCGAATCACTCCGGCAGACGGGCGGATCCGGGGACCGGCGGCCCGCCGGCGCGGCCGCGTGTCACTCCGGCGGACGGTCGGGGAGGATCCGGGTGAACGGGCGGAGGTTGGCGACGCTCTCGCCGCGCTTGATCCGCCAGTCCCACTCCCGCCGGATCGACTCGGCGAAGCCCAGCTCCAGCGCCCGGTCGAAGTTGTCGTCGGAGTAGGTCAGCACGCAGCCGAGGATGCGGTCGATCTCCTCCGGCGTCACCGCGCACAGCGGCAGCCGCCCGACGAGGTAGACGTCGCCGACCGGGTCGAGGGTGAACGCCACGCCGTACATGCCGCCGTTCTTGCGCAGCAGCCAGCGGTAGAACTCCTCGTGGTTCTCATCCGGCCGGCGGCAGAAGAACGCCTCGACGTGCAGGCTGTGGTCGCCCGCGATCAGCCACGTCATCGTGGCCAGCTTGTGGCGTCCGGGCAGCTTCACCAGGTACGCGCCGGGGCGCGGCCGCTCGTACTCCAGCTCCTGCTCGTCGAGGATCGCCTTGAGGGTCTGGTCGGGCGTCATCGGGCGCTCATCGCTCCTGAAGTTCGGTGGGACGTGGCTCAGGCCGGCATCGCCATCGTGTTCCGCTCGACCGCCTCGGCGTACAGGTCCAGCAGCCGCCGGGTCGTGCGGTCCCAGCCGAAGGCGGCGGCGTGGCGCACGGCGGCCCGGGCCATCGCGCGCCGCCTGCCCGGCGCGCCGAGCAGGCCGCGCAGAACCCGCGCGTACGCGGCCGGGTCGTGCCCGTCGACCAGCAGCCCCGACACGCCGTGCCGCACGGCGGTGCGCAGGCCGCCGACCGCCGCCGCCACCACGGGAGTGCCGCAGGCCTGCGACTCGACGGCGACGAGACCGAACGACTCGCTGTGCGAGGGGACCACGGTGACGTCCGCCGCACGGTACCAGTCGGCCAGCTCCGGCTGCGGGCACGGCGGCTCGAAGCGGACGATGTCGGCGATGCCGAGGTCACGGGCGAGGTCCCCCAGCTCCCCTGGGCGAGCACGGCCCGAGCCGCTCGGCCCGCCGACGACCGCGACGATCAGGCGGCCGCGCAGCGCGGGATCGTCCTCGATCATGCGGGCGGCGGCGCGGACCAGCACGTCCGGCGCCTTGAGCGGCTGGATGCGGCCGACGAACAGCAGCACGGCGGCGTCCTCGGGCAGCCCCAGGCGCCGCCGGGCCCCCGGCCGCGGGGCGAAGGTGGACAGGTCGGCGCCGGGCTCGACGGTGACGATCTGGTCGGCGTCGGCGCCGTACAGCGACACCAGCTGCCCGGCCTCCTCGGTGGTGTTGGCGACGAGCCGGTCGGCGGCGTCGACGACGCGCTGCTCGCCGAGCACCCGGCCGAGCGGCTCGGGCGTGTCGCCCTCGGCCAGGGCGGCGTTCTTGACCTTGGCGAGGGTGTGCATCGAGTGGACGAGCGGCACGCCCCAGCGGAGCCGCGCCGCCTGGCCCGCCTGCCCGGACAGCCAGTAGTGCGAGTGGATCAGATCGTAGTGGCCGGGCTCATGCGCGGCCTCGGTGCACAGCAGACCCGAGGTGAACCCGCACATGTGCCGGGGCAGCTCGGACTTGTCCAGCTCGTCCAGCGGTCCGGCGGGGACGTGCCGGACCAGTACGCCGGGCGCCAGCTCGACCACCGGGGGCAGGGTCCGCGTGGTGGCGCGGGTGAAGATGTCGACCTCGACGCCGCGTTCTGCGAGGCGCTTGGCGACCTCGACGATGTAGACGTTCATCCCGCCGGCGTCTCCGGTACCCGGTTGTTCCAGGGGTGACGTGTGAACGCTGATCGTCGCGACCCGGGCAAGCACCGACACGGACACCACCTCCGATCGGAGAACCCATCCCCCACGCGATCGCATTCCCCCGGCCCGGCATCCCCGCCCGGACGGACGTCATGCGGCGGCTGCGATGATGGCACCCGTGCGTAAGACGGCAGTGGTGACGGGAGCAAGCAGCGGCATCGGCGCGGCGACGGCCCGCCGACTGGCCGCCGAAGGGTTCGACGTGGTGCTGGCCGCGCGGCGGCGGGACCGGCTCGACACGCTGAAAGCCGAGATCGAGGCGGCCGACCCGGCGGGGCGGCGCGGCGCCGTCGCCGCGGTCACCCTCGACGTGACCTCCCAGGAGTCGGTGGACGCGCTGGCGGCGGTGCTGCCGCAGTGCCACGTACTGGTCAACAACGCCGGCGGCGCGCTGGGCCTTGACCCCGTCGCCGAGGCCGACCCCGACGACTGGCGGTGGATGTACGACACGAACGTGCTGGGGCTGATGCGGGTGACCAAGGCGCTGCTGCCGAAGCTGATCGACAGCGGCGCAGGCCACATCGTGAACGTCACGTCGCTGGCCGGGCACACCGTCTACGAGGGCGGCGCCGGGTACACGGCGGCCAAGCACGCCGCCGCCGCGGTCAACGACACGCTTCGGCTGGAGCTGTACGACCAGCCGGTGCGGGTCACGGAGGTCGCGCCCGGCATGGTGCGCACCGACGAGTTCTCGCTGGTGCGGTTCAAGGGCGACGCGGAGCGGGCGGCCAAGACGTACGAGGGCGTCCCGGAGCCGCTGACCGCCGAGGACGTCGCCGACTGCATCGCCTGGGCGGTGACCCGGCCGGCGCACGTCAACATCGACCGGATCGACGTCAAGCCGCGCGCCCAGGCCGCCGCGCACAAGGTCCACCGGATCTGACCGCCCGTACGGCCGCCCGCGCCGCCCGTCGGTTCGCGGTGCCGTGCCCCCGCGCGGCCGGCCCCGCCGATCGGCGATGCGCTTCGACCGCCCGGCCGGCGGACCTCCGCCCGGCCGCGGCGAGATCAAGCCCGGCGGGACGGTCACCTCGGTCGCCGTCGCAGTCAGGCGGGACGCATGCAAAAGACGGCCGGGCGCGGGGTCGGCCGGCACGGGCCGGGCGCGGAGCCGGGGATTGCGGGGTGCGAGCGTGGCGGACCAGGCCGCAGAATTCGTACGTGCCCCCCTCCCCCCGGCCCGAGGGTGTCGTCACCCGCGGCACCACCGCCCCGAACCGGCTGCGCCGCGCCGACCGCTGGATCATCTCCGTCTGCGGGCCGCTGTTGCGCCGCACCGACCGGCCGCTCGTCGTCGACCTCGGGTTCGGCGCGTCGCCGGTCACCACGGCGGAGCTGTTCGCGCGCCTGCGCGCCGTGCACCCGGTCGTCGAGGTCGTCGGCGTCGAGATCGACCCGGCTCGGGTCGCGGCGGCGGTGCCGTACGCGCGGGAGGGGCTGTCGTTCCGGCGTGGCGGCTTCGAGCTTCCGGTCGACCGGCCGCCGACACTGATCCGGGCGTTCAACGTGCTCCGCCAGTACGGCGAGGCCGAGGCGTGGGCGGCATGGGACCGGTTGTGCGCGGGCCTTGCCCCGGGCGGCGTTCTGATCGAGGGCACATGCGGCGAGATCGGGCGGCTGGCCACCTGGGTGGCGCTGTCGGCCGGCACGGCCGGCGAGGCGGCGGGCGACGCGACCCCGGCCGTCCCCTGGTACGGCCGTCCCGGCGGCCGGCCGGCGTGGGAGCCGTCCAGCATGGCGAACCTCCGGGACGCCGGTGGCCGCGGGTCGTCGGAGTCGCCGCCCGGCCGTGCCCGCCGCGAGGCGGGGACCCGTCGCGCCCCTGAGGATCCTTCCGGTTCGCGCGACAATGCCGGCCACGGCGGCCACCACGATGGGCGCGCCGGGCACGACCGCCGGCGCGCGCGGGCGTCGCGGGACGGACGAGACCTCCGGGTGTCGCGGGAGCAGCGGGAATCGGGACCACGGGACATGCGGGGGCGAGGAGACTCGCCGGAACCGCGGGACCCGCGGGGGGCGCGGCGGCGGGACCGGCGGGCAGTTCGGGCCGTGCCGATGACGATCACGTTCGCGGCGCATCTGGCGTCGCTGTCCCGGCCGTCCGAGCTGGCCGAGCGGCTGCCGAAGACGCTGATCCACCGCAACGTGCCGGGCGAGGGCGTGCACGAGGTGTTCGCCGCGTTCGACCGCGCCTGGGCAGCGGCCGCGCCACGGTCGGTGTTCGGACCGCGCCAGCGGTGGTTGGCCGCGGTGGAGACGCTCGCGCGTACGCACCCCGTGCTCGCCACGCCGCCGTACGGCGGGCGGGTCCGCTGGCGGCTCGGCGAGGTCACGCTCCCCTGGTCCACCGTCGCACCGCGCACCTGACGTGACCGCGCGCCGTGCGCCCGTGCGGCGCGCGACATTCGTGCCCCTTCGGGCACGGCGTTCGTGCCGTACGGCGCGCGATCCGTGCGCCGGAACGCCGCCCCCGTGGACCGTTGGGCCGTGTGGCGTGCGGCCCCTCCGACGGCAGGCATGCGGGACGCCCGGACCAGATCGATGTCCATTAATTGGCAAATTGCGACTTTTATCAGTGGCGTCGGCCTGCCCGTGCGGACGACCTTTGGAATACCGACGTCACGTCCGGTGGGGGGAGGCTGGTCGGCATGCGCGGGGGCAACGGGACGCGGTGGGGCGGTCTGGCGGGCATCGGCGCGGTCGTCCTCGCGGTCGCCGGCCGTGTCGTGCTGGGCGCGACGCCCGGCATCGCCGACCCGACCGGCGTGATCACCGCATATCTGGTGCACCATCGCACCCGGATCCTGTGCGGTGCGATGCTGTACGCGGTCGCGGTCGTCCTGCTCCTGTGGTTCGGCGCCGCCCTGTCGGCCGCGTTCCGGCGGGCGGGCGAGGCCGGCGACGCGCCCGCCGTCGTGTTCGCGGGCTTCGTGCTCGTCTGCACGGTGGGGTTCGTCGTGGTGTCGGCGTTCGCCGGCGCAACCTACGCGCTGACCGCCAACCCGGCGCTGCTGCTGTTCGCGGCGGCCCCGTACACGGCGCTGACGATCGTCAGCACCGTCGTGGGGATCGCGGCGGCGCTGACGCTGGCCGCCACCGCGGCGGCGATCACGCGGACGCGCCTGCTGCCGAGATGGATGGCGTGGTTCGCCGCGCTCGTCGGGGTGGTGCGGGTGCTGGCCGCGTGCACCGTGGGAGCCACCGGCGGCGTGCTGCTTCCCGGCGGCCCGCTGGTGACCTACCTTCCCGGCGCGCTGACCGGGCTGTGGCTGCTGGCCGCCGGCGGCCTGCTGGTCGTCCGCACGCGTCGGCCTCCGGTGGCGATGCGCGCGCGGCTGGACCGGGCCCGGCCGGCTGGACCGGGGCCTGACGCCGGCCTCCGGCGCCGGTACCCGCGGGTGTAGCGGCCGACGGCCCGGCCGGACGTCCGCGCGCGGCCGCCCGGCGGCGCACACCGGCGGCCGCTCCGTTTCTCCGCGGCCACTCGTGCTCCGGGGCCGCTACGTTTCTGCGGGGCCGCCCCCGGCAGTCCGGAAACGGCCGGGGGCGGTTGGGGAGGACGGGGCCCACCCGCTCCGGTGACGCCGTCGGCGGGCCCCGCCGAGGGGTGGGAACCCTCTGTCTCCGCGCGAGGCGGAGTCTCAGTGGCCGCCCGCGGCGGGGCCGGTCGCCCGCCGGATGGCCAGTCCGGTGTCGGCGTCGAAGAAGTGCAGGCTGCGGGTGTCGACGGCGAGCCTGACCTGCTGTCCCGCCCGGACGCGCGAGCGCGCGTTGACCCGCGCGACCCACAGCGCCTTGTGGTCCGACAGCGGCAGGGTCGCGGCGTCGTCCTCGTCGGCGTCGTGCGCCAGGTCGGCGGCGTCCTTGTGCTCCACCGGCGGGGCGTCGATGGAGAACATGACGTTGATCTCGCTGCCCAGCTCCTCGGTGAGGTCGGCGTGCACCGGGATCCGCGCCCAGTCCGGGTTGGCGTGGGAGTCGTCCTCGAAGTCCGAAGGGCGGACGCCGAGGATGACCTTGCGGCCGAAGTAGCGGGCCAGGCCGGGCTTGGCGGTGAGCGTCTCGTCCGGGATGGGCAGTGTGTAGCCGGCGAAGGCGATCTTGGGGCCGTCGTCGTGGACCAGCTCGGCGGTGACGAAGTTCATCGCCGGGGAGCCGATGAACCCGGCGACGAACAGGTTCACCGGGTCGTCGAAGAGGTTCTGGGGGGTGTCGA
>JBEHYF010000236.1:0-6069 GCA_048498315.1 Actinomycetota bacterium
CAAGTACCGGACCATCGACAACAGCGGTGCCGTCAACGCCGCGGGCTCCAACGCCGACAATGCGACCGGGCAGAAGGCGCCCGCCGCGCCGATCATCATCTGCGGCAACGCCATGTCCTCCGAGGGAATCGGGAGCGCGGCCTGCCGTGGCCACGCGTTCGTCTCGGACCAGCAGGCCGAGCAGCCGGCGTCGGAGCCCTTGAGCTGCGGGGCCTGCGCTGCCGCTCCGGCCCAGCAGGCCGCCCCGGCGCAGCCCGCCGCGCCGGCCGCCCCGCCGTGCGCTGCGAAGGCCCCGGCTCCGGCCGCTCACGCGGCTCCGGCAGCTCCTGCAGCTCACGCGGCTCCGGCGGCTCCGGCCGTCCCGCCGTGCGCTGCGAAGGCGGCCGCGCCGGTCGTGGCCCCGGCCGCTCACGCCGCGCGCCAGATCGCGCCGGGACACCTCACCGTCATCCGCCACTACAACACCGCCACGCCGGTGGCGCCCATCACCATCTGCGGTAACGCGGGGACCCTGCGGGGCATCGCGTCCGCCGCGTGCGACGGCGACGCCGCCTTCCAGAAGGCGGCCCCGGCGCAGCACCCGATGATCGGCGCCGCTTCCTGAGCAGGGCATTCACTCGCCGGCATCGCCGGTGAACGATTGAAATCCGCCCGTCCGGGCCGTCCGGACGGGCGGATTTCTGCATTTCCGGGCCTGGTTCCGGGTCTTCGGCGACCGTCCTTCCGCGCCGGCCGCCGCACCAGCCTCCACCGGCCATGACCTGGCCGGCCGCGACGGCGCCGGCCTCGCAAAATTCGGTCCCGTGTTTCCCGCCGTACGTCCGGATGCCGCTTCCCGGAGTGGTCTTCGGCTGGAATCCGGCGGCCCTGTTTTGCTTGTCCGTTGCCCAGCAGAATTCCCCGGTTGACGTTCGGTGGTGACCGGCGACGCAATATCCAGTTGGCGAGGATCACCACGAAAAGAGCGATGATACATGACGCGCGCTTCGGGTATGTGGTGGTGCTGAGAATGCAGCACACAAACCATTTGGAGGTCCGTGCATGAAGTGGGCGGCGGATGCGGGATTCGGATGGTCGCGGAATGCATGGGCTAAAATGGTCCGCCACACGTTACTGCGCTATCCGGTCCTCGGAATGAGCGTCGTGCTCACGGTGGCGGCGCCGTGCGGGGCGTCACCCCGGCAGGCGGACGCGGGCGTCTCCGCGGGGCTCACTCGCGAGCAGTCCAAGGTCCTGGACCGGTACGAGCGGTACCTGGCGCGAATCGCCGAGCAGCGCCGCAAGGCCCGCCGCGTCGTCCGGTTCGCCTACCGCCAGATCGGTAAGCCGTACCGCTGGGGCGGCGCGGGGCCGCATTCCTACGACTGCTCCGGCCTGGCGATGACCGCGTGGCGGCACGCCGGGGTCAGGCTTCCGCACCGCGCCGACCTGCAGTACCGCGTGATCCCGCGCAAGGTGCCGATCGGCCGTCTGCGCCCCGGCGACCTGGTCTTCTTCTCGGGCGCAGGCCACGTCGGCATCTACGTCGGGCATGGCCGATTCATCCACGCGCCGCACACCGGCACCGTCGTCCAGCGCGGCACGCTCACCGGCTGGCGGCGCCGCGCGTTCTTCGGCGCGGCCCGGCCGGGGGCGCCCGCCTACCACCGGTGGCCGCGCTGGGTCCGGCACCTCGTCGCCCGTTCGCGGGGGGTCGTCGCCGGCTCTGAGCCGGTGCGGGTGCCGGCCGCGTCCGTCGCGGTGGCCGAGCCGGCGGCGCAACCATCCGGCGCGCAGGCCACCGACGCCCCCGCCGCGACGCCCGCGTCGGTGAGGGGCGGCCCGGCGACGGGATCGCCGCCGGTGACCCCGACGCCGATCCCGGTGCCGACCCGGTCGCCGGCCCCGGCATCGACGGCGGTGCCCGCGACCCCGGTGCCGGCGACCCCGCCGACAGCGCCGACGCCTCCCGCGTCGGGCGCGACGGCGGCACCGACGTCCGGGGCATCCGGATGACGATCCCGCAGAGTCCGGGCGCCGAGGAGGTGGCGCGTCCGCGCCGTACGATGCCGCCGCGCGCGGTCTCCAGCACGGCGGCCTCGACGGTCCGGTCGCCGAGCACCATCTGGGCGGAGCGCGGGCCCGACGCGTCTGCCTTGTCGACCAGCTCCCCGCCGACGTACACGCCCTCGGTGGTGGCCATCCCGACACGCCGCCCGTTCTGCGCGAGCAGGTGGGCGATCACGCGTACGATCGTGGTCTTCCCGTTGGTGCCGGTGACCGCCGCGACCGGCACCCGCCCGTCGTCACCCGGCGGGAACATGTGGTCGATGATGTCGGCGGCCACGTCGCGAGGCCGCCTTCGTACGGGGCCAGGTGCATGGGCAGGCCGGGCGAGGCGTTCACCTCGATCACGCCCGCGCCGCTCCCGTCGGGGGCAGTGGCGCGCCGATGTCGGACAGCAGGTCGATGCCGCACACGTCGAGGCCGACCGTGCGCGCGTCGCGCAGGCACGGCTGCGCGACGCCCGGATGCGCGCGGTCGGTGACGTCCCGGCTGGTGCCGCCGGTGGATGGGTTGGCGTTGCGGCGCGGCGTGACGACCTGTCCGGCCGCCGGCACGTGGCCGGGATGCAGGCCCTGCCGCCGCAGGTGGGCGCGTTCGGTGTCGCCCAGGACCATGCGGGTCAGCGGGCGGTCGTGGCCCTCGCCGCGTGCCGGGTCGGCGCTGGCGGCGGCGACCCGGCGCCGCGATGGTCGAGACGCCGTCGCCGGTGACCCGGGCCGGGCTCAGCTCGGCGGCGACGACGATGCGGCCGCCCACCACGAGCACCCGGTGGTCGCGGCCTGGCACGCCGACGGCCTTCAGTACGCCTCGACGAGGGCCCGCCCGCCGTCGGCCGCCGCCGCGCGGAACGCCGCCGCGACCTCGCCGGCGTCGGACAGCTCGACGGAGACGTTCTCGCCGCGGTGCCCGCACAGCGGCTTGACCACGACCGGGCCGCCGATCTGGCGGAACGCCGCCACCGCGTCCCGCGCGGTCGACACGACCGTGCCGCGCGGCACCGGCAGCCCGGCTGGCCGAGTTCAGAGGGGAGAATTGTCCGCCCAAATCCGATAAGCCGCTAGCGGCCGATCCGCGCGCCCACAGGAGCCCGGCGAGTGTCCCGTCCACGGTCGGGTGAATCCCCGCCGGGTGGTCCGGAGCGCCGGCGGCGTCTCTTACGGCACCGGCCGGACACGGGTGTCCGACAGCCCCACTATCCGCCAGGTAAGCGTTCTGTTTCCTCCTGGGGCCGACGTCGCTCTCCGTACGTCTAAGGGTGTGCCGGTTTCCGTCGTGAGGCAGGAGACAACGCCTGAGAGCAGTGATAATGACGCACCGTGGTCATCCTCCGAGGGGCACACTCTCTCCGCAGTGGAGCGAATAGGGGCGCACAGCCCGGTTTGCTTTGGAGGTGTCCATGTCGCACACGGACGTTTACTCGGACGTTCGTCTTTCCTACCGCCTCGTCCTGGCGGTGGACGTCGAGAAATACAGCGCCCGCGACGCGAGGGAGCAGCTGCGTGCTCAGACCGACCTTCGCAACATCCTCAGCCTCGCCGCGCAGAACGTCGGCCTCGACCAGAGCCTCTGGTATGAGCAGGTCAGCGGCGACGGCGAGCTCGCGGTGCTTCCCGAGGGCGTCGACGTCTCGCTGGTCGTCGGCGACTTCACGCGCCAGCTCGAGACCGTGCTCGGCGAGTTCAACCAGCGCCGCGTCGGCGGCACCCGGCTGCGGCTGCGGGTCGCCCTGCACCACGGCACCCTCACGCCGGGTCCCTTCGGGCCCGCGGGCGACGCGCCCATCGTCGTCAGCCGGCTGCTGAACGCCCGGCCGCTGCGCCGGGTGCTCGCCGACCACGAAGAGCGCGACGTCGCGCTGATCGTCTCCTCCACCCTCTACCAGGACGTGGTCCGCACCGGTTTCTGCTCGCTCGACCCGGACGACTTCCAGCCGGTCCGGGTGAACGCCAAGGGCGTGCTCTATCACGGTTTCGTCCACCGGAAGGCGGCCCGCGAACTCGCCCAGCCGGCGCTGCAGGTGATCGGCGGAGGCAGCGGCGCGGGAACCGGTACCGGCCTCATCGCGCTGCCCGGCGGCCGCGCCTGAACAACCCCCGCCCCGCACGGCCCGGCGATCCCACCGGGACCGGCACATCGCCCGTGACGACCCGGTCCGCAGGACGCCGCGCACCCGCGTGTCTCGGGCCGGGCCGGGGCGGTCGGCGCCCGGCGGCGATGGCCCGGCCCCAGGGTTCCGATGGCCGGCCCCGGGGTTGCGATGGTCCGGCACCGGCGGCGCGGCGGCCTGGCGCCGCATGCACATCTGCGGGTCAGAGGAGCGACAGGTCCCAGGTCACGGTGACCGGCGTGACGTTGCCCCGGCCATCGCTCACCGTCACCGTTGTCCGGCCGGGAAGGTTGACGACGCCGCGTTCGAGGATGACCTGGAGCGTCGCGTGCCCGCCGGACGGTATCGAGCCGCTCGTGCCGGACAGCGTGATCTGCGGGTCGCTGTCGGCGGCGGTCCAGGTCACCCGCCCGTTCCGGGCCGTCAGCGTGATCGTGGCGACCTTCTCGTTCATCCGCAGATGCACCGATCGTGGGGTGACGTCCAGCACCCCGGCTCCGGGCGGCCGCGGGACCGGCGATTTCGGCGTCTTCGAAGGTGCCGGCGACCGCGGGGGAACGGCGGCGCCCGGCAGGAACGTCTTCGTCGGCCCAGGCCCGGCGACCGGGTCCTGCGACGGCCCGTGGTGCCGCGGCGACGGCGACCCGGGATGGTGCGGGCCGCTCCCGGGCCACTGGATCTCGGGGACGGGCAGGCCGGGGCCGAGCAGCATCATCGCGACGGTCGCGGCCGCCAGCACTGCGACCGAGCCGCCGCCCGCGAACGCCCAGCGCCGGGCGAGCAGCGACGGGGCGTCCGGCTGGCGCGGCATCCCGTCGCTGGTCAGCGGACCGCCCCGGGCCGCGATCTCCGACCGGTATCCGGCCAGCTCCGGATCGGTGCCCGCGTGCAGCACCCGGTGGCGGAGGGACGCGGGTGGCTCCGGCGCCGCCGCCGTTCCGAGGAACCCCTTGGCGTCGGGGATCTGGCGCTCGGCGCGTCGGAGCCGGGCCTGCGCACGGCGCGGCGTGATGCCGAGCGTGGCGGCGAGGTCGTCGCCGGTCAGGTCGTGTCGGTGGGCCAGAAAGAGCGCCTCGCGCTGGATGAAGTCGAGGCGGGCGAACCTGTCGTCCGGGTTCATGGCACCGGGACGCTTGCGGAGCAGGCAGCGCCGGCGGGCGGCGGCGTACAGCCAGGCGCGCAGCTTCTCGCGCTCGCGGATGCGCGGGGCGCGGCGGAAGGCGTCGATGAAGGTGTCGTGGACGACGTCCGCCGCCATCTTCGGGTCGCCCAGCAGCGCCACGCAGTAGTCGTACAGGCGCTCGGCGTAAACGTCGTAGAGCGTCGCCAAGGCCTCGCCGTCCCCGTCGTGCAGTGCCTTGACCAGACGCCTGTCTGCCGCGGGGGCGAAGCGTGACCACTTAGCCATGTACGCGCTCCACCATCGGACAGCGCCCTCCTGTTTACACCGACGTCAAGCTTAAGTCACAAGATCGCATGAATTAGCAGAAATGCCATGATCAGGAGGTTTCGGACGGAGCTGGTGTACCCCGCCCCAACAGTGTGCCTTATTACCGATTAGTCGGTCTCCGCCCGCGGGGACGTCCTCCCTTCCGGGGCCGCACGCAACCGCGATCCGCCGCCCGCGCCCACCGCGGGACATGCCCGCACCGCCGACCCGCGGCGCGTTGTACGGGCCGACCCGCGGCGGTGCACGGGACCGTGGCCCGCGGCGGCGCACGGCCGGTTCGCGGCGTGCACTGGTCGGCCGGTGGCCTGCACTGGTCGGCCCGCGGTGTGCACCGGTCGGTCCACCGCGGCGTGGCGTACGTGGCGGCCCGCACGGCGTACGGGACTGCCGGACGCACGGCACGCCGGCCCGTACCGCGCCGCGGACCGGCCACGCACCGGCCTGGGCCTGCCGAGGGTCAGCGGCC
>JBEHYF010000237.1:0-6018 GCA_048498315.1 Actinomycetota bacterium
CCCGGCAATGCCATATTCTTCATAGCGATCCACCCATTTATAGACCGTCGGCTTGGTTGTGCGAGCCATGGCGGCTATCTCTGCTGCGCTGTATCCATCTGCCCACCACAACACTATTTGCGCCCGCGCGGCCACGGATCCGTCATACTGTAATGGCAGGTAATCCCTGAAGAAGCGATGTCTTGCGCCGTGCGGCGCTGCTGATTCGAGCGGAACTGGAGGGTCGAACTCCGCCACACAGAGCTCTCCCGGGGCGTCGCGGCACGAAACGCGAGCCGATCTGTATCACTGCCTCCGCTCAGCCGTGCCGGCCCCTTCCGGCCTGAGCAAAGCCCGCCACGTTTTCGCCCTCTGGCGACCGGTGGGATTTGGTTGGATGGGCTTATGGCGATCACGGCGATGTTCACCGAGGACGACTTGCGCGCGCTGGCCGGGGAGCGTTCGTTCGCCAGAGCGCGGGGCTACCTCGACTCGGTCGCCGACCTGGAGATCACCGAGACCGGCGTCACGGCCACCGTCTACGGCGGCGACGACTATGAGGTCGCCCTGACCTGGGACGCCGGTCAAGGCCTGTCCGGCGACTGCGATTGCCCGTACGGCATTGACGGCAACTTCTGCAAGCACTGCGTCGCTGTCGGCCTGGTCCTCCTGGACCGGAAGCCGGACCTGCCGAAGGCACGAGCCGACGCGGCGGATCGCGGCAGGCGGCTGGACGCCTGGCTGGAGGCCCTGCCGCACGACCGGCTGCTCGCTCTCTTCCGGGAGCAGCTCGCCGAGGACCGGAACCTGCGCCGCCGCCTGGAGCTACGCGCCGCGGCCGAGCAGGCCGACGCCGACATCGCGGCCTTGCGCGCGCAGCTCCTGAAGCTGCTCGACCCGGCCCCGTACGGGCGGTACGGCTACGTCGAGTACGCGGACGTTCCCGCCTATGCGGCGCAGGTGGCGGAAGCGGTGGCCGCGCTGCGGTCGCTGACCGCGGCCGGCAAGGCCACCCACGCAGTGACGCTGGCCCGGGAGGCGATCGACCTCCTGGGAAAGGTGTACGAGCAGATCGACGACTCCTCCGGCGCGGTGGGCGAGGTGGCGGCCGACCTGGAGGCGGCGCACCGGGAGGCGTGCGCGACCTCGGACCTGGACCCGGTACTGACGGCCGAATGGCTCGCCGGCCACATGCTCGGCGACTGGTCGTACCTGCCGGAAATCGACCTCGGCGACTACTGGGACCTGCTCGGGGACGCGGGGCGCGCCCGGTTCACCGGACTGGTCGCCGAGGCATCGCGAGACGGCAGATCGGGCTGGGCGGCGAAGCACGTCCTGCGGGAGATCGCCCGTGCCCGAGGCGATGTCGACGCGCTGGTGGCCGCACTCGCGAGCGACGTCGATCCGCACGGACGGACGCACCTGGCCATCGCCCGGGAACTGGACCGTGCGGGACGGCACGCCGAGGCCCTGGGATGGGCCGAGCGCGGGCTTCGCGAGACCTCCCCGACCCCGTACGTCGAGGATTCGCTGGCGGACTACGTCGCCGACCAGTATGAACGCGCCGGCCGGGTCGCCGACATGGTCGCCGTACGGAGGGAGCGCTTCCGCGCGGCACTCTCGCTGCGGGAGTATCGCAAGCTGCGCGAGGCGGCGCGCAAGGCCGGATGCTGGGAGGCCGAACGCGCCGGGGCGCTCGATCTGCTCGGCCAGGAGGCGACGGCGCGGCAGGCGGACGAGTACTTCGACGGTTCGGTGCTGATCGAGGTGCTGATCGACGACGGGGACGTCGCCGCCGCATGGCAGGCCGCCGAAGGACGCGCGAGCGAGCGTCAGTGGCTGGCGCTCGCCGACCTGATCCGGGAGGAGCGGCCGGCCGACGCGCTGGAGGTATACCGGCGTTCGATCGAACCTCGTACGCACCGCACCGGTGACGGCAACTACCACGAGATCGCCCGCATCCTGCTTCTGGCCCGCGACTGCCACCGCCGGCTCGGCACGGAAGAGCGGTTCGCGACGTACGTCGCCGAGCTGCGCGCCGCCCAGCGCCGTAAGCGAAACCTCATGAAGATTCTCGATCAGCATGGCCTGTGACCGGCGGCACGCGGCCGTACTCTTCCGGATCGCGTTATGCCTGTAGCGAGTCAGCGGCGCCAGAGGCCTCCCCTTACAACTGGCGGTCTCGCCGTCGGTGCGTACTGTCCGCATCGCCGACGGCGTCGACCGGGAGTGGCCGGGGCCCGGTCGCCCTGGCTCTCCGGTCGTCGACATACGTCATCGGTGACCGCACGGGACGCCTTCGCGGCAAAGATCACTGTGACGGTACGTCCGGTGTCGTCACCGTGCCGGCCCCAGCTGTCGGCGAGAAGCGAAATCGTCCGCAGGCCGCGTCCGGATTCGGCGTCGCCCATAGTTCGCACGCGCGGCCGTGAAACGTGTCGAGCGGGCGCGTCACCCGGCGCACAGTCACCGGACCGAACGCTCCCGCCTGCGGCGTACGAGGTTGGAGGACACCTGATGCGACGCCGGTGGCCGCCTCCCCTCGGCCATTCCCGGCTATCTGTCCCATTCGCGGCGTACGGTGCGATCATGGCGCTCACCGACATCACGCGCGAAGCAGTCATCGCCGCGATCGCCGAATTCGACCGCCTTGGCCGGGACGCCTTCTTGGAGAAGTACGGGTTTGACTCCTCCCGGCGGTACTGGCTCCGGTACGACGGAGCGCGCTACGACTCCAAGGCCATCGCGGGAGCCGCCCACGGCCACCTGCCCGGCAGGTCTCCCCTGAAGGCGAAGGACTTCTCCGGCGGCATCGGCCATGCGGTGACCGTCCTCCGGCGCCTCGGCTTCGACGTGACCAGCGAACCCGACACCGACCCGATCGGCCTCCGGACCGCAGACGAGATCGCGTCGGCCATCGGCGACCTGCGTCGCGCCTCGGTCGCCGGCAAGCCGATGCTGAAGCAGGCCGTCGTCCTCTTGTGGGCGATCGGCCGCGCCCGCGCCGGCCACGACCGCATCCTGGGATGGGCCGACACCGTCGCCGCGCTGACCCCATTGCTGGAGGCGCATCGCCGAAACGGCGAACGCCGCCAGGGCCGGCCGGACTACCCGATTGCCGCGCTGTTCCACGCCGGGCTGTGGGACCTGCCCGGCCGCACCGACGTCCCTCGCGCCCACGGCGACGCCGCCGTACGGACGTGGTTCGCCGAGCACGCGCCCGAAGGCGGCCTACCAGAGTCCGTCTACGCGCTCGCCCGCCGCTCGGGCCCGGCGCGGGTCCGGGTGATCGACGCGATCGCCGCACGGTTCCTCGATGACTTCGACGAGAGCGAACTCCTCACCGCCGTCGGGCTCTACGACGAAGACGTCGCCGCCGACGAAGCACCGCCGCCCGGAGGCTCCGGCCAGGAGACGGTGCCCAGGAGCACCCCCGAGGCCTCCAGATCCGACTACGCCCGCCTGTGCGAACTGGTAGCGCGCCGGGAGAGACGCACGTACGGGCAGCGGCGCACCAGGATCGCGGGCGACCCGATCCGGATCGGCGTCGCCCGCCGGGCGGTCCTGCTCCGCAGCGAAGGCCGCTGTGAGAACCCCGGATGCGCCAAACCGGCTCCGGACCGCAACGACCGGGGAGAACCACTCCTCGAAATCGACCACATCGAGCAACTGGCCGACGGCGGCCGTGACCACCCCGTCCAGATGATCGCCCTGTGCCCCGACTGCCACCGGGTCAAGACCCACGGGCAGAGCCGCCACCAGCTCATTCCCGTGCTGGCTCAGCGGGCACGCGAGCTCCACGACCAGTGGATGACCGCCGCCGACTGACTCTGGGCGCCGGAAACCGCGCCGACCGGCGCACCTGATCGCCATCGGAGTGAATGACCACGCCGGTGCTTCACGTGCGATAGCAGAACGTTCCGCACAGGAACGTTCTCCGGGCCACCGGATACCGCCATACTGCTGACGGTGTGATTCGAAGCCGGATCGCAGACGGGCTCCCTCATGGACATCAGCGCGGTGCTGACCGTCGCCACTCAGGCGGCGGGCGCGTCAGGAATGGTCACGGTGTCAACGCGTGCGGCCCGCTGGATGCGGACGAGAGCACGATTCCGAGACCAGGCCAATGTCGCCCGTGAACTGCTCGGTCTCCACCAGAGCAAGCTCATCGCCTACCGGCACGACTCGAAGCACGTCCTCTACGGCGGCACGGAGACTCTCCACCCCGACAATCTCCACGGGCTCGCCGCCGCGAGCGGCAACGCCTACGTGGCCGCACAGCAGGCCGGACGTCTTCGCGTCGAAGACGAGATCCTCACCCACGTCGCGCACGACCTGGCACTCATCGGAAGCCCTACCTCCGAAGGGCTGTCCCGGCTGCTGTTCGGGTACGCGCCGGACGGCGATCCGGACTCCCTGGCGGTCGATCAGGTACCGCTCGACCTGCCGTTCCGCTGGGTCATCTCCAAGAACGAGATCGCCGACTCGGCCGTGGCGCGAAGGCTCGTTGCCGGCCGGGGCCTGGTCGAGCGCCCGAACTGGCGCATCGCCGGACCGGACCGGCTCTACGTGCCGAGGGTCGATGAGAACGGTCTCCTCTTAGAGGACTATCTGCTCGTCACCAAGGTCCGGAACTACCTGTCCCAGAGCGCCATCGACGAGGGTCGTTTCATCGTCAGCTTCGGCGGCAGTCACGGTACAGGGACGCGCGCCCTGGAGCTCCTCTTCAAGGATCACCAGGTTCTGAGCACCATCGCCGACCGGTTGCGACAGCGCCCCGCCGCGTTCCAGATGCTCTTCCGGGTGAGCGATATCAAACACGACCGTACGGTCGGCAGCTACGCCCGTAGGATCGAACTCGTCGACGACCCGATCACCCTCCCCGATCGCGCCTCGATCTGGCGCACTGCGACCGACATCGCTCAGAGAGGCATCCATGGCAGCTCAACGGCGCACCCGGACCGGCCCTGAGATCAAGTTCGCGCCACGGGAGGTCTTCGAACAGCTCCTGGAGTGGAGCGTCATCCCGACGTTCGACCTCGTCGTCGAGCTGCCCGACGAAGCCGGCCTAGTCCTGGTCCGCCGGACCATCGCGCCGTACGAGAACTGCTGGGCGCTTCCCGGCCTGCGGATGTTCAAAGGTGAGGGTATCGACGATGTCATCGCCCGCATCGCCGAGGACGAGCTGGGCGTCGAGGTCGACGTCGCCGGCAAACGCTTCCTCGGCCAGTACGTCGGCCGGTTCAAGACCGAGAACGAGCGCCAGGACCTCTCATCCGGCTACGTGGTGAAGGCCCTCAGCGGCGACCTCCAGATCAACACCGCCCACTTCTCCGGCCATCGGGTCATCACAAAGCACAGCGAGGTGCCGGCTTCAACGGGCGCGATGTACAGGTTCTACCTCTCCAGGTACTTCGGCGCCGAGTAAGGCCGACGGCCGATCACGAGAGGGCCTGCGGCAGACCGGCCGCGGCGGAGCAGGCTCGCCATTGCGAGAGAGCGCTCCAGAGCCGAACGTTCCCGCCGCACACCGGTCCGGGCACCGGACCAGCGCGAATGTCCGTTGATTCCGCAGCGTGTTCGAACAGCACATGCTGTAATCGGCCTCAATACCCCCTGATCGACGGTCCCGGGGAGGTCGACGATGAGCAGCCCCTTCGTCCGCCGGCGACGCCTCGCCGCAGAGTTGCGTACGCTCCGCGAGGCGCGCGGCCTGACCGCCGACCAACTGGCCTGCCGGATCCACCAGTCGCGCATGAAAATCTCCAAACTGGAGAACGCCCACATCAGGCCGGACCTCGCCGACGTCATGAAGATCCTCGACGTCCTCGGCGTGACGGGCGACAAGTGGCACGAGATCGTCCGCATCGCCCGCGACGCCGCCGAACGCGGCTGGTGGGACTCCTACGGCGACGCGATGGGCGACCGGCAGCGGTTGTACGCCGACATCGAGTTCGGCGCGAAGACGATCCGCGAGTACCAGCCCGGCGCGATGCCCGGCCTCCTGCAGACCCCGGACTACACGTGGGCCCTGATCGA
>JBEHYF010000238.1:0-6017 GCA_048498315.1 Actinomycetota bacterium
GGGAGCAGCAGCGGGTCGAGTGGGTCCAGTGGGTCGAGCAGCTCGAACAGCAGCCCGACGCCGACGGATCTGAGCTCCGGGGCGAACGACAAGGCGCCGTCGGTCGCGCCGCAGAACAACGCCGTGCTGCCGGGGATCAACCAGCAGAACCCGGGGCAGACGCCGTCCACGGCGCCGCTCGTGCAGCCCGCCGGGAACTCCCAGTCGATGTCGGGCTCGCCCGAGAGGCCGGACGAGCTGACGTTCGACAAGCTGGCCAGCACGCAGGCGGCCTGGCTGGCCGCGCTGCTGGTGGCGTTCTCGCTGCTGCTGACGCAGGTACGCCTGGGCAAGGCGAACGCCCGCGCCGCCAGGCCGGCCAAGCCGAAGGGCGCGCACCGGCGGACGCGCCGCCGTCGCCGCCCGGGTTCGCGCGCCCTCTGATCCCGCCCGAGCGTCATCTCCGGCGCGCCGGGCGATGGATCCCCTCCCCCCATCGCCCGGCGCATGTCGCGCGCGGCAGGAATATCGCGACGACGTGGCGCGGGGCGCCGTTCCGCCGCTGCCGATCTGGGCCGGCGAGGGCATCGACCTCATCACCGACCTGCCGTCCGCGGCCGACCTCGTCGGCACGCTGGCCGCCCAGGCCGAACACGCCCTGGCCCGAGCCGGAAGGCACTGACCGCACGGTCCCGTCCGGGACGCGAGCCCGGACGCGCGAGCCCGGACGCGCCGAGCCGGTAGTGGGGTGTCCACGAACGTTCACCGAGTCGGCGGCGACGGCCGGTGTCACCACATCGGCCACGCCGGCGGCCGGTGTCTCGTGTGTGAACCTTCCCTCAGCAGGAAAAATTTCCTGCTGAGGGAACGAGCTCGGTCGGTGCCCTGGGACCGGCCGGTTCCGGACCGGACCCGGTCACCCCATGCGCGGCATTTGGTCACCCCACGAGCCGCAACGCGCGGCCACAATGCGAGGCGCCGGGTTGACGCGGTCTCCACCATCGCCCTCTTGAGCGGTCGCTCAAATCAAGTACGCCGCCATTTAAGCGATCGCTCAAATCGACGGAGGGCGACATGACGGCACCTGCCGGGCGGGCCGCACACAGAGACGGCGCGTGCCCATGATGCTCTTCGAACGGGTGACGATCGCCGTACGGGGCACAAGGGGCCGCCGCCGGCGCGGCCTGCGGTGCCCTCGCGGGTGGCGGCCGGAGACGGCGGTCGCGTGGGTGAACTCCATGGCCTCGGCGGCGGCGTCGCGTAAGACGGCGCGCAGCGTCTCGTGCGGCCGCCGGCCCGCATGGCGAGCCGCAGCTCGTCGCAGACGGTCGCCATCACCGCGCGCGACGACGGCACGCTGCACTTCCACTGGTGCTGGAGCGGGGCGACGTGCGGCGCTCCGATGGAGCTGGAGTACATGACGCCGGCCGACGACATCGAGGGCGCGACCCGGCGGATCGCCCGCGTCCTCGCGGTCACCGGCGGGTGAGAACGGGCGACCGCGTCCTGATGGCGCGGTCAGTCCGCGTCCGCGATGATCGAGCCGACCCGTTCGCCGAGCGTGCGGTCGCGTGCGTTGAGGATCAGGGCGTAGATGACGGCCAGCACGATGACGGCGAGGCTGATCCAGGGGAAGACGTTGAACGGGCTCGGCTGTCCCGGCTTGACCAGCTCGTACAGCGGGAAACCGATCGCCAGTACGCCCAGAAGCGGCAGGACGACGTGGCGGACCGGGTGGAACAGGTCCGGGTGCGCGCGCCGGTAGTAGACCGGCAGGGCGAGGTTGGCGACCAGCCAGGTCGCCGAGACCAGGATGGTGCCGAGCGTCGCCGCGTCGCCGAAGAACGCCACCGGGTCGAGGTTCCACCCCCAGCCGAAGGCCAGGCCCAAGGCGATCACCAGGTAGACGAGGAAGCTCACCCACGGCGTACGGGACACGGGCGTGACACGGGCGACCACACGGGGCAGCAGGCCTTCGCGGCCCGCGTTGAAGATCAGGCGGGACTGGGAGTTCGACGCCGAGATCAGCGCGCCGATGATCGAGGTGAAGCCTGCGACGTACGCGAGCACGGCGGCGCCGCCGAGCACGCCCTGGGCGACCGACACGAACGGAACCTCCGCGCCGCTCAGCGCCTTCGTGTCGTAGCGGAAGCCGACCACCGTCGTGTAGGCGAACAGCAGGTAGCCGGCCGTCATCGCGACGATCGAGAGGTAGATGGCGCGGGGCACGGCGCGGCGCGGCTCGCTGGTCTCCTCGGCCAGTGCGGCGGAATTCTCCCAGCCGATGAACAGGTAGACGGCGAGCGGGAAGCCGAGCCCGAGGCCCTTGAACCCGCTGGCCAGGTGCGATGGCTCGAACGGGGTGAGCCGCAGGTCGCCGTGCCGGCTGATCAGCACCCAGACGCTCACCACGATCAGCAGGCCGATCTCGAACGCGAACAGCGCCCCCGCCCAGCGCGTGGAGATCGACACGCCTTTGACGCACAGCGCGAACGCTGCCAGCGTGAACAGCACGGTGAACCACTGCCAGGCGACGTGGACGTGGAAGTAGTGGGCGAGGATGATCGACGTCCAGCCGCCGGAGATGCCGACGACCGACGCCACCGCGATGATGTACCCCAGCGACACCACGATCGTGGTGGTGAGCGCCATGACCGGGCCGAAGGCGCGCCCGATGAACGTGATGAACGACCCCGTCGACGGGATCGACCGGGAGAACTCCGCGAGCGTGTTGCCGAGCAGCGCCACCGCCACCGCCGCCGCCACGATCGTCAGCGGCGAGGCGACGCCGGCGGCCTCGGCGAGTAGCCCGAATCCGAAGAAGAAGCTCATCGCGGGGCCGATGTTCGCCATCGTCGACGCGGTGATGTCGGCGAGCCCGAGCACGCCGCGACGTAGCCGTTCGGGCCGATCGGTGCGCGGGACTGTTCGCTCGACTGACACGGGGGCCACCTCCGTAGCATCCGTACGGCGATCAGGGCCCCCGTCCCATGATCGAACGGGACTACCGATGAGGGTAAGCATCACTTGGAACGTTGTAAACGATTGTTGCCGCTGGGACTCGCCCGGCGCCCAGGCCCGGCGCCCGTCCGGCCAGCGGTGGAGTGCGCCCGGCGGCGGCGCTTCCTTCCATGACCGCTACGGACCATGACCGGC
Organism: Actinomycetota bacterium; assembly: GCA_048498315.1. Taxonomy (GTDB): domain Bacteria; phylum Actinomycetota; class Actinomycetes; order Streptosporangiales; family Streptosporangiaceae; genus Actinoallomurus. The sequence goes on from JBEHYF010000238.1 coordinate 3,136, forward strand.
ACGAAGCCGCTCGCCGGCATCGTCTCCGTCAGTCGCGGATCAGCTCGTGGCAGGCGATGGCGGTGGCGGCGACGACGTTGAGGGAGTCGACGCCGAGGTCCATCGCCCCGGCGCTCATCGGGATGCAGACGGCGTGGTCGGCCTGGTCCAGCCAGCGAGACGACAGCCCGTCGCCCTCGGTGCCGAGCAGCAGGGCGGCCCGCCCGCCGATCGGCGCCTTGCCGATGGGCGTCGCGGTCTGGTCGGGGGTGAGGGCGAGCAGCGTGAAACCGGCCGCGCGCAGCTCGTCCAGGCCGTGCCGCCAGTTCGCCATCCGGGCGTACGGGATGGCGAAGACGGCGCCCATCGACACCTTCACCGACCGCCGGTACAGCGGGTCGGCGCAGCGCGGTGACAGGATCACCGCGTCGGCGCCCAGGGCGGCCGCGCAGCGGAAGATCGCCCCGACGTTGCCGTGGTCGACCAGGTCCTCCAGGACGAGGACGCGCTGCGGTACCGTGCGCCGTTCCGGACCGGTGCCGCCGCGCCGGGCCGCGCCGACGCCCGTGTCCGCCGCCCCGTCACCCGCGGGCGCCGCGCCATCTCCCGTCGCCGGGGTGCCAGGGCGGCGGCCGGCGGGCGGCGCGCCGGCGAGCACCTCGGCGACGGACGGGAGCGGCAGGCGTTCCATGGACGCGAGGGCGCCGCGGTGGACGGGAAAGCCGGTGACGGCCTCGGCGACCTCGTCGTCCACGACGTAGCCCGGGGCGTCGCCGAGCACGTCGGACAGCGGCTCGATCCAGCGCCGTGCCATGAGCATCGACCGCACCGGGTACCCGGCCGCGACGGCGCGGCGGATGACCTTCTCGCCTTCGGCCATGAACAGCCCGTGCTCGGCCTCCAGGCTCTTGCGCAGGTTGACGTCCCGAAGGCGGGTGTAGTCGGCGAGCCGCGGGTCGGCGGGGTCGTCGACGGGGATCAGGCGGGCCATGACCTCCAGTATCGCGGCGGCGGCCGGATGCCCGGTCAGGGCAGGCGCAGCTCGGCGAACAATGCCCGGTGGTCGCTGCCGGGCTGGAAGAACACGTTCACGCCGAGGATGGCGCAGCGCCGGTCGGCGAGGACATGGTCGATGGTGATCGGCGGGAACGGCCGGTAGGTCGGCACGAGTCCCTTCCCCGCCCGGTCGGCGGCGTCGGCGTAGCCGCGGCGCAGGATCGACCGCAGGACGGTGTGGTCGAGGGAGGCGTTGAAGTCGCCGGCGAGGATGCGCACCGGGCCGTGCGGTGTCGCGGCGGGCAGCTCGTGCAGGTCGTGCGCCCAGCGGCGGGCGTCCGGGCCGAGTGGCGCGGGCGGGTGCACGGCCGTGATCCGCACCGGCGCGGTGCCCGGCACGGCAAGGGTCGCGCTCGGCATCGCGAAGGTGGTGGGGCCGGGCGCGGGCAGCGGCGTGAGCGGGTAGCGGGCGTACAGGCCGGTGCCGGCCGGGCCGCCGCGCGGTTCGAGCAGCCGGTACGGGAGGAGGCGGCCGATGCCGGCGGCGTCCAGCCGCGCGGCCGCCTCCGGCGTGAACTCCTGGACGCTGAGCACGTCGGCACCGGTGCGGCGCACCAGGGCGACCAGCCCCGCGTCGCCCGCCCCGCCGAAGCGCAGGTTCGCGGTGAGCACGCGCAGACGGGGGCCGTGCGCCGGCGGGCGGGGCGACCCGACGGCCCTGGGCAGCACGATGCCGGCGAACAGCGCGGCGACCCCGACCGCGGCGGCGAACGCGGTGAGGCTGCGGGCCAGCGCCGCGAGCAGGATCGGGACGATCGCGCCGGCCGCGGCGTACGGGACGGCGGCCATCGCCGGGATCAGGACGGGCGCGAGGGCAAGGACGCGGTCGGCGCCGGCGAGCCGCGCCACCGCCCACAGCAGCCAGCAGGCCACGGCGATCCAGGCGATCCAGGTGATCATTCGGCCGTCCCGCTGCTCGTCGGGTGGATCGTCGAGCACCGCTCCCGCACGCTCCGCCATCCGGTTTCTCCGATCACGAATTTCTTACGTCACTCTGCCGCATGGACAGCCCCGATTCAGGCTTTTTCGCCGCCGTCGCCGAGCTGACCGGCCTTGACGGACTCTGACTGGGTTGACCTGCGATGCCAGGGGATTTGATCGTTTTTGGGGCACATTGCGAAGACCGCTACTGTTCCGCTCTACACTCAGCCGCAACACCCGCAAGAGCCGCGAATGGGGACAAGTCGTGAGCCGACGTCGCCGGAATGACGTGCCCGCGGGCGGTACGCCCGACGACGGGGATCTGTATGGGATGCCGGGGGACCTTCGGCCGCGCGACCGCTCGGCCCCGCAGCCAGAGGCGGATCCCGGTCCCTTCGCGCCCCGGCCGCTCCGCCCGGACGACCCCGCCCCGGGAGCCGGCCAGGACCCATACTCGCCCGCCGGCCCGCAAGGCCAAGGCGGCGCGTACGGCATGGCGGAGTCCGGCGGCGTGTACGGCACGTCAGGGCCTGGCGGCGCGTACGATCAGGCCCTCTACGGACCTGGCGAGCAGGACCGGTACTCCCCCGGCGACCGGGATCGGTACGCGGCGGCCCCCGGCGGACGCGACCCGTACGGGCCAGGTGGACGCGACCCCTACGGCGCAGGCGGGCGCGATCCGTACGGCACCGGGCCCGGACCGGCCTACGGGCGGGGTGACTCCGGCGGACCGGGCGGGCCGGGCGCTGGGCGCGACGGTCGTGACTGGTACGACACCGGCGGCTACGTGCGCGATGGCGGGTTCTTCGGCAGCCAGGGCGGCGGGCTGGCCGGTTCGCGCCGGGACGGCAGCGGCCGCGGACCGGCGTACGGGCCCGGTGACGCCGGCGGCCCGGGGACGGGCGGGCCGGGGACGGGCGGGCCGG